>CAJUJW010000009.1 GCA_910586735.1 uncultured Oscillibacter sp. | reverse complement strand
AGTCGGTTTAAGACAGCCTGATTCAAATTTGACCACTTTCTTGGCCTGGAACAATGTTGCTTTAGGACTGAAAACTCAAGTGCCGCAAGGGTTTCTGACCACATAACCAGCCACAGACAGGCGTGGAATATACGGAAACCCTGTTTGTAAAGAGTGTCGGAAAGCAAATGAAATGGAGCAAAAACGGCTATAAACAAGCGAAAAATATACAAAAAATATTGCCATGGCAGTTGGTAAGGATGAGGTCCCCAGTTCAAATCTGGGTAGCAGCTCCAGGAAATACCCCCGTAACCAGTGCGGTTACGGGGGTTCTTATTTTGTGTCATGCACCCTCGTCAGCCGGCCCCGCGCAGAAGCTCCCGCATGGCCTGTATCCAGCCCGCGGCGGCCTCCTGCTTGCTGGGCCAGGGCAGGCACTCCGCGCTGACCACGCCGTTGTACCCGGCGTCCCGCAGGGCCCGCAGCAGCGCGGCAAAGGGCAGGTGCCCCTGCCCGGGATAGCGCCGGTTGGAGTCCGCCGCGTGGACATACCGGATCTCCGCCGCGCAGTCCCGGATGGATGCGAAGAGGTCCGCCTCCTCGATGTTCATGTGGAAGGTGTCCACCAGCAGGCCGGTGTTTTGCAGGCCGCACCGGCGGATGAAGGAGGAGATGTCCCCCATGGTGCAGAGGAAGTTATTCTCGTAGCGGTTGATGGGCTCGAAGACGATGCCGACCCCCGCGTCCCCCGCGGCCCGGTCCAGGCGCTCCATGGCGGAGCGGAGGCGGTCCAGGGCGGCGGGGAGCTCCTGGGGAGAGGAGAGGTTGCCCCGCATGCAGCCGACGATGATCTTGGCCTGAAAGCGCCCGGCCAGGGCCAGGAAGCCTTCCAGACGCCGGATGGCGGCCCGGCGGCGGCCCTCGTCGGCGTCCGTGAGGGAGAGCCCGTCATTGACGTAGGCCCGGCCGGTGCCGATGGCCGTCAGCCTGAGGCTGGAGGCCCGCAGAGCCGCCTCCAGGGCGGGCGCGTCCACCGCCGCCGGGTCCGCGATGTGCAGCTCGACGCCGTCATAGCCCAGGCTTGCGGCCTGAGTTACGCCCTGGGCCAGGTCCCCCTCGTAGACAAAGGGCGCGCCGCCGTATATGTGGTCCGTGATGGTCATGGATGTGAGCATAAGGTCCCTCCGTTCGTGTTGAGATTTGGGAAAGAAAAACCGGGAGCCCACCCTGGCGGATGGGTTCCCGGGCCTTGGGGGGAAAGGAGAGAATCAGTCGATGAACATGCCGCGCCGGGGCAGCTCGTGGACGCTCTTCCAGCCCTCGGAGAGGGGCTCCCGCAGGCAGGGCTCAATCTCCTCGTAGGGGCGCAGGGAAAACTTCCGGGGGTCGGGCACCTGACCGGCGGGATAGGCGGCCAGGATGTCCTCCACCATGGCGTTCAGGTACTCGCAGATGGCGGCAATGGCCCGCTTCACCCGCCGGGGGTCGCCCCGGGAGGGATAGCCCACCACGCCCTCCGGCGTGCCGAAGCGCTCAATGACCCGGTGGCCCTCGGCCTCGGACCACTTGTTGGGCCGGTGGAAGGAGTCCACGCTGCCGTCATAGAAGCCGCCGTCCAGCATGCCCATGCTCTTGGCCTGGGCGTCCACCACACAGCTCATGTCCACCATGCCGGGGAACATCAGCAGGGCGGCGGAGGTCTCCGCCTCGTCGGCGTGGACGAAGGGAGAGCTGACAAAGTCGGGGCGCTCGTCTCCCAGGGGATAGAAGAACTCCCGGACGGCCCGGTGCCACTCCACCACCGTGGCGAAGGCGGGCAGCTGATAGCGCTTGAAGAACTCCTGGATGGCGGATTCCATCATCCAGTCCATGCCGTGGTTGTTCACCAGGATGATTTTGCGGAAGCCGTCGTCCCAGAGACCCAGCATGACGTTGATCAGGGTGTCCACAATGGACTTCTCGGAGGTCATGACGGTGCCGGGCATTCCGCAGTGGTGATAGGGGTGCCCGCCGTAGTTGATGGGGGGCAGGGCCAGGGCCACCTCGTGGCCGGCCTTGGCGGTCTTGCGGCGGACGGCCTCGCAGATGGAGGAGCACATGAAGGTGTCCAGGCCGGAGTTGTTGTGGATACCGTGGTTTTCCGTGCATCCGATGGGGATCATGACAATGTCGTTTTTGTGCCGCTTTTCGATGACCATCTTCCGGGGGGAGGTCTGGATATAGCAGCCGGGGCGGCCCATCTCGGAGTCCGAGGGGATGCCGTAGTCGTCCAGGATGGCCTGAATCTCCGCCTCGGAGGCGTCCCACAGGCGCTTTTTCAGCTGGCCGATCTTGCTGTCCTCAAAGAATATGTTGGGGTATTCCGTGGACAAATAATGTTCTTTCATAGGTACTTCCTTTCTGGGTCCCTTCTCTCAGAGGGATTAGTTGTCCTTGAAGGTGTCGGCGTTGGAGGAATCCACCACCTTGGTGGCGACTTCGTAGAAGCTCTCCACGGATTTGCCCTCCAGCACGTCGATGGCGGCCTGGATGGCGGTGTAGCCCTGCATGTAGGGGTTGCCGTAGGAGGTGATGGTGATTTTCCCCTCCTTCAGGGCCGCCACGGCGTCGTCGTTGGCGTCCTGGCCGGAGATCATGATCTGCCCGGTTTTTCCGGCGGCGTCCACGGCCTCGGCGCTGCCCAGGGCCATTTCGTCGTTGCAGCAGAAGATGGCGTCCACGTCGGGCTGGGACTGGAGCAGGTTCTGCACCACGTTCAGCGCGTCGGCCCGGGAGTAGTTGGCGGACTGCTGGGCCACCACCTCAATGTCGGGATACTCGGCCAGGGCCTTCTCACAGCCGGTCACCCGGTCGATGGAGGTCTGGGCGCCGGTGGAGCCCTCGATGATGAAGATCTTCCCGGAGCCGCCCATGGCCTCGAACAGGGCCTTGGCGGTGTCATAGCCCTGGTTCACGTTTTCCAGGCCCACGAAGGTCTTGTACTGGGTGTCGTCGGAGATTTTGGTGTTCAGGTTGACAATGGGGATGCCCGCCTCATTGACCTTTTTGGTGACGGGGATGATGGCCTCGGAGTCCACCGGGGCGATGACCAGGCAGTTTACGCCGCTGACAATGGCCTCCTCACAGAGGATGCTCTGCTGCTCGTTGCCGGAGCCCTCGGCGGTGTCCACGGGGGTTTTGCAGGTGACGTTGTAGCCCAGCTCCTGGCCGGCGGCCTTGGCGCCGTCCATGACGCTGATCCAGAAGGGGGCCGTGCTGTTTTTCACGATGACCAGGATTTCCTTGCCGGCGTCTCCGCCGCTGTCCTTGGCGCCCCCACTGTCTTTGCTTCCGCCGTCTCCGCCGCAGCCCGTCAAAAGAGCGGCGCACATCAGGGCGGCCAGAATGAGGCTCAGAATCTTTTTCATGTTGTTACTCCTTTTCATTTTTTACTCCCGGTAGGTTGGTAGGTGTATCATCACACAGCTGACGCTGTCGTGACCGTTATGCCGCCTGGGCGGACTTGCCGCCGCGCTTGTCGGCGAAGCGGACCATGATGTGGTTCAGGGCGTACTCGTAGAAGACGGAGAAGAGGATGACGAAGCCCACCACCGCCTGCTGCCAGTTGGTGGAGACGCCCATGATGTTCATTCCGTTTCGGATGAACATGATGACCAGGGCGCCGATGACGGTGTTCAGCACAGAGCCCTTTCCGCCGCCGAAGGCGATGCCGCCGATGAGGGCCGAGGCCAGGGAGTCGATGGTCAGAGAGCCCTTGATGGTGGGGTCCGCCGCGTTCAGCCGGGCCAGGTACAGGATGCCCGTGAGGGAGGCCAGCAGGCCGTTGATGACATACACGGAGATGACAATCTCGTCGGAGCGCATGCCGGAGAGCCTGGCGGCGGTGCGGTTGTGGCCCAGGGAGTAGAGGGAGCGGCCGTAGACCGTGTGCTTGGTCAGGAGGTACAGCAGGGCGAAGACCAGGATGGTCACCAGGGCGATGTTGGGCAGACCGGGGATGAGGGCCCCGTTGGTCAGGGCCCGGAACCCGTCCGGGAAGCCGTAGACGTACTTGCCGTCGCACACCACGTAGGCCAGGCCCAGGGCCACGAAGTCCACGCTGAAGGTGGCCACGAAGGGCTCGATCTTGATTTTGGAGATCAGGATGCCGTTCAGCAGCCCGAAGAGGACGCCCACCCCCAGGGAGACCGCGACGCCCGTCAGGTAGTTCCCGGCCTGGAAGTAGGAGGCGCTCAGATAGCTGGAGAGCACCATGTTGGAGGCCATGGAGATGTCGATGCCCTTGGAGATGATGGCGAGGCTCATGCCGAAGGCCATGAGAAGGGTGAAAGGCGTCTGCTGGAAGACCACCTGGGACAGGTTGCTGACGGAGAGGAACGCGCCGGGCTGCATAATCGCCAGGCCGATGATAACCACCAGCAGAATCAGGAACCGGGAGAGCAGATCGATGCGGTTTTTAGCTTTAAGCGACATGTCCGTATACCCTCCTCATGCCTTTGATATTCTTGCGGCGCTCGTTGACCACGTCCGCCACAATCAGGGCGACGATGATGACTCCAATCAGGGCCTTCTGCCAGGTGGAGGGGATGCCCATCAGGCTCAGGCCGCTGGCCAGGATGCGCAGAAGGATGGTGCCCAGCACGGTGCCCGTGATGCCGCCCTTGCCGCCGGACATGGAGGTTCCCCCGATGACCACCACGGCCATGGCGTTGAAGGAGTAGTCGATGCCCACGGAGGGGCTGCCGGAGTTGGTCATGCAGGCGATGGCCACTCCCGCGATGGCGGCGAAAAGCCCGCTGATGGCGTAGACCAGAATCCGGGTCCTGGCCACCTGGATGCCGCTGACCGTGGCCACGTTTTCCGACCCGCCGATGGAGTACACGTCGTAGCCGAAGCGGGTCTTCTTCTGGATCAGGACCATGAGGCCCACCAGAATCACCGTGATCCAGATGATGACATAGATCCCGGCGATTTTTCCGTTTCCGATATAGTCCAGCACGGGGTTCTTGATGGGGACCGTGACGCCGTCCGTCAGCACCAGGGCCAGCCCGGCGAAGATGCTCATACTGGAGAAGGCCACCACCCAGTAGTCAAATTTCAGCTTGGCAACCAAAACGCCGTTGAAGGCGCCGATGGCCAGGCCCATGACCAGGGGAATCAGGATGACCAGGGGCGTGGGCACCCCCGCCTGGCACAGCAGGGCCACCACCACCGCCGACATGGACACCGTGGAGCCCACGGAAACGTCGTTCTTGCCCATAAGGATCACCAGGGTCAGCCCGGTGGAGGTCAGCAGGAGCGTGCAGCAGTTCCGGGCGATGAGCATCAGGTTGTAGGGAGAGAGGAACTTTCCCGTCACCACGCTGAAGAAGACAAACAGCGCGATGTCTCCGATGAGGATGCCGGGGATGTTCAGCCGTTCAAAGACGCCGCCGGTTTTGCTCCCCGGCGCGGAGACCGCTTTTTCCTTCACGTTGTTCACTGCCTCACGCCCCCTCTCCGCCGACCGCGCAGCGCATAATCGCTTCCTGGGTCAGATTTTCCCGGGTCACCTCGCCGGTGATCTCGCCGTCCTTCATGACGTAGACCCGGTCCGAGATGCCCACCACCTCGCTGAGCTCCGAGGAGATCATCAAAATGCCGTAGCCCTCGCCCACCAGCTGGTCCAGCAGATGGTAGATTTCGCTTTTGGCGCCGATGTCGATGCCCCGGGTGGGCTCGTCGATAATCAGGAATTTACAGCCCGTCTCCAGCCACTTGCCGATGACCACCTTCTGCTGGTTGCCGCCGGACAGCTCGCCCACCAGCTTCTCCGCGTTGGGGGTGGCGATTTTCAGCTTCTCCACGTATTTTTGGCCGATGGCGTCCTCGGGGGCGCTTCGGAGAATGCCGCCCTTGAACACCTGGCCCAGACTGGCGGAGGTCAGGTTCTCCTTGATGGACATCTGAAGCACCAGGCCCTCGATCTTCCGGTCCTCCGGCAGAAGGCCCATGGAGTTCCGCACGCTTTTGCGGGGGGTGGTGCGGCGGATCTCCTTGCCGTAGAGCTTATAGCTGCCGCCCTCAATGGGCTCGTCCCCGAAGACGGCCTTGGCGATTTCCGTCCGCCCCGCGCCGATCAGGCCGGACAGGGAGACGATCTCCCCGCTGCGGACAGAGATGTTCACGTTGCGGAACCGGTAGCCGCAGAGGTTGTTGGTCTCAAAGACCAGCTCGCCGGGCTGGCGGTAGTTCCGCTCGTACATCTTCTCAATGCGGCGGCCCACCATCATGGAGATGAGGGTGTCCAGATCCACCTCCGGCACGGAGACGGTATCAATGTATTTCCCGTCCCGCATGACGGTGACGTGGTCCCCGATGCGCTTGATTTCGTCCATGCGGTGGGAGATGTAGATGATGGCCACGCCCCGGGCCTTCAGCCGCTCCACGATCTCGAACAGCTTCGTAATCTCCCGGCTGGTCAGGGAGGAGGTGGGCTCGTCCATGATGACCAGCTTGACCTCCTTGGAGAGGGCCTTGACCACCTCCACCATCTGCATCTGGGCGATGCTGAGCTTTTTCACCAGGGTGTTGGGGTTCATGTTCAGCCCCAGGCTCTCCATCAGCTCCTTGCTGTCCCGGATCATTTTCTTGTAGTCCACGACGCCCTTCATGCCCTTGACCATGGGCTCGTTTCCCAGGTAGATGTTCTGGGCGATGGTCCGCTCCGGCAGGAGGTTCAGCTCCTGGTGGATGATGCTGATGCCCGCGTCCATGCTCTGGCGGACATCGGTGTAGTGGACCTCCCGCCCGTCGTACCACATGGTGCCCTCGTCCCGCTTGTAGACGCCGCAGATGATTTTCACCAGGGTGGACTTGCCCGCGCCGTTCTCCCCCAGCAGAATGTGGACCTTGCCCTTTTCGCAGGTGAGCTGCACCTGGTCCAGGGCCAGGGTGCCGGGGAAGCGCTTAGTAATGCCGCTGAGGCGGAGGATCACATTTTCCTCGTTTACCGATATGCTCAATTTCGTACCTCCTCAATCTGTGACTGCGCCATGGGGCCCGCCCGCTTACAGAGACAGCACGACCTTCATGCTCCCCTCCGGGTTCCGGGCGGTGGCGAAAGCCTCCGCCGCCTGCCCGACGGGGTAGACATGGCTGATCAATTTCTCGGAGGAGGCGGGGAATCTGGCGATGAACTCCATGGCGCGGCCGAAATCCCCGGTGCCGCCGATGGAGCCCAGAACCGTCAGGGCCTTGGTGACAATCAGCTTCTGGGCGATTTCCGCCTTGGCGGTCATGCCCACGCAGCCCAGCACGCCGCCGGGCTTCACCAGGTACAACGCGTTGGCGAAGACAGAGGCCACGCCGGTGGTCTCCAGGACCACGTCGTATTTGGCGGCGGCGTAGAGGGAGGCGTAGTCGTTGCCGTCCACCTGGGGGGCCAGCTCCCCGGCGGCGGGAATGCGCGCCCCCTCGGAGGCGGCCAGGTCCGTGCGGAACCGGGCCAGGTCGTAGAGCTCCGCCTCCCGGCAGCCCTCCATGTGCCGCAGGAGCATCAAGGCGCTCATGCCGATGACGCCGCCCCCCAGGACCAGCACCCGCTTGTCCTGGAAGCCCTCGGGCATTACCCGGCGCAGCTTGGAGAGCAGGTGCGCCGCCACGGCCACGGGCTCGGAGAGGCACAGGTGCTTCAAATCCACGCCCTCCGGCCCCCGGTAGAGGTACGTCTCGTCCCGGAGGATGTACTCGGCGCTGGCTCCGTCGATGGTGATGCCAAATTTCTCAATGCTCTCGCAGAGGTTCCGGTCCCGGGCGCAGGCGGGGCACCTCCCGCAGTAGCGGGAGCAGTCCCCGGTGACCACGTCGCCCACGGAGACCCGGGTCACCTCCGGCCCCACGGCCTCCACCACGCCGGACCACTCGTGCCCGAAGCGGAGGGGATAGGAGTGGGGCGCGCTGTAGGTGCCCCGGTAGAGGTGGATGTCCGAGCCGCAGATGCCCACGTACTTCACGCGGACCAGCACCTCCCGCCCGGCGGGGACGGGCTTCTCCGTCTCCAGGGGCTGGATGGTCTCGGGGGCGCTGAGCATGTATGTGATCATAGGTCCTCCTTTTCTCCGTTGGGGTGGACCACCACCTTCAACGCGCCGTTCTTTCTCTGAATAAAGGTGTCGAACGCCTCGTGAATCTCCTCCAGGGGGAAGTGATGGGTAATCATCTGGTCCACGTCCAGAATCCCCTGGCTCATCATGTCCAGCACCGTCTTGGAGCAGTTGGGGTTGGCCCGGACGCCGTGGAGGGTGATCTGGTTCATGATGAGGGATTTCAGCGCGGCCTGCTGGCCGTCCTGGGCGGGGATGCTGACGAGGGCCACGCGGCCCCCCTTCCGGGCCATCTGCACCGCCTCGTAATAGGCGTTGCCGCTTCCGGCGGCCTCAATGACCTGGTGGGCCCCGCCGCCGGTGATCCGGCGGACCTCCTCCACCGGGTCGGATACCCGCTCGAAGTCGATCAGCGCCGAGGCGCCCATGCGCCCCGCCAGGGCCAGCCGGGCCCCCCGGCCGATGACGGCGGTTTTGCTGCCCATGGCCTGGGCCAGGCGCATGGCCATGATGCCCATGGGGCCCGGACCGATGACCGCCGTCCAGCCGCCGGGCTCCACGCCGGTGAGGCGCAGGGCGTTGTAGGCGATGCCGGCGGTGTCCGCCATGGCCCCCTGGTCATAGGAGACGTTCTCCGGCAGAAGGGTCAGGGCCTTCTGGCTGTACACCTGATACTGGGCGTAGCAGCCGGGGGTGTTGTGCCCGTAGTGGTGGTGCCCCGCGGCGTGATTCCCGTACTGTAAGCAGAGGTTGTAGAACCCCTTCTTGCACATCTCGCAGCAGCCGCAGCCGCAGTGGGCCTCCCCGGCCACCCGGTCGCCTTCCTTCAGGGTGCTGACGCCCTCTCCCAGGGCCACGACCCTCCCGGCGAACTCGTGGCCCGCCACAAAGGGGAAGTAGGGGGGCCACCCGTTCTGCAAAACCTTCCCGCCGAAAATGCCGGGGTCCGAGCCGCAGATGGCGACGGACCGCACCTGCACCAGAACCTCCCCATAGCCGGGCCGGGGCACCGGCACCGTCTCCACGGAGAACTCCCCCGGCTTGTGAATCAGGACCGCCCGCATTTCCTGAGGCATATGGTGTCCATCTCCTTTCTCAATATCCATGGCCTTCTGAAATCGAACTTGAGAGGCCTCCCGCAGGGCCTGAGAACCGAATCGCGGCCTATGGGCCGGTCATTCGGCATACAGTTGGCATGCCACTTAGCACAGAAAACTGGGCCCCTGGCCTGCGGCCGTTTTCACCTGGTTCCGTTATCGTTTTTAGTATAGAGGCGTTTTTGACAAAAATCAAGGAAAAATCCAAAAGTTTTTTTGTGCTCTTCTCCAAAATGTTTGTGAAGTTTTTGTTGGCTATTTACAAAAATTTAAAATTAGGCCGTAAATGTCGAATCTGGACTTGCAATCTTGAAACAGTCAGGCATATAATAGCCGCAAAACCGGCATGCCAGTGGTATGACACCAAGTGCCAGGAATACCGCCGGCAAGTAGAGGTACGCAACAAATTCGGAACGAGAAAGGCGGAACAATTATGAGCAAGTGGCAAATCCCCGCGTCGGGCGGGAACATGGAAGTCAACAACGGCATCTACTATCAGAACATGACCAACCGGGACGTGGCGGAACGGCTGAAGAAAAACGACGTGATCCTCATCCCCGTGGGCTCCACGGAGAACCACGGGCCCAGCGCCCCCTACGGCGAGGACACCTATCTGGACACCCGCCTGTGCGAGCAGGTGGCCAAGGCCACCGGGTGTACCGTGGCCCAGCCCATCTGGTATGGCTCTCACCCCTATCACCACCTGGGCCAGAAGGGGACGATCATGATTCCCGAGGAGACCCTGGCGGACTATCTGGTCTACGTGTTCGCGGGCTTCTGGAACGCGGGCTTCCGCAAGATGATCGTGGTCAACGGCCACGGGCAGGACTATGTCATCCCCCTGGCCATCCACAAGTTCGGCAAGAAGTTCCAGGTGCCCGCCATCATCCTTTACACCCACTTCTGGAACTGCGCCAAGGGCGAGCTGGACACACGGGACCACGGCGGCCCCTATGACACGCCCTTTGTCCACGCCGACGAGGTGGAGCAGTCCTGGTCCCTGGCGCTGTTCCCCGAGCTCTGCAAGCAGGAGTGCGCCGTGAAGGTCCCCGCCGCCCCCCTGCTGCCCAAGGGGCACATCAACAACTCCGCCGAGCGGGGGGACGGGCCCATCAAGTGGTACAACGCCCTGGGCTCCTGCGGCATGGAGTGCATCTGCCAGCCTCAGGGAGTCATCGGCGACGCCTCCCTGGCGGACGGGGAGAAGGCCCGCAAGGGCGTGGAGATGACCCTGGATTATCTGGAGAAGCTGGTGAACGACATCCTGGAGCGCTACCCCGCCGGGCAGCTGCCCCCCATTGAGATGATGACCCAGCGGGACCCCGAGGCCGTCCGGGCCGTGGTGGCCGGAGAGCGCCACATTTACACTCTGGCTTATTAAGGGGGCGCGCCGTGACGAACCAACTTGCCATCACGGCCATCACCTCCGCCGCCCCCAGCGCGCCGCTGGTGCTGCGGGGGGATTTGACGGAGTGCGTGGGGCGGGCCCGTGAGCTGGGCTATGAGGCCCTGGAGGTCCACGTGGTGGACGCCGGGACCTTCCCCGCCGAGGAGGTGCTGGCGGCCTGCGAGGCCCAGGGGCGCCGGATCTCCGCCGTCGTGACGGGGCGCATCTTCACCGAGCGGGGCTTGTGCATGACCTCCCCGGACCCGGAGAACCGGGCCGGGGCCATGGCGGAGCTGCGGGACTATATTGACGTGGCGGCCCGGCTGAGGGCCACGGACGGCGTGGTCATCGGCTGGGTGAAGGGAAACCGGAGGCCGGAGGACCCGGATTTCGACAGATTGCTGGCTGAGCAGCTGTCGGAACTGGGGGAGTACGCCGGGCAGAGGGGGCAGACGCTCCTGGTGGAGGTGATCAACCGCTACGAGACCAATCTCTTCAACACGTCGGAGGAGCTGGTGCGGTTTATCCGCAAGTGGGACCTGCGCAACTGCCGGGTCCACCTGGACACCTTTCACATGAACATCGAGGAGGCCGACATGGCCGCCGCAATTCACACGGCCGGGGATCTGCTGGGATATTTCCACGTGGCGGACTCCAACCGGCTGACGCCGGGAATGGGGCATTTGGATTTCCCGGCGGTCTTCGCCGCCCTGCGGGACAGCCGTTACCAGGGGACCGTTTCCCTGGAGTGCATTCCCGGGGAGGACGCGGCGGAAACTGGCGCGCAGGGGTACGCCTTCCTGAAAAACATGCTGGAAAAATGTTGACTTTTTCAGTGCAAGAACGTATAGTTAAATGTATTCCCCGGTATGCTGAAAAGGAGAGAGAGCTGATGGATGGCGTGGAACAGTCTCCCCCGGTCATCAATAAGGCGGAATACGTCTATCAAACCCTGCGCAAACAAATTCTGAACGGAACCTACGCGCCCGGTACGATGCTGTACATACGGGAGCTCAGCACCCGGCTGAACGTCAGCCGGACGCCGGTGAAGGAGGCCATCAGCCGCCTGTCCTACGAGGGATACGTGGAGCTGCTGCCGAACCGCTGCGCCATTGTGGCCCGGATCAGCGCCACGGAAATCCTGGAGCTTTTGGAGCTGCGGGAGGCGCTGGAGAGCGCGTCGGCCTTTTACGCCGCCCAGCGCCGGACCGACGAGGACATCGCGGAAATGGTGCGGATCAACGACTATCACAAGACCATCAACCTGGACAGCGTAGAGGAGATGGCCCACTGTGACCGCCTGTTTCACATGTCCGTGGCAAAGGCGACCTATAACCGGGTGTTTTTCAGCACCCTGGACAGCGCCTTTGAGCGGCTGACCCGCATCTCGCTGCCCATCACCCGGGACCGGGCTCAGGTCTCCATCGTGCAGCACCAGCTGATTCTGGAGGCGATCCGCGCCGGCAACGCCAGCGACGCCCGCCGCCTGATGAAGGACCACGACAGGGACGTGCTGGAATCCGTGAAGATGTACCAGTTTCAAAATATCCATCTGTTCAAGTGACAGAGAGGCCCCGATTCTGAGAATCGGGGCCTCTTTTTGCCCTCGGGGCCTTGGGCCCCGGGAAAGGACGAGCCATGAAACCTGAACGCAAGGGCCTGCTGTGCGCCGTGGGGGCCACCATCTTCTTCGGCTGCGGCAACACGGCGCTGAAACTAATCTACCGCTACTTCGATCAGATCCCCTTTCAGGACCTGTCGCTGATCCGGTCTCTCTTCTGCATGGCGGTCTTCCTGCTCCTGCTGCTGCGGAGGGACCCCGCCCTCTTGCGGGCGAAGGGGAAGGAGCTGGCCTTTTTCGCCTTCACCGGCGTGTGCGGGCTGTTCCTGGTCCAGTTCTGCATGCTGCTGAGCCTCCAGTTCGCGCCGGTGGGCGTGTGCTCCTTCACCCAGTCCAGCTCTACCATCATGGTCTGTCTCTGCTCCGTGGCGCTGTTCCACGAGAGGATCAGCCGGGAAAAGCGCCTGGGCATCGCCGTGGGTCTGACGGGCCTGGCCTTCGTGGTGTGGAACCCGGAGATTCTCCAGGGCGGGCGGATGTTCGCCTGGGGCGTCCTGGCGGCCTTTGCCTCGGGAATTGGGAAGACGGTCTACATGGTCTGCGGCAAGCTGGCCGGGCAGCGGGGGCGCAAGCTGCCGCTGATGTTCTACGGCATGGCGGCCGGCGCGTTCATGGGCCTGCCCTTCTCCGGCGGGCTCTCCGCCGCCGCGTCCTGCTTCCTGGACTGGCGGGCGGCGCTGGTGCTGGCGGGATACCTGCTGGTGTTCTCGGCCCTGCCCTATCTCCTGACCTTCCGCTCCGTCGAGCTGCTTCCGGCCTCCACCGCCGGGGCGCTGAACGTGGTGGAGCCCCTGGCGGCCACGGTCAGCGCCTTCCTGATTCTGGGAGAGCCACTGTTGTGGAACCACCTTCTGGGGGCGGCGCTGACGGTGACCAGCGTCCTGCTGATCCACCGGGACACCGAGAGAGAACCGTGAATCAACTGAATTGTAAAGGATGGAACTTCATATGACATATCAACTGCCGAAAAACGCCTACCCCGCCTCCCTGGCGGAACTGCCGGAGGGGGCGCTGTACATGGCGGACCTGGGGGACGAGGACGGGCTGTTCTTCGCCGGGGAGTCCTGCCCCGTCTCCGGGGGGACCCCGGCGGGGCCGGGGCTGTACCGCCTCCCCATGAACCACGAGACCGCCCGGCGGCTCTGGGAGCTGCTGCCCTGGACGGCCCCCCGGCAGGTCCTGGGGGAGGCCCGGACCATCGGCACCGGGGACCGCCTGGGCATCGCCACCCTGGGGCATATCCGGGCGGTGGAGCCCTACGACGCCTACCCCGTCCTGGCCCAGCAGTCCATGCGGGAGCTGACGCTGATGGGCGGCACCTATGAGACCCTGCTGGACCGGGTGACCTTCCAGGTGCTCCAGGCGGGCTACCGCCGGGGCTACGGCGCGGACGGGGACCATTTGAAAACCGCCGGGGAGGTCCGCATGGCGATCCAGAGCGGCGTGAGCATGATTACGCTGGACTGCTCGGAACACATCCACTGTGAGCGGGACTCCGCCCCCCTCTCCCCTGAACTGGAGGCGCGGTATCTGGCGGGAGAGATCCGGTTAAAGGGGGCGGTTCTGGGCTTCACCCGGGAGACCCTGGCCCGGGCCCAGGCCGTCTACGGGGAGGCCGCGGCCTTCGCCGCTGAAGTTTACCGGGACTGCGTCGCCGGTCATCCGGTGGACTTCGAGGTCAGCATGGACGAGACCGACGCCCCCACCACGCCGGAGGAGCACTACTTCGCGGCCAACGAGCTGCGCCTGGCGGGGGTGGACTTTCGCACTCTGGCCCCCCGGTTCTGCGGGGAGTTCCAGAAGGGAATCGACTACCGGGGGGACCTGGACCAGTTCCGGCGGGAGATCGTGGTTCACGCCGCCATCGCGGAACACTTCGGCTATAAACTCAGCGTACACTCCGGGTCCGACAAGTTCTCCGTCTTCCCCGCCATCGGGAAGGCCACGGGGGAGCGCTTCCACCTGAAAACCTCCGGCACCAGCTGGCTGGAGGCCCTGAAAATCGCCGCCGCCGGGGACCCCGCCCTGTTCCGCCGGGTGTACGAGTACGCCCGGACGGTCTTCGAGGAGTGCCGGAAATACTACCACGTGTCCGCCGGGCTCTCCCAGGCGCCGGAGAGCGCCGCCCTGCCGGACGCGCGGCTGCCGGAACTGCTGGAGGAGGACGCCTCCCGGCAGCTGCTGCACATCACCTACGGCAAAATCATGAACCGCCCGGACCTCCGGGACGGACTGTACCGCCTGTGGAGGACCCGCCGGGAGGACTACGCCGCCCGGCTGGAGGCCCACATCGGCCGCCACCTGGAGCTGACCTGCCCCCACGCCCGGAGGTAAGGCGGAGAGACAGCGAGGGCTGAAGCCAACGGCTTCAGCCCTCGTTTTTGCCTTGACGGTTCCCGTTCCCATGGCCCGGGTCAGCGCTTGATGTCGTAGTTCATGTTCATCAGGTTTCGGATGGAGTCCACATCGTCCGTGATATTTCCGTCTCCGTGGATTGTGTGTTTGATCACACTGCTGGCCACGGCGAAATTTACCATGTCCATGGGTTTGTACCCGTGCATCATGGCGTAGATCAGGCCGCTGGCAAAGGCGTCCCCTCCGCCTACCCGATCCAGGATGTTGAAGGTGAAGCGCTTGCTCTCAAAGGTGTGGCCCTGATACCACATGTAAGCCATGAGGCTGTTTTCGCTGCCGCTGTGGGCAAAGCGCACGTGGCGGGCGATGCACTTGAGATTGGGATAGCGCTCCACAAAGCGCTGGAATATCTCGTCCTGCTGCTCGTAGCTGGGCTGGAGGGGCACGCCGTCCTTCCAGTCCCCCTGGCTGTGGTCCTCCTCGTTCTTCCAGAGGTGATAGGGCTCGATGCCCAGCAGCACGTCCGCGTAGGGCAGGCACTGGGTGCAGTAGTCCCGGGCCTCCTCCCAGGTCCAGAGCTTGGAGCGGAAGTTGCCGTCAAAGCTGACGGTGAGGCCCTTCTCCCTGGCGGCTTTCAGGCAGTCCAGGATGAACCCGGCGCAGCTGGGGGACAGGGCCGGGGTGATGCCGCTGAGGTGGAGCCAGTCGAAGCCCTCCAGCAGGGCGTCCAGGTCCACCCTGGAAAAGTCGTACTCCGTGATGGCGCTGTGCCGCCGGTCGTAGGTCACTTTGCTGGGGCGGATGCCGTAGCCCGTCTCCAGGTAGTAGGTGCCCAGGCGGTGGGTGGGGGTCTCCTCCGGGGTGCTGAGGATGACGGGGGTGCAGTGTACGTCGTTGGAGCGCAGCATCCGCACGGCGCTCTTTCCCAGGCTGTTGCCCGGCACCACGGTGAAAAAGGTGCTGTCCACCCCCAGGTTGGCCAGGGCCAGGGCGATGTTGGCCTCGCTGCCGCCGTAGCTGGCCTCGAAGCTGGTGGACACCCGGATTTTGCCGTAGTTGGGCGGGGTCAGACGGAGCATGATCTCGCCGGCGGTGATGAACCGCGGGCCGCCCCGCCCCCGCAGCAGGGGGTTGGAATGTTCCATAGTCGTTCTCCTTTCCCGGCGGCGGGGCCGCCGTCAGGGCTGTTTGCCGATATAGGCCAGGATGCCGCCGTCCACATAGAGAATGTGGCCGTTGACAAAGTCGGAGGCGCGGGAGGCCAGGAACACCGCCGGGCCCATTAAATCCTCCGGCGTCCCCCAGCGGCCCGCCGGGGTCTTGGCCAGGATGAACTGGTCGAAGGGGTGGCGGCTGCCGTCAGGCTGAATCTCCCGCAGGGGGGCGGTCTGGGGGGTGGCAATGTAGCCGGGTCCGATGCCGTTGCACTGGATATTCGCCTCCCCGTACTCAGAGCAGATGTTCCGGGTCAGCATTTTCAGCCCGCCCTTGGCGGCGGCGTAGGCGCTGACGGTCTCCCGGCCCAGCTCGCTCATCATGGAGCAGATGTTGATGATTTTCCCGTGCCCCTTTTTCAGCATGCCGGGGATGACGGCCTTGGCGCAGATGAAGGGGCCCGCCAGGTCGATGTCCACCACCTGGCGGAACTCCTCGGCCTTCATCTCCAGCATGGGGATGCGCTTGATGATGCCCGCGTTGTTCACCAGGATGTCCACGGCCCCCAGGTCCGCCTCGATTTTAGCTGCCAGGTCCGCCACCTGGGCCTCGTCCGTCACGTCGGCGATATAGCCCTTGGCCGCGATTCCCTTGGCGGCGTAGTCCTCCAGGGCCTTGTCCAGGTTGGCCTGGGTGCGGCAGTTGAAGGCGATTTTCGCCCCCGCCCCCGCCAGGGCCTCCGCGATGGCGAAGCCGATGCCGTAGGCCCCGCCTGTGACCAGGGCCACCTGGCCCTCCAGGGAGAAGAGAGTCTGCATGTCCATTTGAAAAGCTCCTTTCCAGGGACCGCCCCTCCGGCGGCCCCGCGGGTTCTTACTTTAAGCCGGCGGTGGGGATGACATCCATGTCGTCAAAAGCCTGGTTTTCCCCGCCCATGGCCCAGATGAAGGTGTAGCTGGCGGTGCCCGCCCCGGCATGGATGGACCAGGAGGGGGAGATCACCGCGTCGAAGTTCTTCATGACAATGTGCCGGGTCTCCTGGCCCTGGCCCATGAGATGGAAGACCACGTTGTCCTCGGGGATATTGAAATAGGTGTAGACCTCCATGCGGCGCTCGTGGGTGTGGGCGGGCATGGTGTTCCAGACGCTGCCGGGCTCCAGCTTGGTCAGGCCCATGGACAGCTGGCAGGTCTCCAGCACGTCGGGGTGGATGAACTGGTTGATGACCCGCTTGTTGGAGGTCTCCGCCGCGCCCAGGGGCTTCTTGGCGGCGTCGGCCATGGAGAGGAAGGCGGTCTTGCAGGCCCGGTGGGCCGGGGCGGAGACCAGGTAGAACCGGGCGGGGTTCTCGGGGCTGGCGCTGGAGAACAGGACCTCCTTGGCTCCCATGGTGATGTAGAGGCAGTCCTCAAAGCCCATATGGTACTCCGTGCCGTCCACGGTGACGGCGCCGGGGCCGCCCAGGTTGAAGACGCCGGCCTCCCGGCGCTCCAGGAAGTAATGGGTGCCGAAGTTGGCCCACACGTCGATGCCCTGGTCGATGGGGAGGACCTGGTTGACGGGGTGGACGCCCAGAACCACCATGCGGTCCACGTGGGAGTAGACGGCCTGGACGGTGTCGGGGACGTAGAGGTTCCCGATGAGGAATTCCCTCCTCAGCTCCTCGGTGGTGTAGCGCTTGACATCGCTGGGGTTGGCGGAATAGCGGATATCCATAAAAAACGACCTTGCCTTTCTTCTGCCGGGAAAATAAATACAAGACTGTGAAAAGAGGCGGAGACGGCGGCCTTCCGGCGGCGGTTAGCAAAACTTGTATTCACTTTTTCCGGCCGTTGTTTGAGGACAGTATATTCCTTGTTTATGGAAACTGTCAAGAGATAACCGGCGTATTCTCCGTATTATACAAAGAGACGGACCCGGCTTTATTCATGTCGACGCCGGGGCCGGCGCAAAAAAGGCGGGTTCTTGTATACAAATTTTGAGGTTGATACAGACGCCCCTCTTCCACGTTGACAAACGCCCCGGCATGGGATACAATAGCCATGCAAGCGTTTCAGGGAGGAGGGCGGAGATGAGCAAAACGACCGCGGTCCAGAGCCGGGAGATTTTCGAGACCCTGGAGTCCGAGATTTTGCGTTTGGAGCTGAAGCCCGGCCAGCTCCTCAGCGAGAACGCCCTGTGCGCCCGGTTCGGGGTGTCCCGGTCCCCCATCCGCAGCGTGCTCCAGGAGCTGAGGCTTTGCGGGCTGGTGACGGTGGAGCCCTACCGGGGGACCTTCGTCACCAGGATGGACCTGGACATCATCAACCAGATCATCTACCAGCGCCTGGCGGTGGAGACCTTCGTGCTGGAGGATTTCTGCGCCCAGTACGACGAGCTGGAGCTCCAGCGCCTGCGGTTCCTCTGGAACCGCATGGCGGAGGCCGTCCGGCGGGGAGACCTGGCCCCCGGCGATTTTTATGAGCTGGACGGCCGGTTCCACGAGCTCTGGTTCGCCTCCGTCCACAAGTCCTACCTGTGGGCGTGCATCCAGAAGTCCGACCGGCACTACACCCGCTTTCGGATGCTGGACATCGTCCACCTGGGAAACCGGTCCTACGCCCAGATTCTGGAGGAGCACGAGGAGATTCTCCGGGCCCTGGAGGTCCGGGATGCGGCGGCTTTCCGCCCCATTTTGAAGCGGCACCTCTTCGGCGGCATTACCCGCCTGGGGGATTTGCTGTTGGGGGAACTGCGGGACTATTTCACCTCGGAGGATCACCGGGAGTAGAGGGGAGGCGCGATCATGCTGGCCGGCAGTTTTCTGGTGTCGCTGAACGCCATATTGTCCATCTTCTTCACCATGGCCGTGGGCTACGGGGCCAAGCGGATGCTTCATCTGGACAAGGAGCACGTGGGGCGCTTCAACACCCTGGCCTTTTACACCCTGCTGCCCCTGATGCTGTTCAACAACATCTACCGGTCCGATATCCGGGGAGGGTTCAGCCCCTGGTGCTTACTGCTGGCCCTAGGGGTGCTGGGGGTCCTGTTCGTGTGTACCTGGGCCTTCATCAAGCGGGTGGAGCCGGAGAACCGCCGCCGGGGCGTGATGATTCAGGCGTCCTTCCGCAGCAACTTCCTGCTCCTGGGCACCCCGCTGATTCAGGAGCTGTGTCCCGGCGCGGACCTGGGCACCGTGTCCGTCATGCTGGCCATCGTGATCCCCTGCTTCAACATCCTGGCGGTCGTCGTGCTGGAGACCTTCCGGCGCAGTCAGATTGACCTGGGCAAGACCCTGCGGGGCGTCGTGAGGAACCCGCTGATTCTGGCCTCCGCCGCCGGACTGCTGGCCAACTTCTCCGGCCTCCGCCTGCCGGAGTTCCTCAGCGGCCCCGTGGGCCAGCTGGGGGCCGCCGCCTCCCCCGTGGCCCTGCTTCTGCTGGGGGCCCAGTTTGAGTTCCGGGACGTGGGGATTCACCGGCGGAACCTGGCCATCTGTTCCGTCCTCCGCCTGCTGGTCTACCCCGGCGTGGCCCTGCCTCTGGCGGCCCTGGCGGGCCTGCGGGGGCCGGAGTATGCGGTGCTCATCTCCATGTTCGCCACACCCACCGCCGTGTCCTCTTTCAGCATGGCGGCCCAGATGGGGGGCGACTCGGACCTGGCCGCCAGCGCCGTCACCGTGACGACGATGCTCTCCGCCCTGACCATGTTCCTGTGGGTCTTCCTGTCCAAGTCCCTGGGGCTGTTCTGAATGGACAATTGATAATTGACAATGGACAATGAAAAGCAACGGGGAGAGGCTGTCCGCCTCCCCCCGTTTTTTCTTTCTGTTGTCCGGCGTCTTTACAGGTTGGCCTTGATTTTGGCGATCATCTCGGCGTACTCCTCCTGGGAGAGGTACGTCTGCTTGGGGTCCATCTGGAAGACGCCGCCCCACTCGGGGCCGTCCTTGTACTTGGGAACCAGGTGGAAGTGCATGTGGCGGCCCGTGTCCCCGTAGGCGCCGTAGTTGATTTTGTCCGGGTGGAAGGCGGCGTGGATGGCCTTGGCCACCCGGTTCACGTCGGCGAAGAAGGCGTTTCGCTCCTCGTCGCTCAGCTCCACCATCTCGCCCACGTGGTCCTTATAGGCCACGATGCACCGGCCCGGGTGGCTCTGCTCCTTGAAGAGCACCAGCACGCTGGCGTCCAGGTCGCAGATATAGATGCCGAAGGGGTCCAGGTGGCTGTCCTTCATGCAGTAGCCGCAGTTCTGGTCTTTCATCGGCGGTACGCTCCTTATCTTGGTGAATTCCCCGGAGGGGTTAGAGGACGACGCCGTCCTTGAAAATGGAAATCTCACGGGCCCCGCACTGCTCGGACTTGGTGGCTTTGCCCCCGGCGATCTCCAGCACGAAGTCCAGCAGCCGCTCGCCGCAGCCGTCCAGGCTCTCCCCCTGGGCGGCGGTTCCGGCGTTGAAGTCGATCCACCCGGCCTTCTTCTCGGACAGGGCCGTGTTGGTGGAGATTTTCACCGTGGGGGCCGGCGCGCCGAAGGGGGTGCCGCGGCCGGTGGTGAAGAGAATCAGGTGGGCCCCGGCGGCGGTGAGGGCCGTGGCGGACACCAGGTCGTTCCCCGGCCCGCTGAGGAGGTTCAGGCCCTTTTTCGTCACGGCCTCGCCATAGGCCAGCACGTCCACAATCTGGGCGCTGCCCCCCTTCTGGACACAGCCGCAGGACTTGTCCTCCAGGGTGGTGATGCCCCCGGCCTTGTTGCCGGGACTGGGGTTCTCGTAGACCACCTGCCCGTGGGCGGTGAAGTATTTTTTGAAGTCCTCCACCATGCCCACGGCCTTCCGGAACACGGCCTCGTCGGCGCAGCGGTCGAAGAGGATGCCCTCCGCGCCGAACATCTCCGGCACCTCCGTCAGGACGGTGGAGCCTCCCAGGGCAATCAGCCGGTCGGAAAAGCGGCCCACGGCGGGGTTGGCCGTGATGCCGGAGAGTCCGTCGGACCCGCCGCACTTCATGCCCACCACCAGCTCGCCGGCGGGGAGCTCCTCCCGCTGGAAGGTCCCGGCGTAGGCGGCCAGCTCTTTCAGCAGGGCGGAACCGGCGGCGATCTCGTCCTCCGCCTCCTGGCAGACCAGGAACTTCACCCGTTTATCGTCCCAGGAGCCCAGCTCCTCCTTGAACTGGTCCATGGTCAGGTTCTCGCAACCCAGGCCCAGGATCAAGACGCCTCCGGCGTTGGGGTGCCGGGCCAGGGCCGCCAGGAGCTTCCGGGTCTGGGCGTGGTCCGCGCCCATCTGGCTGCACCCGAAGGGGTGGGGGAAGGTGTACAGGCCCTCCACAGAGCCGGACACCAGGTCCTGGTTCTCCCGGACCAGCCGCTGGGCGATGGCGTTGACACAGCCCACGGTGGGGAGAATCCAAAGCTCGTTGCGGATGGCCGCCCGGCCGTCGGGCCGCCGGAAGCCCCGGAAGGTCCGGGGGGCGGTCTCGGGCAGGGGGAGGACCTTGTGGTTGTAGGAGTAGGCGGCCTCCTCGGAAAGGCCCGTCCGGGTGTTGTGAACGTGGACCCAGGCCCCGGCGGGAATGTCCGCCTTGGCTTGGCCGATGACGCAGCCGTACTTGACGATGTCCCCCCCGGCGGGAATGTCCCGCAGGGCGATTTTGTGGCCCCGCTGGATGTCCTCCAGGGCGGGGGCGCCCAGTTCCGCGGCCTCTCCCTTGACCAGGGGCTCCAGGGCCACGGCCACGTTGTCCGCCGGGTGAATCTGAATCAGCTTCATGCCAGGCACTCCCTCATGGCCTCGTACATGCCCACGGCCTCAATGCGCTCCAGGGCGGCGGCCACGGCCTCCTCGAAGCCCTCCAGGGCGGCCAGCTTCCCGTCCCACATGCGCTCGTGGTTCACCACGGCGTGGGCGATGGCCTTGGCGCCGTCGTCCCGGTGGCCGTAGTAGAAGTCCAGGGTCCACTGGTCGTCTTTGATTTCGTAGGTGCCGTCTCCCCGGCGGCCGATGAGGCAGTTCTCGCCCTTCTCCTTGGCGGTGTGGTAGAAGGCGATATAGGCGGCGAAGGAGAAGGTGATGCACTTGGGCAGCTTGCCCACCCGCTTGACGTACTCCGTCAGGCTGGGCAGGACCCGGGCCTTCCACTTGGCGGTGGAGTTCAGGGAGATGGAGAGCAATGCGTGGTCGATATAGGGGTTGTTGAACCGCTCGGTGACGGCGGCGGCGAAGTCCGTCAGCTCGTCCTTGGGCAGGTCCAGGGTGGGGATGATCTCCTCGTAGATGGTTTTGTTCATGAAGCCGTGGATGACCTCGTCCTCCATGCAGTCCCGGACAATGTCCTGTCCCGCCAGATAGGCCCCCAGCACCATGGAGGTGTGGGCCCCGTTGAGGATGCGGACCTTCCGCTGCTTGTAGGGGGTGTGGTCGTCCACCACGATGATGGGCAGGCCGGCCTTTTCAAAGGGGAACTCGTCCTTGATGGACTGGGGCCCCTCGATGACCCAGAAGCCGAAGACCTCGCCGGTGTCCAGCAGGTTGTCCTGATAGCCCAGTTCCTTGCAGATGTCCTCCGCCTCGCTCCTGGGGTAGCCGGTGACGATGCGGTCCACCAGGGTGGAGCAGAACAGGTTCTCCGCCTTCACCCAGGCTTTGAACTCCGGCTCCAGGCCCCAGAGGTCAATGTACTGGTCCACACAGCGCCGGAGCTCGTCGCCATTGTGGTCGATGAGCTCGCAGGAGAGGATGATGAAGCCCTTCATCCCCAGCTTCCAGCGCTCGTGGAGGAAGAGGGTCAGCTTGCCGGGGAAGCTGGCGGGGGGCGCGTCGTCTTTCTTGCAGGCGGGGTCGAAGACGATGCCCGCCTCGGTGGTGTTGGACACCAGGAAGCGGAGGCCCGGGTTCTTGGCGCAGTCCAGCAGGGCCTGATAGTCCTCGTAGGGGTTCAGGCACCGGGACACGCAGGAGATCACCCGCTTGCGGTTGACCTTCTCCCCGTTCTCCCGGCCCCGGAGGAAGAGGGTGTAGAGCCCCTCCTGGCCGTTGATCTGGGGGGCCAGGCCGGGGGCGATGGGCTGGCAGAGGACCACCTTGCTGTCAAAGCCCGCCTTTTCGTTCATCTCGTCGATGAAGTAGTCCACGAAGGCCCGGAGGAAGTTGCCCTCGCCGAACTGGAGCACCCGCTCGGGGGCGTCCTTGAGAAGATATCCGTCATAGCCCTGCTGTTCCAGGGCGGCATAAGAGAGTTTATCCATAAGAGATTCAGACTCCTTTTTACTTGGAGCGCGGGGAGGCCACGCTCAGAATGATGGAGAGCAGAAGCAACGCGGCGTACACCACAATCAGGCCCATCCCGGCCCGGATGCCCGCCGACTCCGCCACAAAGCCCACCAGGGCCGGGGTGATGATGCCCCCGGTGCTTCCCGCGAAGATCATGATGCTGCACCCCAGGTCGTTGCCCTTGATGCACTCGCTTCCAAAGGCGAAGGCCGTGGGGTAGATGGTGGCCATGAAAAAGCCCACGCCGGTGAGGCCCAGGATGATGAGCCCCGCCGTCCGGCTGAAAAACATCATCAGGAAGAAGGCGAAGAGACCCACGCCGTCGATGAGCAGGAGGCGGCCCCGGGAGATCTTCCCGGTGATGGCCGCGCCCACCATGCGCCCGATGAAAATCACCAGCCAGAGGAGGCTGTTCATCATCTGGGCGTGGTCGGCGCTGAGGACGCCGATGTCCTGGAAATAAGTCACCAGCCAGCCCACGATGGCGTACTCCGTGGAGATGTAGAACAGCAGCATGGCCGCCCCCAGCCAGAACTGCCGGACCTTGAGAAAGCTGTAGTCCACGGCTTTCAACGACCGCTCGTGCGTCTCCGGGGGCAGGGGCATCAGGGCGTAAACCGCCAGCTGGCTGACGCACAGCAGACCCAGAAGGCCCGCCACAATGCGCCAGCCCATGGCGGGCCAGCGCCCCGCGCAGAAAATCAGCAGGAGGGGGCTCAGCAGCGCGCCGATGGCAAAGCATCCGTGGAGCAGGTTATAGCCCCGTGTGGCCTTGTCGCCGGGGAGGGTGGAGATCATGGTGTTGGAGAAGTTGGAGTTCCCGCCCCGGGCCACGCCGGTCATGAGACAGGCGGCGATGAGCAGGGCGGGGGCCCCCACGCCGCTGGCGAAGATGAGATAGCCCACGGCCATCCAGACGGCTGTGACCAGAATGGCCCTCCGCCGCCCCAGATAGACCGGCAGCAGTCCGGCGATGAGAACCGCCAGCAGGTTGCCCGCGGACTGGCAGGAAAGCAGGATGCCCGACAGGTCATAGCTGAACCCGTAGGTCTCCCGCAGAAAGGGGATAAAGGACCCCAGGGGCTGGGAGGCCGCGCCGCTGACGAAGAAGACGAACAGTGTGTTGCGCAGCAGCCGGTTCTCCCGCTGCTCCTGTACGGTGATATCCATGGCTTACAGGGCGAAGTACCGGGCGGCGTTGGAATAGCACACGCCCTCCACGATTTCCCGCAGGGCCTTGCCGTCGTTGGGGTACTCCCCGTTTTCCACCCAATTGCCGATGAGGTTGCAGAGGATGCGCCGGAAGTAGTCGTGCCGGGCGTAGGAGAGGAAGGACCGGGAGTCCGTCAGCATGCCCACGAAGTTCCCCAGAAGCCCCAGGTTGGCCAGAGATTTCATCTGGGCCTCCATGCCGCTCTTGGTGTCGTTGAACCACCAGGCGGAGCCGTGCTGAATCTTGCCGGGCAGCTCGTCGGACTGGAAGCAGCCCAGGAGGGTGCCCAGCTGCTCGTTGTCGGCGGGGTTCAGGGAGTAGAGGATGGTCTTGGGGCACTGGCCGGTCTCGTCCAGGGCGGAGAGGAGCTGCGCGATGGCCCCGCCGCAGGTGTTCTGGGCGATCATGTCAAAGCCGGTGTCCGGGCCCATTTTGGCGTACATCCGGGCGTTCATGTTCCGCAGGCAGGAGTAGTGCAGCTGCATGGCGATGCCCAGACGGTGGTACTCCCGGCCCAGGTGCAGGAGGATGGCGGTCTGATAGCGCTCGGCCTCCTTGACGCTCAGCTCCTCCCCCGCCATGGCGGCCTTGAACGCCTTGTTGGCCTTTTCCGTGGGGCAGGGGCGGAAGGGAATGTAGTCCAGGCCGTGGTCGCTGGCCCGGCAGCCCAGCCTGGCGAAGAACTCCAGCCGCTCCGTCAGGGCGGCGCAGACCTCCTCCACGCTGTTCAGGCTGTCTTTGCCCACGCTTTTGGCCAGCTTGGCCATGTAGTCCGTGAAGCCCTCTTTGCTGATGTTGATGGCCTTGTCGGGCCGGAAGGAGGGGCAGACCTTCACGGTGATGGAGGGGTCGGCGGCGATTTTCTCGTGCCACTCCAGGGAGTCGATGGGGTCGTCCGTGGTGCCGATCATGGCCACGTTGGCCTTTTTGATGATGCCCCGGACGGTGAGGTCCGGGTCCGTCCGCAGCTTCTCGTTGCAGAAGTCCCAGCACTCCCGGGCGGTCTCCGGCGTCAGGGGCTTGTCGTAGCCGAAGAACTGCCGCAGCTCCAGGTTGCACCAGTGGTACATGGGGTTGCCGATGGCCTTCACCAGGGTCTCGGCGAATTTCGTGAAGCGCTCAAGGGCGGGCTTGCCGCCGGAGACGTACTCCTCCGGCACGCCGTTGGAGCGCATGAGCCGCCACTTGTAGTGGTCGCCGAAGTAGGTGCCGTCGGGGTTTTCGCCCCCCAGCCAGACCTCCACCAGGTTGTCAAACCGGCGGTCCTCGTAGATTTCACGGGGGGAGATGTGGCAGTGATAATCCACCAGGGGCATGGCGGCGGCGCAGTCGTGATAGAGGTGCTTCGCGGTTTCGGTTTCCAGCAGGAAATCCTTGTCCATAAACGCTTTCATAGGACCCTCCTTACCGCTGAATCCGGCCGGAGCCGTCGCCGCCGGCCAGCTTTTCCACCTCGGAGACGGTGACCATGTTGTAGTCGCCCTCAATGGAGTGCTTCAACGCGGAGGCCGCCACGGCGAACTCCACCGCCGCCTGGGTGCTCTTGCCGGTCAGCAGGGAGTAAATCAGCCCGCCGCCGAAGGAGTCGCCGCCGCCTACCCGGTCGATGATGTGCAGGTCGTACTTCTTGGAGAAGCAGTATTCGCCGGAGGCCGCGTCATAGAGCATGGCGCTCCAGCCGTTGTCGGAGGCGGACCGGCTTTCCCGCAGGGTGATGGCCACCTTCTCAAAGCCGAACTTGTCCGCCAGCTGCTTGGCCACGGACTTGTAGCCCTCACGGTTGATCTCCCCGGCGTAGATGTCCGTGGACTCCGCCTCGATGCCGAAGACATCCTTGGCGTCTTCCTCGTTGGAGATGCAGACATCCACATACTGGCACAGATCGGTCATGGCGGCCCGGGCCTGCTCCCGGGTCCAGAGCTTGCCCCGGTAGTTCAGGTCGCAGGAGATTTTGATCCCCTTGGCCTTGGCGGCCTTGCAGGCTTCCTTGCAAATTTCCACCACGTTGGGGCCCAGGGCCGGGGTGATGCCGGTGAAGTGGAACCACTCGGCGCCCTCAAAAATCTTCTCCCAGTCGAAGTCGCTGGCAGCGGCCTCCTGAATGGCGGAGTGGGCCCGGTCGTAGATGCAGACGCTGCCCCGCTGAGAGGCGCCCTTCTCGTTGAAATAGATGCCCACGCGGTCGCCGCCCCGGACGATGAGGCTGGTGTCCACGCCGTAGCGCCGCAGGGAGTTCACCGCCGCCTGGCCGATGGCGTGGGCGGGCAGCTTCGTGACGTAGGCGGCGTCACAGCCATAGTTGGCCAGGGACACGGCCACGTTGGCCTCGCCGCCGCCGAAGCTGAACTCCAGGTGGTCCGCCTGGACAAAGCGCTCGTAGTTATAGGGCTGGAGCCGGATCATCAGCTCGCCGAAGGTAATGACTTTTCCCATGATGTTCTCTCCTCCTTACTTCTGCACCAGATGGACGGCGAAGCCGCCGAAGGTCTCTTTCAGATAGATGGCCGCGGTCTTGCCCTTGGCGTTGGTCTTCCGGGTGGACTCGTCGAACTCCACGCCCTGGAGGCCCAGGTGATACACGGCCCGGTCCACGCTGTTGGTCCCGATGGCGATGTGGCCCTTCTCCCCCAGGTAGGGGGCCTTCATGCACTCCAGGGCGGTCCCGGAGAAGATGGAGGAGTTGCCCGGCTTGTACTCGAAGCCGAAGACGGCGGAGAAGGCTTTGGCGGTCCTTTCGGCCTCGGCCTCGTCGGCGCAGTTGACGCCCACGTGCCGCAGCTCGAAGCCCAGCATGGTCTTCACCGCGTCCTTGCAGATGGCGGTGATCTCGTCCCACTTTTCTCCCTCGATCAGGTCCTTCTTGACCATCCAGGTGCCGCCGCAGGCGGCGATGCGGTCAAAGGACAGATAGTCCATCAGGTTCTTGGTGTTCACGCCGCCGGTGGGCATGAAGTCCAGGGGCAGGACGGGGGCCAGGGCCTTCAGGAAGGCCACGCCGCCGGACTGCTCGGCGGGGAAGAACTTGACCACCTTCAGCCCGGCGTTGACGGCCCGGGTCATGTCGGAGGCGTTGACGCAGCCGGGGAAGACGGGGACGCCCTTTTCGATGCAGTGGTTCACCAGCTCCTCGTTATAGCCGGGGGACACGATGAACCGCGCCCCGGCGTTCAGCGCCCGGTCGCACTGGTCCAGGTTCAGCACGGTGCCCGCGCCCACCAGGACCTCGGGGCAGTTCTGGGCGATCTGGCGGATGGCCTCCTCCCCGGCGGCGGTGCGGAAGGTCACCTCGGCGGCGGGAAGCCCTCCGGCGGTCAGGGCCCTGGCCAGGGGGACGGCCTTGGCGGCGTCCTCGATAGCGATGACGGGGATGATGCCGATGTTGGAAGCGGTTTGAAATACGTTCATCTTGCGTTGTTCCTCCCATTTTTAAAGTTCTCGTACAGAGTCTATCAGTGACGAGGGTGTTGCCTTGCCTTTATTATAATACTTGTATGCAAGAAAACAAGAGTTGAATCAGAAAAAAACAGGGGTCCTTTTTGTGGAAAATACCATAAAACCGGGCGGCCGCCGCCCCCCTTCTTTGGAGGGACGGCGGACGGGGGCGCTCATCGCCGGTCCCGGCGCTTTTCCTCCGGGAGCTTTTCCTGGAGGAGGGCCCAGGCGGCCTCGGTCTGTTCGCAGTCCGGCAGGAGGAAGGCCCGCCGGGCGTTTACATATATATAAATGCACCCCCGGTCCCGGCAGGCCAGGAAAATTTGGCTCCAGGGGCACTCCGCCCGCTCCTGCCCCGCCAGGGCCAGCAGCCCCTCCTCCCGCAGGTGGAGGGTGTAGGCGATGCGGCTGCCGTCCAGCTGTTTCCCCTGCTTGCGGACGGACCACAGGTAGTTCAGCACGTAGAACACCGGCAGGCCCAGGCCCACCGCCAGCAGCACCCCGCCCAGCAGGGCCGCCCCCTCCCGCCTCTGGCGCATGAGGAGGCAGACGGCGGCGGCGGCCCCCAGAATCCCGGCGAAGAGGGCCGGGGACCGCCAGCGCCCCTGGCGGACGAAGGTGTCGTAGAGGGCGAAGCGCCGGAAAACCCCGGCGTTGATCCTCGCGGGAATAATCAGGGTCTCTCGCTCCATAACGCGGTCTCTCCTTTTCCATTTTAAATGAAGGTCCATATCGAATGATAGCAAAAAAATGCGGCCAAATGGACCCCGGCCCGTTAAGCGGCCGTTAAGAACTGGGCCGGTTCCAGAATATATCTCCTATTTAGCAGAAATTCTATGGTAAAATCAAGAGGTCCCGGATGTTTTTGGAAAAATTCACAAAATCAGAGCCGAAAGTTTTACTAGCATACTAGTTGACGAATCCGATGACGTATGTTACAGTAAACTCACATCAAGGGCATTCCCCTTTGGGGAAAATAAACATTAGGAGGAACCCAGATGAAAAAGTTGTTTTCGATTCTTCTTGCGTGCGTCATGATCCTCGGCCTCGCCGCCTGCGGCGGCGGGAACTCCGGTGATTCCGCTCCTGCGGACTCCGGCAACTCCGCCCCCGCCGGCACCTCCGACGTGGCCAGCGACCCCGCCGTGACCCTGGTCTACGCCGAGGTCAACCCCCTGGACACCATCGTCGGCAAGACCGCCAGCGAGTTCAAGCGCCTGGTGGAGGAGAAATCCGGCGGCTCCATCACCATCGACGTGCGGGACAGCGGCGTCCTGGGCTCTGAGAACGACGTGCTGGACGCCATCGTGGGCGGCGACGACTCCATCGACATGAGCCGGATCTCCGCCTTCGCCCTGACCAGCTACGGCGCGAAGAAGTCCATGCTCCTCTCCATCCCCTACACCTTTGAGAACCGCGACCACTGGTGGGCCTTTGCCAACAGCGACCTTGCCCAGGAGTTCCTGAACGAGCCCCAGGAGATCGGCCTGCCCCTGCGGGGCATCTTCTACGGCGAGGAGGGCTTCCGCCACTTCTTCGCCAACAAGCCCATCAACGGCATCGAGGACCTGGACGGCCTGAAAATCCGGGTTTCCAACGACCCCATCATGAACGGCATGGTGGAGGGCCTGGGCGGTTCTCCCACGGTGGTCTCCTTCGGTGAGCTGTACTCCGCCCTGAACACCGGCGTGTGCGACGCCGCCGAGCAGCCCATCGCCAACTACAAGTCCAACGCCTTCCCCGAAGTGGCCAACAACCTGATTCTGGACGGCCACACCCTGGGCGCCATCCAGTGCGTCATCACCGACACCGCGTGGGCCAAGCTGACCCCCGCCCAGCAGGCCGTCATCCTGGAGGCCGGCAAGGAAGTCCAGGCGTTCAACCAGCAGCTGTCCCAGTCCGCTGAGGACGAGGTCCTCCAGCAGCTGAAGGACGAGGGCTGCAACGTGGTGGACGTGCCCGACAAGAAGCCCTGGCAGGACGCCTGCGCCAAGGTCATCAGCGACAACACCTCCGACCAGGCCGAGCTGTACCAGCAGCTTCTGGACATGAAGCCCTGAATTTGAAACTGCGGTCCAAGTAAGAACCTGTATTCACACAGCGGGGGGGACGCGGGAACAGTCCCGCGTCCCCCTTGAAATTTTAAGAGAAAGCGAGGGAATCCCATGCCGAAGATCTTTACGACCCTGGATAAGATTCGGCCCGCTTACGACATGACCTATAAGATCGTCATGTTCCTGTGCAAAATCCTGCTCATCGCCGACATCCTCATCGCGTCCTACGCCGTGCTGGGCCGCTTCTGCCAGCAGTGGTCCAGAAACTACGCCTTCCTGAGCTTCCTGTCCGTCATCAAGGACCCGGCCTGGACGGAGCAGGTGGTGCTGACCTGCATGAGCTACATGGCCGTGCTGTCCGCCGCCCTGGCCATCCGCACCGGGGCCCACATCCGCATGACCGCCTTTGATACATACCTCCCCAAGAACGTGGTCAAGGCCCTGGACATCCTGGCCGACGTGGCCGTCATGGTCCTGGGCGTCATCATGGTGGTGGAGGGCTGGAAATACGCCACCACCCTGGGCGGCAAGGGCTTTTACGAGTCTATCCCCTGGCTGAGCCGCTTCTGGATGTACTTCCCCGTGCCCCTGGCGGGCGTGGCCATGATCGTCTTCGAGATAGAAGCCCTCTATAACCACGTCAAAGCCTTTTATGTCAAAGAAGAGGAGGTCAAGCCGTAATGGATGTGAATACGATTGCGATTGCGGTCCTGCTGGGCTCCTTCGCCGTGATGATTCTTCTGCGCTTCCCCATCGCCTATGCCGTGGGCCTGGCCTCCGTGTTCTGCCTGCTGTCCATGGGCAACAGCCTCAACGCCGTCTGCCGCCTGATGGTGAAGGGCATCAGCTCCTTCTCCCTGATGGCCGTGCCCTTCTTTATCACCATGGGCGTGCTCATGGGCAAGGGCGGCATCTCCGACAAGCTCATCGCCCTGGCCAACGCCTGCGTCGGGTGGATGCGAGGGGGCCTCGCCATGGTGAACATCGTGGCCTCCTACTTCTTCGGCGGCATCTCCGGCTCCGCCTCCGCGGACACGGCCTCCATCGGCTCCATCATGATCCCCATGATGGTGGACCAGGGCTATGACGCCGACTTCTCCACCGCCGTCACCATTACCTCCTCCTGCGAGGGCCTCCTGGTGCCCCCCAGCCACAACATGGTCATCTACGCCACCACCGCCGGCGGCATCTCCGTGGGTTCCCTCTTCCTGGCGGGCTATCTCCCCGGCGCCCTGCTGGCCGCCTCGCTGATGATCGGGTCCTATATTATCTCCGTCAAGCGCAACTACCCCAAGGGCGAGCGTTTCCACATCGGCAATTTCCTCAAGCAGCTCTGGATCTCCATCTGGGCTTTGCTTGCCATCATCATCGTGGTCATCGGCGTGGTGGCCGGGTGGTTCACCGCCACGGAGTCCGCCGCCATCGCCGTCATCTACTCCCTGATCGTCTCCGTCTTCGTCTACAAGGGCGTGGACTGGAAGGGCGTTTGGAAGGCCCTGGACGAGTGCGTGGGCACCCTGGCCATCGTGCTGATCCTCATCGCCACCTCCGCCGTCTTCGGCGACTGCCTCACCAAGCTCCACGTGCCCGACCTGGCGGCCCAGGCCATCGTCAGCCTGACGGACAACCGGATCATCCTCATCATCCTGCTGAACATCATCCTGCTGATTTTGGGCATGATTATGGACATGGCCCCCATCATCCTGATCGCAACCCCCATTCTGCTGCCCGTGGCCACCCAATACTGCGGCCTGGACCCCATCCAGTTCGGCATCATGGTGGTTCTCAACTGCGGCATCGGCCTGCTGACTCCCCCCGTGGGCGCCGTGCTCTTCATCGGCTCCGCCGTGGCCAAGCGGCCCATGGAAAGGGTGGTCAAGGCCACGCTCCCCTTCTACTGCTGCATGATTATCACGCTGCTTCTGGTCTCCTTCTGGCCGGACGTGAGCCTGATTATCCCCAAGCTCTTCGGCGGCTACATCCCCCAGCTGGGCTGATTTAAATTATAAGGAGTGACGCATCTATGCAAATGACATGGCGCTGGTACGGCGAGGGCAACGACCAAATCAAGCTCTCCGACATCAAGCAGATTCCCGGCGTAGAGGGCATCGTCTGGGCCCTCCATGACAAGATGCCCGGCGAGGTCTGGCAGCCGGAGGAAATCGCCGAAGTCAAAAAGCAGCTGGACGAATACGGGTTCAACATGGACGTGGTGGAATCCGTCAACGTCCACGACGACATCAAAATCGGCCTGCCCACCCGGGACCAGTATATTGAGAACTACAAGCAGACCCTGCGGAACCTGGCCCCCTTCGGCGTGAAGGTGGTGACGTATAACTTCATGCCCATCTTCGACTGGACCCGGACGGACCTGTTCCACCCCGTGGGGGACGGCTCCACCGCCCTGTTCTACGAGAAGGCCAAGATTCAGCAGGACTACAAGGAGATGGCCAAGTATATCCTGGAGAACCTCCACGGCCTGACCTTCCCCGGCTGGGAGCCGGAGCGCATGGCCAAGCTGGACGAACTCTTTGAGGCTTACAAGCCCGTCACCAAGGAAAAGCTCTGGGAGAACCTGAAATACTTCCTGGAGGCCATTATGCCCACCTGTCACGAGACGGGCATCAAAATGGCCATCCACATGGACGATCCCCCGTGGGACATCTTCGGCATTCCCCGCCTGCTGGTGGACAAGGAGGCCATCCTCCATTTCCTGAAGATGGTGGACGACCCCTACAACTGCCTGTGCCTGTGCAGCGGGTCCCTGGGGGCCAACCCGAAAAACAACGTGGCGGACATCATCCGCTCCTGCTGCGACCGGATTGCCTTCGCCCACATCCGCAACGTCAAGCACTTCCCCAACGGGGACTTCTCCGAGGCCAGCCACCGGGACTGCGACGGGGACACCGGCATTCTGGAGATTATGCGGGCCTATCACGACTGCGGCTTTGACGGCTATATCCGCCCGGACCACGGCCGCCAGCTGTGGACCGAGGGCCCCGGCACCTGCCGCCCCGGCTACGGCCTGTACGACCGGGCCCTGGGCATCATGTATATGCTGGGCTGCTGGGACATGCTGGAGCGGGAAGCCGGTAAAATTTGAGGAGATGGCAAAATCATGAAACTGAGCTACGAGAGCATCCAAAACCGCGCCGCCTGGGAGGCTGCCGGCGTCACCCTGCCCAAGTTTGACTGGAAGGACATGGCCGCCGAGACGGAGGCCCGCCCCACCTGGGTCCACTTCGGGTCCGGCAGCCTCTTCCGGGCCTTCCACGCTATGCTCCAGCAGTCCCTCATCGAGCAGGGGCTGGTGAAGGGCGGGCTGTACACCGCCGAGACCTTCGACTATGAAATCGTGGACAACACCTACGGGCCCTACGACAACCTGAGTCTGCTGGTCACGCTGATGCCCGACGGGAATATGGAAAAGACCGTCGTGGGTTCCGTGGCCGGGGCCCTTCGGGCGGACCAGAGCTTCCCGGAGGACTGGGAGAGGCTCAAGGCCATCTTCCGTAATCCCTCCCTCCAGCTCATTACCTTCACCATCACCGAGAAGGGCTACGCCCTGACGGGCATGGACGGCGGCTTCACCCCCCTGGCGGAGAAGGATTTCGCCGCTGGGCCGGAAAAATGCGTCTCCGCCATGGGCAAGGTGACGGCCCTGCTGCTGGAGCGGTACAAGGCCGGGAAGTACCCCATGGCCGTGGTCAGCACGGACAACTGCTCCCGGAACGGGGAAAAGATTCGCAGCAGCGTGGTTACCATGGTGGACAAGTGGCTTGCCAATGGCTTCGTCTCCCAGGACTTCGCCTCCTGGGTGGAGGACGAGAGCAACGTCTCCTTCCCCTGGACCATGATCGACAAAATCACCCCCCGTCCCGCCCCCGCCGTGGAGAAGGCCCTGGCGGACGCCGGATTCGAGGGCATGAAGGTCAAGGTGACCTCGAAAAACGGCTACACCGCCGCCTTCGTCAACGCGGAAAAGCCCCAGTACCTGGTCATCGAGGACCGCTTCCCCAACGGCCGCCCGCCCCTGGAGAAGGCCGGGGTGTTCATGACGGACCGGGACACGGTAAACAACGTGGAGCGGATGAAGGTCATGACCTGTCTGAACCCCCTGCACACGGCCCTGGCCGTCTACGGCTGCGTGCTGGGCTACGACTCCATCGCCGCTGAGCTCCAAGACCCGGAGCTGAAGGGCCTGATTGAGAAAATCGGCTACGTGGAGGGGATGCCCGTGGTGACGGACCCCGGCATCATCAAGCCCATGGACTTCATCCACGAGGTCATCGACCAGCGTTTCCCCAACCCCTTCATGCCGGACACCCCCCAGCGCATTGCCTCGGACACCAGCCAGAAAATCAACATCCGCTTCGGCGAGACCATCAAAGCCTACGCCGAGCGCCCTGGTCTGGACCCGAAGACGCTGACCTTCATCCCCCTGGCCATCGCCGGGTGGCTGCGCTACCTGCTGGCGGTGGACGACGAGGGCAAGCCCTTCGAGTGCAGCGGCGACCCCATGCTGGCCGAGCTCCAGGGCAAGCTCCAGGGCGTGACCCTGGGCAATCCCGACAGCGTCAGCGGCAAGCTGGAGGACATCCTCCGCAACCCCGTCATCTTCGGTTCGGACCTGGTGGAGCTGGGCATGGCTGGAAAAATCGAGGGAATGTTCAAGGAGCTTTTGGCCGGCCCCGGCGCCGTCCGGGCCACGCTGAAAAAGTATCTGGCGGACTGATATATAAGTTATACAGGGCTTGACAAGTACCCTTCCAGTCTTGTATGCTAGTAGAAACTGGAAGGAGGCGGGAAGATGCAGCTCTTGGAACGGCTTCCCCGGGAGACCGGACGGGACTACGCCCTGCGGACCATCAAGGACAACATTGTCAAGCTGCAGCTGGCCCCCGGCAGCCAGATCAGCGAAAACGAGCTGGCGGCGGAGCTCCAGCTGTCCCGCACCCCGGTGCGGGAGGCCCTGATTGAGCTTTCCAAGGTGAAGATCGTGGAGGTCTACCCCCAGAAGCGGAGCATGGTGTCTCTCATCGACTATGAGCTGGTGGAGGAATCCCGCTTCATGCGGTATATTCTGGAGTGCGCCGTGGTGGAGCTGGACTGCGGCCTGGCCGCGCCGGAGGACATTATGCGCCTCCGGGAGAACGTCCGGCTGCAAAACTTCTACCTGGACAGCTACTACCCGGACAACCTGATGGTGCTGGACAACGAGTTTCACGGCCTGCTGTTCAGCATCGCCCGGAAGCCCCAGGTCTTCGCCCTGATGCAGAACATCTCCATCCACTTCGACCGGGTGCGCTGCATGTCCCTCTCCGCCGTGAAGGACCTGAGGATTGTCCAGGACCACGAGGAGATTGTGGAGGCCATCGCCCGGAAGGACCCGGCGGCGGCCAGAGAGCTCATGGAGCTGCATCTCAACCGGTACAAGATCGACACGGCGGAGATGCGGGAGAAGTACCCCCAATATTTCAAATGAAGCCCGCGCCCGGCGTTCCGGCCTCCCGGAGCGCCGGGCGGTCCGGCGAAAGGAGGCCGTTATGGTCCAGAAGCACCAGCGCTGGGTTCCCTATGGCGACGCCGCGCCCCAGGCCGCGGGCCCCGGCGTGACGCGCCGGGTTCTGGCGTACACGGACGGGGTCATGTGCGTGGAGAACCGGTTTGAGGCCGGGGCCGTGGGCGCGCTCCACAGCCACCCCCACACCCAGATCACCTACGTCCTCTCCGGCGCGTTCGCCTTCACCATCGACGGGGAGACCCGCACCGTCCGGCAGGGGGACACCCTGCTGAAGGAGGACGGCGTGGAGCACGGCTGCACCTGCCTGGAGGCGGGGGCCCTGCTGGACGTGTTTGCCCCCATGCGGGAGGACTTCGTGTCCCCCCAGGCGTGACGAGAGGAAACGACAAAAAGACAGGACCGGAAGCCGCTTGGACTTCCGGTCCTGTTTTGTCCCTCCGGGCGCACTCAGAAGAGCTTTTTCAGCCCGCCCAGCTTTTCCCCCAGGTCGGAGGCGGCCAGCTTGGCTTTGATGTCGATGCTTATAAATTTACTCCTTTTCATCGTTCGTTTGGCGCTTGGGTAGGCTTATTATAAAAAATGTGGGATTTTTTGCCAGTTGTTTTTGGGTGAAAACGGAGAAAATGGCAATTTTATAAAATTTCTCTTACATATTCCATCAAAAGTGTGGTAAACTAGAAGGGACAAAACCGGGAAAATCAGCCGGGAGGGCCCGGCGCGGAACGGGAAAAGGCGCAAAGCATGATTTGAGGGAAAGGAGTGGCGGATGTTTCAGGCGGGAGAACTGCTGGTCTATGGGTCCACCGGCGTCTGCCGGGTGGAGGAGATCACGGAGCTGGATCATACGGTCCGGGACCGGGGGCGGCGGTACTATGTTCTCAAGCCCCTGTGGCAGGACGGGGTGATTTACGCCCCGGTGGACAGCGAGAAGGTGCCTATGCGCCCGGTGATGAGCCGGGAGGAGGCGGACACGCTCATTGACCGGATGCCCGGCATCCAGGCGGCGGTCTGCCGGGGAAGCACGCCCCAGGCTCTGGCGCAGCAGTACCAGAGCGCGGTCAAGGAGGGGGGCCACCAGGCCCTGATTGAGATGATGAAGGCCATTTACCGCAAGCGGGGCCAGGCGGAGGCCAAGAACCGCCGCCTGGGGCTGGTGGACGAGCGGTACATGAAGCAGGCGGAGAGGCTGCTCTATGGCGAGCTGGCCACGGCGCTGGGGATTCCCTATGACCAGGTGGAGGGGTATATCGCCGGCCGGCTGGAGGGGGCGGAGGAATCCGTCGGATGAGGGCGCCTCCCGTAAGGGGGAGCCTGTACACGCCCTGACGGGCGGGGGAGAATTGGAGGCCAGCGATGGCTGGTCCAATGCGCCGTGCATGGTGGAAGAGAGAAAACGGGGGCGCGCAAGGCGTGCCTCCGTTTCCTGCGAATGTCTCCAGCCCGCGGCGTGGTGCGGGCGGGGGGTTGGATGCCGTCGAATCGGCTCTCTTCTCTTTTCGCTGCCGCTAGCCTGGCGGCTGCAGGGGAATGGTTGGTCTATCGCCTTCTATCGGTAGAATAGCCTGTAGGGGCGGACCTATGTGTCCGCCCTCCCTCCGGGACTGCCATGGTTCCGGGGGATGAACCCTGTTCCTTACGCACCTCATTGTCCATTGTCAATTATTCCCCTACCGACAGCCCCCGTAGGGGCCGCCGCCCTCGGCGGCCCGCTCACCAGGGCCGGACAACCTCCCTGACCAATCGGGCGGTCATGCCCCAAATAACACGCCCCTCCCATCGCCAGATGGGCACCTCCACCCGCCCCCGGCTCCAGGGGTAATCCCGTGAAATCCCCACGGCGTCGTAGGGAAAATCCTCCGGCACCTGGGGAACCAGCTCATAGCGCCATACCTCCGGCGGCGTCTCCCGGAAGAAAGCCAGGGGAACAGTGAAAGCCTCCGCCACCTCCGCCGGGGAGGGGCGCAGGGCGTCAAGGCCCAGCCGGGACACCAGGCCCAGGACGGGTCTGAGCAGAAAGCCCCGCTGGTTGCAGATGAAATCCGGCTCGCCCAGGAGCGTTACCTCCCGCCGGGGGATGGACAGCTCCTCCTCCGTCTCCCGGAGGGCGCACTCCGCCGGGGACTCCCCCGGCTCCATCTTCCCGCCGGGAAAGCACACCTCGCCCCCCTGGCGGAGCTGAGGGGCCCGGACCTCGAAGAGCAGGCGGAGGCCGTCCGTCTCCTCTATCAGGGGACAGAGGACGGCATAGCTCTGGGCGGCCCCCAGGAGGCCGGGCTCGTGGCGCTGATAGCGGCGCGCCAGCCGCTCCAGCTCGCCGGTCACAGCAGCATGGTCAGCCCCTGGCGGCGGTTCTCAATCTCCACCACCGGGGCGCTGGGGGCATATTCCCCGTCCAGGGACCAGGGCAGCTCCTCCTCCGTCTCCAGGCGGACGGAGGAGACGTGCCGGAAGACCAGGCCCTGTCCGTCGTACTCCTGGTTCAGCAGGGCGTGGACCAGGGCCTGGAGGTCCGCCGCCGTCCTGGGGTTGGGGATCAGCAGAAGCTCAAAGAGCCCATCGTCCAGCACCACCCGCTCCGGGTCCAGCTTCATCAGCCCGCCGATGGAGGTGGAGTTGCACACCGCGCCGAAGAGGTATTCCCCGTCCAGGGTCTCATTGTCGGCGGTGAGGCGGATACGATAGGGCCGGAGGGTGCTCAGATCCTTCATGCCCTCCAGGATATAGGCGAAGTGGCCCAGGGCGTTTTTGGCGTTCTGGGGGGCGGCGTAGCTGGTCCGGGTGAAGGCCCCGAAGGAGGCCACATAGAGAAAGCTCCTGCCGTTCCAAAAGCCCACGTCCAAAAGCCGGGGCACATTCCGGGCGATGGCGGCGGCGGCCTCCGCCGGGCCGGCGGAGATGCGGAGGCTGGCGGCGAAGTCGTTGGTGCTGCCCTGGGGCAGATAGCCCAGGAGCGGGGGCCTGCGGAGGCCCACCAGGCCGGAGGCCACCTCGTTCAGGGTTCCGTCGCCCCCCACGGCTACCACCAGGTCATAGCGCCCGCCCTCCCGCCTGGCGGTCTCGGCGGCGTCGCCGGGGGCGGTGGTCATGTGGATAGAGAGGAGCCAGCCCGCCTGGGAAAGAACGGCGGCGGCGTCGAACAGGGGGCCGTGGGACTTGCTTTTCCCGGCCCGGGGGTTGACGATCATCAAGAGCTTGCGGGGTTTCATGGCGGCACCTCCTAATGGCGTTTTGTATTCTGACATATAGTATAGCATACCGCTTATTAAAAAGCTGTTAAAATTTGCCCGCCGGAGGGGGCGGGCAAAAAGAGGATTGCATTTTCCCCCGCCGCCGTGTAGAATGAAAGGAGAAAAAGGAGGCGGGGCCATGGAACGGAAAAACAATTACATCAGCCTGGGGGTGACCGTGTTCCTGACCGCCGCCGCCATCCTGCTGTTTTACGACACCTTCTTCGGCGGGAAGGGCCTGCTGGCCCTGCTGGAGACCGTGCGGCCCATTCTCTACGGGGCCTTCATCGCCTACCTGCTGGCCCCCATGGTGAACTTTTTCGAGCGGTGCCTGTTCCCTCCCCGCCCCGGGCGGGAGCGGAAGCGGTCCCAGGCCATGCTGATCCGCACCGCGGGCATTCTGCTGGGCTGGCTGGTGGTCTGGTTTTTCTTCTACCTGCTGGCCTCCGTTCTGCTGCCGGAGCTGTATAAAAGCGTCCTCCAGCTGGTGGCCAACGTGGACAAATACTACCAGACCATCAGCGGCTGGGTGACCAGCCTGTCCAACCACCTTCTGGAGACCAACCCCGACCTGGCCCAGCAGATTGTGGAAAAGCTGGGGAACTATTTCCAGGACTTCGGCAGGTGGCTGTCGGGCCTGCTGCCCCAGCTCCAGACGGTGATGACCACCGTGTCCGGCGGCGTGTGGAGCGCGGTGAATTTCCTCATGGACCTGCTGGTGGGGGTCATCGCCTCCGTGTACCTGCTGGCCACCAAGGAGCGCTGCGCCGCCTACGGGCGGAAGCTGGTCTACAGCCTCTTCCCCCGTGAGCAGGTGGGCCTGGTCCTCCGGGGCGTCCGGCGGGCGGACATCATTTTCTCCGGCTTCGTCCGGGGGAAGCTGCTGGACTCCATCATCATCGGCATCCTGTGCTTCGTCTGCTGCTCCATCCTGAAATTCCCCTACACGCCCCTGGTCTCCGTCTTCGTGGGCGTGACCAACGTCATCCCCTTCTTCGGCCCCTTCCTGGGGGCCATCCCCAGCACGTTTCTCATTCTCCTGGTCTCCCCCCGGCAGGCGCTGTACTTTGTGATTTTCGTCCTGGCCCTCCAGCAGCTGGACGGCAACGTCATCGGCCCCAAGATTCTGGGGAACACCACGGGCCTCTCCAGCCTCTGGGTCATCATTGCCATCCTGGTGGGCGGCGGCTTCTTCGGCGTGGTGGGCATGTTCTTCGGCGTGCCCGTATGCGCCTGCCTCAACAGCCTCATCAACTTCTTCGTGGACGCCCGGCTGCGGAAGAAAGGGCTGTCCCCGGAGTCCGGGGAGTACCTGGCCGGAGGGGCCTACGGTCCGAAGCCGGAGGACCCGAAAAATTTGTGAAAACTATTGCAATCTTTTTTCTCATCGTGTACAATACGGCCTTGAGGGCTCTCCGGGAGACCGGGGGGCCCCGTTATTTTGTCCGGGCGGAACATCATCCGCCCAACACTGACCCGAGACGGGCAGTGATACGAGGAGAAGACCATGAAGACACGGAAGCTCTTGGCGCTTCTGCTTCTGCTGGGTCTCCTGAGCGCGGCACTCTGCGGTTGCGGAGGCGGCAGCACAGGCAAGCCCACGGAAAGCAAGCCCACAGACGGCTCCACCAGCACTGGGACGGAAGCCCCGGCGGACCAACCGGCCCCGGAGACTCATCCCAACGAGATCACCGTGGGCATCGCCCAGGACCTGGACGAGAGCCTTGACCCCCACAAGGCCGTGGCGGCAGGGACCAAGGAGGTCATGTTCAACGTATTCGAGGGGCTGATGAAGCCCACCCCGGAGGGGGATTTGATCCCCGCCGTGGCGGAAAAGTATGAAATTTCCGACGACCAATTGACCTATACCTTTACCATCCGGGACGGGATCAAGTTCCACAACGGCGAGCCCGTGACGGCGGAGGACGTGGGCGAGTCCCTGGCCCGCTGCATAGATCCCTCGGACCCCGGCATCCAGGAAATTGAGGCGTTTTCCAATATTGCGCATATTGAGGTCCCGGAGGGAGGCCGGACGGTTATCATCACCCTCCGGGAGCCCAACGGCGAGTTTCTGTCCTACCTGACCACGGCCATCCTCCCGGCGGAATACGACGGGCAGGATACCGCCCCCGTGGGCACCGGGCCGTTCAAATTCGTCTCCCGGGCCGCCCAGGACAACATTGTCTTGGAGCGCTTTGACGATTACTGGGGCGAGAAGGCGTATCTGGATAAAGTCACCTACAAGATCATCGAAAACGCGGACAGCATCCTCATGAGCCTCCAGAGCGGGGCGGTGGACCTGTTCGCCCATCTGACCAGCACCCAGGTGGCCCAGCTGGGGGACGAGTTCAACATCGAAGAGGGCACCATGAACCTGGTCCAGGCCATGTACCTGAACAACGCCGAAAAGCCCTTCGACGACGTGCGGGTCCGCCAGGCCCTGTGCTACGCCATCGACCGCCAGCAGATTCTGGACCTGGCCTTCGACGGCTACGGGAGCCTCATCGGCTCCAGCATGTACCCCGCCTTCGGGAAGTACTTCGACGACTCCCTGACCAATTACTATACCTACGACGTGGAGAAGGCCAAGGCCCTCCTGGCCGACGCGGGCTATCCCGACGGCTTTGCCATGACCATCACCGTGCCCTCCAACTACCAGCCCCACCTGGACACCGCCCAGGTTATCGTGGAGCAGCTGAAACAGGTGGGCATCACCGCCGAAATTCTCCCCGTCACCTGGGAGAGCTGGCTCAACGACACCTACATGGGCCGGCAGTTCCAGGCCACCGTGGTGGGCGTGGACGCCTCCAACATGACGGCCCGGGCCCTGCTGGAGCGGTTTACCTCTACGGCGGGGAACAACTTCATCAACTACAACAGCCCCCTGTACGACTCCCTGTTTGTCAAGGCCACCTCCAGCGGAGAGGACGAGGCCCAGACCCAGTTCTACAAGGAGATGGAGGCGGACCTGACCAAAAACGCCGCCAACGTGTACATTCAGGACCTGGCCGACCTGGTGGCCGTCCGCAAGGGCCTGACGGGCGTGCGGTTCTATCCCATCTACGTGCTGGATCTCAGCGGCATCCGGTATACGGACTAATTTCAAAACCGAGAGAGCAGAGTGTGAAGAGTGAAATCTTCACGCTCTGCTCTTCGCGCCTTTCAGAGGGGTACTAGCCTATGAAATACGCATTGAAACGGGCCGCGGCGGGGCTGGCGACCATCTTGATCGTCTCCTTCCTGACCTTTGCGGCCTTCTCTCTCATCTCCGGCGACACCGCCACCGCCATGCTGGGCACCTCGGCTACGCCGGAGCGCCTGGCGGCCCTCCGGGCAGAGCTGGGTCTGGACAGGCCCCTGATGGTCCGGTACGGGGAGTGGCTGCTGGGCTTTTTCACCGGGGACCTGGGGGTTTCCAGCAGTTACAGCCAGCCCGTGTGGGACATCCTGGGCCCCAAGTTCCGGCTGACCCTGTGTTTAAGCTTTCTGAGCTTCGCCCTGATTACGGCGGTGTCCATCCCCCTGGGCCTCTGGTCCGCCGGGCGGCAGCGGTTCGAGGGGGCCCGGACGGCCCTGAACCAGCTGGGCATGGCCGTGCCGCCCTTCTTCACGGGGATACTCCTGTCCTGGGTCTTCGGCGTGGGATTGAAGTGGTTCACGCCGGGGCAGTTCCCCGACGCCGGGGAGGACTTCGCCGGGGCGGCGGTGTACCTGCTCTTCGCCGCCGCCGCGCTGTCCATCCCCCGGATTGCCATGACGGCCCGGATGCTCCGCAGCACCGTGCGGGAGGAGCTGGGGAAGGACTACGTGCGGACGGCCATCTCCCGGGGGAATGACCGGGGGCAGGTCCTCCGGCGGCACGTGCTGAAAAACGCCCTGCCCCCGGTGGTGACGTTCCTGGCCCAGACCATGGCGGAGATTGTGGCGGGCAGCATCGTGGTGGAGCAGGTCTTTGTGATCCCCGGCCTGGGGCGGATGCTGGTGACCTCCATTGCGGGCCGGGACTACCCGGTGGTCCAGGCCGTTGTGGTGATTCTGGCCTTCTGGGTGGTGCTGGCGGGGACGGCGGCGGACCTCGTCAACCAGCGGATTGACCCCCGCCTCCGGTTAGGAGGCGCGGCATGAGAAGAGGAAACGCGCTTTTGACCGCCGGGCTGATTCTGACCTGCCTCTTGGCGGGGCTGATTCTCCTGGGCTTTTTCTGGACGCCCTACGACCCCAACGCCATGGCGGCGGGGCCCAAGTTCGCCGGGCCCTCCCTCGCCCACTGGATGGGCACGGACAACTTCGGCCGGGACATTTTCAGCCGGGTCCTCAAGGGGGCCGGGGCCACGGTGTCCATCGCCCTGGCCACCCTGGCCATCGGGGCCGTGTGCGGCTGCCTGGTGGGGGCCCTGACGGGCTACTTCGGCGGGCCGGTGGACGAGATTCTGATGCGCCTCAACGACGCGCTGACGGCCTTCCCCAGCATCCTGCTGGCGCTGGTTGTCATCTCCCTGCTGGAGCCGGGGAAGAAACGCAACGTCATCATCGCCCTGGGTCTGGTGTTCATCCCCAGCTTCGCCCGGGTGACCCGGACGGCCTTCGCCGCCCTCCGGGACGTGAACTATATCAAGAGCGCCCGGCTTCTGGGGGCCTCCGGTGTCCGGATACTGGCGGTCCACATGCTGCCCAATACCCTGCCGGTGCTGCTGCCCGCCCTGACCATCGGCTTCAACAACGCGGTTCTGGCGGAGGCGTCCATGAGCTTTCTCGGCATCGGCGTGACGCCGCCGGACGCGTCTCTGGGCTACATGCTCTCCGAGGCCCAGGGTATGCTCTTCGCCGCCCCCTGGTACGCCGGGGGGACGGGCCTTGTCATCGTGCTGCTGGTGTTCAGCGTGGGCCTGGTAGGCGAGGGCTTGAAGCGCCGGGACAAGGGGGTGCTGTGATGCTGGAAATTCAGGACCTGCGGGTGCGGTTTTTGAACCGGGACCGGGAGGCCGTGGCCGGGGTGTCCCTGTCCATCGGGGCGGGGGAGATCGTGGGCCTGGTGGGCGAGTCCGGGTCCGGGAAGACCGTCACCGCCATGAGCGTGGCGGGCCTGCTGCCCCGGAAGCAGTGCGAGTATTCCGGGCAGATTCTCCTGGACGGGGTGGAGCTCCTCCACGCGGACCGGGCGGAACTGCGGAACGTCCAGGGCCGGGAGATCGGCGTGGTGTTCCAGGAGCCCCAGAGCGCCCTGGACCCCCTGATGAAAATCGGCCCCCAGGTGGAGGAGGTCCTCCGGGTCCACACCAAGCTGGGCCCGGAGGAGCGCCGCCGCCTCGCCCTGGAGGCCATGGCGGCGGTGGAGCTGCCGGAGGCGGAGGCCGTGTACGGGAAGTACCCGCACCAGCTCTCCGGCGGCATGCTCCAGCGGGCCATGATCGCGGCGGCGGTGGTGGCCAGGCCGAAATTACTGCTTTTGGACGAGCCCACCACCGCCCTGGACGTGACCATCCAGGCCCAGATTCTGGAGCTCCTGAAAAAGCTGAACCGGGAGTCCGGCGTGTCCATGCTCTTCATCTCCCACGACCTGAACGTGGTGCGGAAGCTCTGCGGCCGGGTGGCGGTGATGCAGCGGGGGGCGCTGGTGGAGGAGGGGGAGGCCCAGGAGGTCTTCCACCATCCTAAGCACCCCTACACCCGGCGTCTCATCGCCGCCATTCCCACACGGAAGCGGAAGGAGGCGGACTTATGAACGAGCTGGTCCTGTCCCTCAGCCACGTGTACAGCGGCTACGCCGACGGGGAGACCGGTCCCTTTGGAAAACGCCGCCGCCAGGAGGTGCTTCACGACGTGACCTTCGACGTGCGCCACGGGGAGATACTGGGCCTGGTGGGCGAGTCCGGCACCGGAAAGTCCACCCTGGCCAAGACCATCTTAGGCATGGTGCAGCCGGACCGGGGAAGCGTCACCCACTACACGAAACGGCCCCAGATGATTTTCCAGGACCCCTACAGCTCCCTGAACCCCTTCTACAGCGTGGAGTGGACCCTGGAGGAGCCCCTGCGGGTCTACGGGAAATACGATAAGGCGGAACGGAAGCGCCGGGTCCGGGAGATGCTGGAGCGGGTGGAGCTGCCGGCGGAGTGCCTGACGGCGAAGCCCTCGGAGCTCTCCGGGGGCCAGCGCCAGCGGGTCAGCATCGCCGCGGCGCTGATACGGCGGCCCAAGTTCCTGATTGCCGACGAGCCGGTGTCCGCCCTGGACGTGACCATCCAGGCCCAGATTCTGGACCTGCTGCGGTCCCTCCGGCGGGAGCTGGATTTGAGCTACCTGTTTATCTCCCACGATTTGAACGTGGTGTATCAGCTCTGCGACCGGGTGCTGGTGATGAAGGGGGGCCGCATCGTGGAGCAGGGGACCGTGGGGGAGATTTTTGATAACCCCAGGGAAGACTATACCAAGCAATTACTGGCTGCGGCGGAGTGACCATGAAAGCAATTTTTCAAAAGTACCGAAAACTCCATATCTGGCTCCTGGCGGACATCCTGGCCCTGCTGGCCTTCTTCCTCCTCCGGGCTCAGCGCCCGCTGATGAACGCCATCGCGGACCACCTCACCGGCCCCCTCCGGCGGGGACTGGGGCGAATCTGCTATCTGGTCCCCTTCTCCGTCATGGAGCTGGTGGAGGCCCTGGCGGTGCTCATCGCCATCGGATACGTTGTCTGGAGCATCGTCTCCGTAGTCCGGGCCAAGGGGCGGCGGCGGGAGCGGGCCTATGGCCTGGGCCTGGGGGCCCTCTGCGCCGTGCTGGCCGTGTGGGCGGGGTTCTGCCTCCTCTGGGGGGTGAACTACTGGACCGACGGCTTCCAGGACAAGTCCGGCGTCTACGCCCAGCCCGTGGCCCTGGAGGACCTGCGGGCGGTGACGGCGTACTTCGCGGACCGGGTGTCCGAGACGGCGGGGGACGTGGAGCGGGACGAACACGGCCTCTTCGCCGTGCCCCGGGAGGAGATTCTGGAGAACAGCGTTCACGCCTACGACGGCCTGACGGAGGCATTCCCCTTCCTGGCCTTCGACGACCCCGGCGTGAAGCCCATGCTTTTCTCCCGGCTCATGAGCGCGCTGGACTTCACCGGGTTCTACAGCTCCTTCACCGGGGAGTCCAACGTCAACGTGGACAGCCCCGCCTGCATGCTGCCCTCCACCGTGGCCCATGAGCTGGCCCACCAGCGGGGCTTCGCCTCGGAGCAGGAGTGCAATTTTCTGGCCGTCCTGGCCTCCACCACCTGCGCCGACCCGGCGTATGTGTACTCCGGCTGGCTCATCGGGTATGTGTACCTGGGCAACGCCCTGTACTCCCAGGACCCGGAGGGCTATTGGGACATTCGGGAAACCCTGCCGGAGGAGGCCCAGCTGGACCTGGCGTACAACAATGCCTACTGGGCACAGTTTCAGGACACGCCGGTCCAGAAGGCCAGCAATAAGGTCTACGACGGGATTTTGAAAAGCTACGGCGACGAGCGGGGGATTCAGTCTTACGGCACTGTGGTGGACCTGTTGGTCGTCTACTACAAATGAGGGTTCCCCCCGTAAGGGGGGCTTTACTCGCCTTGGCAGGAGGGGAGCTTGAAGCCGCCCCGGCCGGGGCGAGTACAGACCTCCCCGCCGGGGAAAGCTGCACGCCTCCGTACAACAGGAGAAAAACATCCCAGGCGAATCTCCGCCTGGGATGTTTTGTCTCTGTAGGGGCCGCCGCCCTCGGCGGCCTGTTCCTCTGGAACTGCCGGGGGTTCCAGGAAACCGGGCGGCCCAGGGGACCGCCCCTACATGGCCCTCAGCCGATCAGCATGCCCACCAGGATGCCCAGCACCGCCGCCAGGGCGGGGAGCCTGCTCTTCCAGAGCTCGGCGGCCTCGGGCAGGAGCTCGCCGAAGACCACGAACAGCATGGCCCCGGCGGCAAAGCTCAGCGTCAGGGTCAGGGCCGTGGGGCCCAGGGTGCCCAGGCAGTAGCCCAGGGCCGCCCCCAGCACCGTGGGGGCCCCGGAGAGGGCCGCCAGGCCCGCCGCCCGCCAGCGGCGCTCGCCCCCCGCCACCATGGGGGCGGAGATGGCCATGCCCTCCGGGATGTTGTGCAGGCCGATGACCGCCGCCATGGTCCAGCCCTGGCGGACCGTGCCGCCGATGAAGGACGCGCCGATGACCATGCCCTCGGGCACGTTGTGCAGGGCGATGGCCGCAGCCATCACCAGCCCCGCCAGCACCAGGCCCCCGGCGGGCTTCCCCCGGTCCAGCAGGGTGTTCAGCCCCGCCGTCACGCCGCAGCCCAGAAACACCCCCAGGGCCACCAGCTCCATGGCCCCCGGCGCGGCGGCCTCGGTCAAAAGGCCGAAGCAGGACACCGACACCATCACCCCGGCGGCGAAGCTCAGAAGCAAACTGGCCTCCCGGCCGGAGTCCCGGCGGAACAGCGTGGCGAAAACGCCCCCCAGGCCGGTGCCGCCGATGCCCGCGATAGCAGTGACCAGCAGCGAGCTCCATAGACCCATTGTGATACTATCCATATAAACGCTATGCCCTCCCCTTACTTGGCGATATCCTAACAAGTTTATTATAACACCCTATTCCCCGCCTGTCCACAACATGCGGACGGTTCCGAAAATTTTGGTAAAAATACATACCGGCAGGGGAAAAGCGAGGAGGACCCTTGACGGTTTCCCCCTCGCTTTTCTCTACAGCTTCTCAGCCCAGCCGTTCCGCCCGGGCGTCCGCGGCGCAGTCCCCGGCGGTCAGGGTCCCGGCGGCGTCCAGCAGGGCGGCCCGGAAGCCGCCGGGGCCCCGGCTCCATTCCTCAGCCCGGCGGGCGCAGGCCCTCCAGAAGGCGGCGGCGGTGACGGCGGCGCGGAGGATGTCCGGCTCCACCGCCGCGAAGACGCCGCAGAGGACGGACAGCATGCAGCCCGTCCCCGTCACCTGGGTCATCCGAGGGCTGCCGCCGGAGATTTTCCAGAGGCTTTCCCCGTCTGTCACCGCGTCCTCGGGGCCGGAGAGGAGAACGGCGGTCCCCCGCCGCCGGGCCAGGAGGCGGGCGGCCTCCGCCCTCTGGGAGAAGGTCCCCCCGGCGGGGCTGTCCACCCCCTTTTCCTGGCTTTCCTCACCCAGGAGGGCCTGGGCTTCCCCCAGGTTCGCCCGGAGGAGGGCGGGGGTGAAGGACTCCAGAAGGGCCTCCACCCGCTCCAGCCGCCAGGGGCTGGCCCCCACGCCCACGGGGTCCAATATCACGGGCCGGTTCCGCCCCGCCGTCTCCCGCCCGCAGAGGATGCAGGCCCGGAATTTCTCCCCGTCCGGCGTGCCGGTGTTCAGCACGGCGGCGTCGGACGCGGCGGCGATGGCCTCCATTTCCTCCGGGGCCTGGGCCATGACGGGGCTGGCCCCCGCCGCCAGGGCCAGGTTGGCGCAGTCGCCTGCGGAGACAATGTTGGAGACGCAGTGAACCAGGGGGCGGCGGAGACGGACGGTCTCCAGCAGAGAAAAGTCAGGCGTTGTCATAGGGCCTCCTGTTGGGTGGAATTTACCGCTCCAGGGCGGAGCGCATGGCGTTCAGGGCTCCGTTTTTTCGCAGGGCGTATACCAGGAGCCCCGCCAGAATGGACCCGGCGGCGGTGGAGATCAGGAAGGGGATGATGTAGACGGTATAGGTCTCCGGCGTCAGGCCCATGAGCTCCTTCGCCACGGGATAGGCCGCCAGGCCCCCCAGGACGCCGGTGCCCAGCACCTCGGCGGCCAGCGTCGCCGGGAGATTTTTCGTCATCCGGTAGGCCAGGCCGCACAGCAGGGCCCCGCACATGCTGCCGGGGAAGGCCAGGAGGCTGCCCCAGCCCAGGAGGTTGCGCAGCAGGCTGGCCACGAAGGCCGCGGCCAGGCCGTACCAGGGCCCCAGGAAGACGGCGCAGAGGACGTTGACCATGTGCTGCACCGGGGCGCACTTGCTTCCGAAGACCGGGAAGGAGAGCAGACTCCCCGCCACGGCCACGGCGCAGAGGACGCCGGTCAGGGCCAGCTTCTTGACGGACGCTTTGTTCATAGACAAGATCATAAAAAAGGCTCCTTCACAAAATGAGATGGCAAAGAGAAACACGCGGCAGCGCTTTCCCCCTGCGTGGCAAGGCCGGGCAGGAGTCCCCCGCCCTGGAAACTTCGGTCGAGGCTTTCTGGCCTCCTCTCACGCCGGAACACGGCTTCCCATCGCTGCCGGGACCCCGCCGGGCGGGGCCTCGCGTATTGTCCGGCCCGGACCCAGGGCGCTCCCCCTCGGCCCGCTCCCGGTGGTCCGGGACGCCGGTTTTCTGTTTTGCCCTCCCGCCTCCTTTGCGAAGGAATTAAAAAAGCAAGGCGGCCCGCCTGGAGCGGACCGCCGTCAAAAGTCATGGTGAACAAGACTCCCTACGGCGGCATTGTCCGCGTCAGGTAAAGGGTCGGGACTTGGGTCCCCTCTCAGCCTCTCGGCTCCCCTGCTTTTCGGGTCCAGCATACCACCGGGGGAAAATTTTGTCAAGGGGCTTGCAAATCCGGGCGGAAGGGAGTATGATAAACCCACAACAAAAGGGGAGTCCGCTGGCGCGGGCTGAGAGGGGGCCGTGAAGGTCCCGACCCGGAACCTGATTTGGATCATGCCAACGTAGGGAAATAAGCGTGCGTTCCGCCGCGGATAAACCAGGTTGGTTTGTCTGCGGATTTTTGCGTCTGGAGGGATTTTTATGAACATTCAACGGGAGGACTTGAGGCTCTACGCCGTGACGGACCGGGCCTGGGCGGCGGACGGGGACGCCCTGATGGACCAGATTGAGGCCGCCGTCCGGGGCGGCGTCCGGGTGGTCCAGCTGCGGGAGAAGGGCCTGGACAGGGCCGCCTTTCTGGCGGAGGCCCGGCGCTTCACGGCCCTGTGCCGCCGCCTGGGGGTGGCCGGCATCATCAATGACAGCGTGGAAATCGCCCTGGCCTCCGGGGCCGACGGCGTCCACGTGGGCCAGAGCGATCTGGAGGCGGGCCGGGCCAGGGAACTGCTGGGGCCGGACAAAATCGTCGGCGTCTCCGCCCACTCGCCGGAAGAGGCCCGCCGGGCCAGGGAGGCCGGGGCGGACTATCTGGGCTGCGGCGCGGCCTTCGCCACCGGCACCAAGGCCGACGCGAAACCCATTTCCAAGGAGACCATCCGGGCCGTGACGGCGGCGGCGGGGGTCCCCGTGGTGGCCATCGGCGGCGTCAGCCGGGAGAACATCCTGGAGCTCAAGGGCCTGGGCCTGGCCGGGGTGGCCGTGGTCTCCGGCATTTTCGGACAGCCGGACGCGGAGGCCGCCGCCAGGGAACTGCTGGCGCTGGCAAGGCAGCTGTAAGGGAAAACCGCCCGCAGGCGTTTTTCAACACGGTACATTGGGGGCACCACCTTGTGTCGTGTAATAAAACTTCAATGCGAAAAGGAGACATGAACATGAAAACAGCATTGACGATCGCTGGGACCGACCCCAGCGGAGGCGCCGGGATTCAGGCCGACATCAAGACCATGACCGCAAACGGGGTATTCGCCCTGACGGCCGTCACGGCCCTGGTGGCCCAGAACACCACCGGCGTCAAAAGCATCCAGGAGGCCCCGCCGGACTTCCTGGCCCAGCAGCTGGACTGCGTCTTTACCGACATCTTCCCCGACGCGGTGAAAACCGGCATGGTAGCCAGCGTCCCCCTCATCGAGGTCATCGCGGACAAGCTGACGGAGTACGGGGCCCGGAACGTCGTGGTGGACCCGGTGATGGTGGCCACCTCCGGGGACCGGCTCATCTCGGAGGACGCCCTGGAGACCCTGAAGCGCCGCCTGCTGCCCCTGGCGGCGGTGCTGACCCCCAACGTCCCCGAGGCGGAGATTCTCTCCGGCGTGAAAATCGAGACGCCGGAGGACATGGCCCACGCCGCCCGGCTCATCGGCGAGACCTACGGCTGCGCCGTCCTCTGCAAGGGGGGGCACCAGGTCAACGACGCCAACGACCTCCTCTGGCAGAAGGGCCGGGGCGCCCGCTGGTATCAATCCAAGCGGGTGGACAATCCCAACACCCACGGAACCGGCTGCACCCTCTCCAGCGCCATCGCCTCCAACCTGGCCAAGGGCTTTTCCCTGGAGGACTCCATCCGGCGGGCGAAACAATACATCTTCGGGGCCCTGTCCGCCATGCTGGACCTAGGTCACGGTTCCGGCCCCATGGACCACATGTGGGACCTCCACAGCCGCTTCATCGACGGGGGGGACCTGGGATGAGAAAAACCTCCACCTTCCAGAACGGCCTCATCTGGTTCGGGGCCGGGGTCTCCCTGGCGGAGATTCTCACCGGCACCAGCTTCGCCCCCCTGGGCTTTGCCCGGGGCTTCGCCGCCATCGCCGTCGGCCACGTCATCGGCTGCGTCCTGCTCTTCCTGGCGGGGCTTATCGGCGGGCGGAGCGGGAAGAGCGCCATGGAGACCGTGAAAATGAGCTTCGGCCAGAAGGGCGGCCTCCTCTTCGCGGCGCTGAACGTCCTGCAATTGGTGGGCTGGACGGCCATCATGATTTACGACGGGGCCCTGGCGGCGGGAAGCGTCTTCTCCGCCGGGCACTGGGTCTGGTGCCTGGTCATCGGGGGGCTGATTCTCCTTTGGATTCTGGTGGGCGTCACCAACCTGGGCTGGCTCAGCAAGCTGTCCATGGCGGCGCTGTTCGTCCTGTCCCTGGTGCTGTGCTGGGTGGTTTTCTCCCGGGGGTCCGCTGGCGGCGGCCTTGGCGAGGCCATGAGCTTCGGCGCGGCGGTGGAGCTGGCGGTGGCCATGCCCCTGAGCTGGCTGCCCCTCATCAGCGACTACACCCGCGAGGCGGAGAAGCCCGTTCAGGCCACCCTGGCCAGCGCCGTGGTGTACGGCCTGGTCTCCACCTGGATGTACGCCATCGGCATGGGGGCGGCGATTTTCACCGGGGAGTCCGACATCGCGGTTATCATGGTGAAGGCGGGCCTGGGAATCGCCGCCCTGGCGATTCTGATTCTCTCCACCGTCACCACCACCTTCCTGGACGCCTGGTCCGCCGGCATCTCCGCCGAGTCCATCAGCGTCCGCCTTCCCGGCAAGTGGATGGCCGTGGGGGCCGCCCTGCTGGGGACCGCCGGGGCCGTCCTCTTTCCCATGGACGACATCACCGGCTTCCTCTACCTGATCGGCTCCGTCTTCGCCCCCATGATCGCCATCCAGATCGCGGACTTCTTCCTGCTGAAACGGGACCGCTTCCAGGCGGACTTCGACACGCGGAATCTGGTGATTTGGGCAATCGGCTTTGCGGCCTACCGGGGTCTCATGCGCCTGGACCCGCCTCTGGGCTGCACCCTGGCGGACATGGCGCTGACCATGGCCCTGTGCCTGCTGGCGGAAAAGGGAAAACGGGCCCGGTGAGGAAAGGTCCGCCTTTGGCAGGTTGCCAAAAATGAGGACAAAATTTTGGAGGCCGCGCCGGGGGACTTTCCCTTGCGCGGCCTCCGGGCCTATGGTATCCTATTGGAAATAAAAAATAAGGGGGCGCGGCGTATGCTGGTATTGGATTTCATCAACGTCGGCAACGGGGATTCCATTCTGGTCCGGGAGCTGGAGCGGGGAGAGACCCGCTTTGCCATGCTGGTGGACTGCGGCCACGACAGCCTGATCCGGGACGACCACCCCGGCGAGCTGGACCCCCGGTCCCGGCGCATCTACGCCGGGGACTTCCTGAAAAAGCAGGGGGTCGAAAAGCTGGACATCCTCCTGGCCACCCACTTCCACCGGGACCACATCGGGGGCCTGGGCCGGGTGCTGGAGGCGGCGGAGGCGGACAGAATGCTGACCACCTACGTGCCCCCGGAGGGGAACGGCCCCCTGGACCCCGACGGGGACAACGGCCTCCCCGGCGCGGCGAGGAACCTCCTGCGGTGCCTGGACATCTACGCCTCGGCCCTCCGGGCCCATCCGGGCCGGGTGAAGGAGTTCGTGGAGCTTCCCGGCGACAAGGTGGAGACCCTCCGGTTGACGGAGGACCTGACCATGGACATCTATGCCGGAGAGCCCGCCCTGTACCCCCGGCAGAGGGAAGTCTACGACGCGGCTTTCCGGGGGGAGCGGAACCGGCACGACCTGATGCGCTGGACCAAGTCCATGAACATCTCCAGCCTCCGCCAGCGGCTGTACTACCACGGGAAGGAGATCGTCCTGGGGGGCGACATGTACGGCGCGGCCTGGGACAACGACACCCTGACCCCCTGCGACATCCTGAAGCTGCCCCACCACGCGTCGCTGACCTCCAGCACGCGAAAGACCGTCAGCCGCCTGGCCCCGAAAACCATCGTGGTCTGCGTGGCGGCGGGCCGTCCCGACGAGCGGCCCCACCCCTTCATCATTTCCCTCCTGAAGGAGTACACGGAGGACATCCGGTTTACCGACGCGGTGGACATTCCGGGCCTGGTGGAGCCCCGGTTCCATGAATCGGTACATATTGAAATTGAATGAGAAAAGGCCGGGACCTTGGGTCCCGGCCTTTTTCACGGGTTCACTCGTGCGGAATCTCATACACCACCCCGGCGACGCTGACGCTCTCCAGCTCCTCCAGGGGGATGATCTCGTCCAGAACCTCTCCCTTGGTGCAGCGGGAGACATTGGCCTCATAGTCCGGCGTGATGCTGCCGCCGGAATTGCTCAGGTCGATGACCGTCCCGTCGGTTTTGGTCAGCAGGATTTCGATGTTCTCCAGATACCGCTGGGCCTGCCGGGCATCCTCGCGGCTCTGCTGGCCGCTCCCGCCGTTGTCGTCCCAGACCACCGCCAGGTCCGCCGTGTAGGCCGTTTGGACCGCGATGGGGGAGACCATCACTTGGTTGATGGTGAAGGTCAGGCCGTCCTGGGAGACGGTTTCGCCGCTGCCCAGATAGACGCCGCAGTCCTCAAAGTCCACGTCGAAGCGGAATTTCCAGTGCCCGTCGTAGAGGCGCTGAATGTCCCCGTTGGCGTCGGAATAGGAGAGGTTCTCAAATTCCGCCGTGGCAGTGCCGCCGGTCATGGGGCGGTCCGTGCTGACCTTTTCCACATACTGGACGCTGCTGGCCGACGCGCCGTCCTGGCCCAGGCCGGTGGTGAAGCCCGCGGTGCCGTGGGACCCGCCCTGAATCCAGTCCATGCCGCTGAAGCCGCCCACCATCAGCTGCTCGGGGGTCACGCCCTCCGGCAGGAAGGGCTGGCCGTCGTCCCGGCTGAGGGTGTAGACAATGACGGCGTTGTATTTGTCTCCCATGATGGCGTCCGCCGTGATCGTGATTCCATTGTCCGAGTCGCTGGCCCCGATAGGACGCCCGATTTTGTCAATGACCTCCGTCTGGGCCACGGACCCGCCGAAGAGGGGGGCGAAAATCTCTGTGGGGCTGGGGAGTATCCCCGCCGCGCTGGCGCCCGCCGCCAGCACCATGACCATGGCGGCGGCAATCAGGGCCGTGCGGAACACCGGGCGGCGGCGTTTGGCCGTCCTCCCGGCGGCGGAGGCGGCGGCCTCCGCCAGGGTCTTTTTCTGTTCATCGGTAAAGCGCAACTGGCTCATCTCCTTTTTGTAGTCAAACAGATCGCTCATCGTCAGCACCTCCTAGGATGTCCTTGAGCTTCGCCCGGCCCCTGGCCAGGCGGGTGTGGACGGTGGCGGTGGGCACGCCCAGGATTTTCCCGATCTCCGCCGCCTGATAGCCCTCGTAGTAGAAGAGGTAAATCACCGTCCGGTAGTGGGCGGGCAGCTCGTTCACCGCCGCCAGGACGCTGCCGTCCCCCGCCTCCGGGGCGGGGACCTCCAGCACCGCCTCCAGGCCGCAGGTGCGCTTCCGCCAGGGGCTTTTCAAAAGGTCCTTGCAGGCGTTGGCTGCCATGCGGAGGACGTAGGCCCGCTCGTGCCCGGCGCTTTCAAACTCCCGGGGCTCGGCCAGCAGCTTGACAAAGACCGTCTGGCAGATGTCCTGGGCGTCCTGGGTATTTTTTAAATAGGTGTAGCTGAGGCGGAGGATGGCGTCGGCGTAGGCGTTCGCCAACCGTTCCGCCTGCTGGTTCGTGTTCATGGCATCAACTCCTTTGGAGCGCTCTCGTAATGGATACGATTGGGGCGGGCGGATACTTTCACCGGGGGAGAAATTTCCTCAAAAAAAATCCGCCCCGGCGGACCGGGGCGGGTCGGACAAAACCTCTCAGCGCTCTATGTAGGAGAAGGAGCCCACGAACCGGGCCGGGGCGCCGGGGACATAGCGGCTGCCCTCGAACTGGTAGTCGTAGACGGCCAGGACGGCGTTGTAGGGCTGGTCGAAGCCCTTGGAGTAGACCTCCGCCAGGGCGGCGGCCAGCTCCCCCCCCAGGGGGGCCGCCACGGTGGCCGGGTCCTGGGAGGGCGCGTCGTTGAACTCGTAGTCGAACACGTCCGGCTCAAAGGGCCAGAGGTCGCCATTGAAAAAGTCCTGGGTAAAGGACGGGACCTTCTTGCCGTTCTCGTTCCGCTTGAAGCGGTTCTCGGCGTAGGTGGTCAGAGCTTCCCGGCTCTCAAAGCTGCCGAGCCAGATGGAGACAATGCCTTCTTCTTCCATGGTGATGTTCCTCCGTTGATCGTAGTAGTGTCGTCAGGGACGCTCCTCCCAGGAGAGGAGGGAGGGGCGCGTCCGCCATTTCCGTCTACTAATATACCAAAAACCGGCGGCCTTGTCCACAAAAAAACAGCGAATTTTTCTAAAGTTTCCAGGCGCCCCCCCGGCCCCAGGGGGGACTCCCCCGGAGGCGGGGAGTCCCCCGGACCCGGCGGGGGCGGCGAATCAGGCTTTCAAAACGCTTCCGCCGTAGGGGGCCATCTCCAGGCGGATGAAAAAGCCCTGGTCGTGGGAGCAGACGGGGCAGGTCTTGGGGGCCTGGAGGCCCTCCTGAATGTGGCCGCAGTTGAGGCAGAGCCAGCCGCACTTGGCGTCGGAGACGAAGAGCTTGCCGTCCTCCAGCAGCTGGGCAAAGGCGGCGAAGCGGTTGCCGTGGGCCTGCTCAATTTTGGCGATCTGCTGGAAGTCGGAGGCGATTTTGGCGAAGCCCTCCTGCCGGGCGGTCTCGGCGAAGCTGGGATAGACGGGGTCGAACTCCTCGTACTCGTTGTGCTGAGCCATTCGGAGGAGCTGGGCCACATCGTTGGTCAGGTCCACGGGGTAGCCCCCGTCAATGTGGACGGTTTCCCCGGCGGCCTCCTTCATGTGGTTGTAGAAGATTTCGGCGTGCTCCTTCTCCTGGTTGGCGGTGAAGGTAAAAATGGCGTCCAACACATGGAGCTCCTGCTGTCTGCAGAGGCTGGCGGCAAAGGTGTAGCGGTTCCGGGCCTGGCTCTCACCGGCGAAGGCCCGCATAAGGTTTTTGAGCGTCTCGCTCTCTTTCAGATTTTTTGGCATGAAAATACTGCCTCCCTACTTTTGAAGTATGGAGGCAGTATTTCCCATATCCGGGGGATTATACGCTTAACACAGCTTGGCTCCTGCGGGAATTCCATCGTCCACCATGAGGAGGTGGAGGACCTCCTCCCCCTTCTCCTTGTGGACGGCGGAGATCAGCATCCCGTTGCTCTCCAGCCCCATCATCTTCCGGGGCGGGAGGTTCACAATGGCCACCAGGGTCTTGCCCACCAAGTCCTCCGGCTCATACCACTTGTGAATGCCGGAGAGAATCTGCCGGTCGGTCCCCGTGCCGTCGTCCAGGGTGAACCTGAGGAGCTTCTCGCTCTTCTTCACCGCCTCGCAGGCTTTCACCTTCACCACCCGGAAGTCGCTCTTGCAGAAGGTGTCGAAGTCCACCTTCTCCTCCAGCTGGGGCTCCAGCTCCACGCCGGACTCCGCCTGCTTGGCGGCCTCCACGGCGGCCTCCACGGCGGCCTCCAGCTCGGTCAGGGCCTTGTCCATGTCCACACGGGGGAACAGATTCTCTCCCTTGGCCACGGCGGCGGTCTCCGGCAGGGCGCCCCACTTGGCGGCGGAGTCCCAGGTCCGGCAGTCCGCCGGGGCGCCGATCTGGGCAAAGAGCTGGTCCATGGACTCCGGCATGAAGGGAGTCAGCAGGATGCCGCAGACGCGGGTGGCCTCCAGCAGGTTGTAGAGCACCCGGGCCAGCCGGGCCCCGTTGGCCTCCATGTCCTTGGCCAGGGTCCAGGGAGTGTTCTCGTCAATATACTTGTTGGCCCGCTGGATGACCTTGAAGATCTCCGCCAGGGCGTTGTGGGGGGCGAAGTGGTCCATGGCGCCGGCGTAGCGGTCCCGCAGAGTGGAGGCCAGGGCCACCAGCTCGGCGTCCAGGGCCTCGTCCGGGCGCTGGTTTGCCGGGAGGCTGCCGCCGAAGTATTTCCCCGCCATGGCCGTGGTGCGGCTGACCAGGTTGCCCAGGTCGTTGGCCAGGTCCGTGTTGATGGTCT
>CAJUJW010000008.1 GCA_910586735.1 uncultured Oscillibacter sp. | reverse complement strand
CTTTGATTATCATGGACGGCTTCGGCACCGGCGGCGGGGAGACGGGAAACGCCGTGAAAACCGCCGCCACCCCCCGGCTGGACGGCTTCTTCCGGGAGTTCGCCCACACCACCCTCCGCGCCTCCGGGCTGGACGTGGGCCTGCCCGACGGGCAGATGGGCAACAGCGAGGTGGGACACACCAACATCGGCGGCGGCCGGGTGGTCTTCCAGGACCTGCCCCGGATTACCAGGGCCATTGAGGACGGCAGCTTTTTCCAGAATCCCGCCTACCTCCACGCCATGGACGCCTGTCTGGAGAAGGGTTCCGCCCTGCACCTGTTCGGGCTTTTGTCCGACGGCGGCGTCCACTCCCACCTGACTCACCTCTTCGCCCTGCTGAAAATGGCCAAGGACAAGGGCCTCACCCGGGTCTATATCCATGCTTTCCTGGATGGGCGGGACGTGTCCCCCACCTCCGGCGCGGGCTTCGTGGCGGAGACCGTGGCCAAGTGCGCGGAAATCGGCGTGGGCAAAATCGCCACGGTCATGGGCCGGTACTACGCCATGGACCGGGACAAGCGCTGGGACCGGGTGGAACAGGCTTATGACGCCATGGTCTACGGCGAGAGCCCCATCAACAACCCGGACCCCGTGGACGCGGTGAAAAAGTCCTATGAAAAGGGCGTCACCGACGAGTTTGTGGAGCCCGTGGTCTGCGACCCCGACGGGTCCATTTCCGACAACGACAGCGTCATTTTCTTCAACTTCCGCCCCGACCGGGCCCGGGAAATCACCCGGACCCTGGTGGACCCGGAGTTTGACGGCTTCACCCGGCAGTTCTTCCCCCTGACCTATATCTGCAACACGGAGTACGACGCCTCCATGCCCAACGTGGAGGTGGCTTTCCCCCGTGTGCTGGTGAACAACGGCCTGGGCGAGTACCTCAGCAAAATGGGCATGACCCAGCTGCGCATCGCCGAGACGGAGAAATACGCCCACGTGACCTTCTTCTTCAACGGCGGCTCTGAGACGGTTTTTCCCGGCGAGGACCGGGTGCTGATCCCCTCCCCCAAGGTGGCCACCTACGATCTCCAGCCGGAGATGAGCGCCCTGGAGGTCTGCGAGAAATGCGTGGAGCGCATCGAGTCCGGGAACTACGATGTGATTATCCTGAACTTCGCCAACTGCGACATGGTGGGCCACACGGGCGTTTTCGACGCGGCGGTCAAGGCCGTGGAAACTGTGGACGCCTGTGTGGGCAAGGTGGTGGACGCCACATTGAAAATGGGGGGCATCGCCATGATTACCGCCGACCACGGAAACGCGGAACAGATGGTGGAGCCCGACGGCAGCCCCATGACGGCCCACACGACGAATCCCGTGCCCTTCATCCTCTGCGGCGCGGGGTCCGAGCTGCGGACCGACGGACGGCTGGCCGATATCGCCCCCACTATGCTGGACGTGATGGGCCTGGCCTGCCCACCGGAGATGGACGGGAAGACGCTCATCGTTCAATAAGCAAATACGCCTATGCGAAGAGCCGCCCTTTCGGGCGGCTCTCTTTTTCTATTCCACAGCGGCGTTCAGCAGGCGGATGAGCTCCTCCTTGCCCGTCCCCTTCTCGGCGGAAAAGGGCAGAAGGACCTTCCCCTCCCCCAGCTCCAGCGTCTCCCGGATCAGGGCCAGGGCGGGGTCCACCTGGCTCTTTTTCAGCTTATCCAGCTTGTTGGCCACCACGATCTCCGGGCAGCCCGTCTCCAGGAACCACTGGTGCATGGTCAGGTCGTTGGCGGTGGGCTTGTGCCGGGCGTCCACAATCAGGACCCCGGCGGTGATGCGGGCCTCCTGAAAATAGCGCTCCATCAGACGGGCCCAGCGCTCCTTCTCCGCCTTGGAGACCTTGGCGTAACCATAGCCCGGCAGGTCCACCAGATAGGCCCGGCTGTCCACCAGGAAGTAGTTCACCTGGGTGGTCTTCCCCGGCGAGGCCCCCACGTAGGCCAGGTTCTTCCGGCCCAGGAGGCGGTTAATCACCGAGGACTTCCCCACGTTGGACCGGCCCGCGAAGGCGAACTGGGGCAGGCCGTCCCAGAGAAACTGTTCCGGTGCGCCGGCGGAGCGGACAAACTCCGCCTTTCCGAAATTGATGGCCATAGGGTCCCTCCTTCACTGCCGCAGGACGGCTTCCGTCTTCTCCCGCCCCATGGGGACAAAGATGGGTTCCGGCGCTTCCTCCCGCGCCGCCTCCGGTCCCGGCGTCAGCGCGGCGGCAAAGACCTGGTCGATGGTCTCCACCGGGATGAAGGTCAGCGCCGCCCGGACCGTCTGGTCGATCTCCTCCAGGTCCCGGACGTTGTCCTTGGGGATGAGAACCGTCTTGATGCCGTTCCGCAGGGCCGCCATGGTCTTCTCCTTCAGACCCCCGATGGGCAGCACCCGGCCCCGGAGGGTCACCTCCCCCGTCATGGCGATGCCGGCCTTGACCTTCCGGTCCGTCAGGGCGGAGAGCATGGCGGTGGTGACGGCGATGCCCGCCGAGGGACCGTCCTTGGGCACCGCGCCCTCGGGGAAGTGGACGTGGATGTCCTTGTTTTTATAGAACTCCGCCTCCACGTCCAGGACCTCGGCCCGGCTGCGGATGCAGCTCAAGGCCGCCTGGGCGGACTCCTTCATCACGTCTCCCAGGTTCCCGGTGAGCTCCAGCTTGCCGGTGCCCTCGAAGACGGCCACCTCCACCTCCAGAATCTCGCCGCCGGTCTCCGTCCAGGCCAGGCCGTTTACCACTCCGATCTCCTCCCGCTCTGTGTGGAGAGTGGGGGGATAGGGCTGGCAGTCCAGAAGCTTGGGCAGCTCCTCCTCGGTCACAACCAGCCGCTTGGCCTCGCCGGAGACCAGGCGCATGGCCGTCTTCCGGCACAGGGCCGCCACCCGGCGCTCCAGCAGGCGGACGCCGGACTCCCGGGTATAATCCCGGATGATGGCCCGGAAAACGTCGTCGCTGACCCGGAGGGCGGACTTTTTCAGCCCGTGTTCCGCCAGCTGCTTGGGCAGCAGGTGGCGGCGGGCGATTTCCACCTTCTCCTCGTCGGTGTAGCTGGCGAGTCGGATCACCTCCATCCGGTCCAGCAGGGGCTGGGGGATGGTGTCCGTGGTGTTGGCCGTGGTGATAAACATGACCCGGCTCAGATCCACGGGAATCTCCATATAGTGATCCCGGAAGGCGTGGTTCTGCTCGCTGTCCAGCACCTCCAGCAGGGCCGAGGCCGGGTCGCCCCGGTAGTCGTTCCCCAGCTTGTCGATCTCGTCCAGCAGAAGCAGGGGGTTCATGGACCCGCCCCGGATAATGGCGTCCACCACCCGGCCGGGCATGGACCCAATGTAGGTCCGCCGGTGGCCCCGGATGTCCGCCTCGTCCCGGACGCCGCCCAGGGACAGCCGGGCCAGCTTCCGGTTCAGGGCCTTGGCCACCGAGATGGCGATGGAGGTCTTGCCCACCCCCGGCGGGCCCACCAGGCAGAGAATCTGCCCCTTGCCCTTGGGGTTCATCTGCCGGACGGCGATGGTCTCCAGAATGCGCTCCTTCACCTTCTCCAGGCCGAAGTGGTCCTTTTCCAGTACCTTCCGGGCGGCGTCCACGCTGACCCGCTCCCGGGTCTCCGTGTTCCAGGGCATCTCCAGGCACACGTCCAGGTAGTTGCGGATCACCGACGCCTCGGCGCTGCCGTAGGGCTGGCGGGAGAGCTTTTTCGCCTCCTTCAGAAGGTGCTCCTCCGCCTCCTCCTCCAGCTTCAGCTCCAGGATTTTCCGGCAGTAGTCCTCAACCTCGTCCTCGTCGTCGTCCTCCCCCAGCTCGTTCTGGAGCACCCGAATCTGGGTGCGGAGAATCTGGTCCCGCTGGGTGCGGATGAGCTGGTCCCGGATCTTGCCCTCCATCTCGTGCTCAAAGCCCAGCACGCTGCACTCCCTGGCCAGCAGCCCGTTCAGCTTCCGCAGCCGGACGAAGGGGGCCAGCTCCTCCAGAATCTCCTGCTTATCCGTGTGGCGCAGGGAGATGTTCTGGGTGATGAAGTCCGCCACGCGGCCCACGTCCCGGTTGTCCAAGACGGCGGTGACAATCTCCTCCGGCACGCTGCCGGAGAGCTGGGCGTACTCGCTGAACAGGCTCCAGGTCTGGCGCAGCAGGGCCTCGGCCCTGGGACTCCGGGCCTCGGAGGGGGCCTCCTCCGGCAGCTCCTCAATGTTGGCCTGGAGGTAGGGGGAGGACTGCCACAGCCGCCGGAGGCGGGCCCGCCGCCTGCCCTCCACCATGACCCGGACGGAACCGGAGGACAATCGGAGAATCTGGCGGATGTGGGACACGGTGCCGATCTGATACAAGTCCTGCTCCTCCGGCAGCTCCACGCCGATCTCCCGCTGGGTGACCAGGAAGATGTCCTGCTCCCCCTCCATGGCCCGCTCCAGGGCGGCGATGGAGATGGGGCGCTCCACCTCAAAGGTCAGGTTCATATGGGGAAACACCGTCAGGCCCCGGAGGGCCAGAACGGGCATATTCATCGTCGTTGTTTCCATATCGCTTCACGCTCCTTTCCAGGGGCTGGGAAATTATGGGAAAGTATGGGATTGGGCCCGACAACCCGAGAGGAAGGGACATTTCGTCCCTTCCTCTCCTTCGACCCGGCGCTGAGCCGGATTTGTTCTGGCGTCAAGACGCAGACTTGGGGGGACGGGTCTTCCCCCCCTTGCCGGGGTTCAGCTTGACGGAGTAGTTCACCTTGTCCGGGTCCCTGGTCAGGATGGGCTGCCCGGTTCCGTCCACGCACTCTTTTGTAATCACCGCTTTGACAATGGTGGGGTCCGAGGGAATGTCGTACATAATCTGAGTCAGCATCCCCTCCATGACGGCCCGGAGGCCCCGTGCGCCGATGTTCCGCTCGATGGCCTTGTCGGCCACGGCGTCCAACGCCTCCAGCTCGAACTCCAGCTCCACCTCGTCATAGCCCAGCAGCTTTTTGTACTGCTTCACCAGGGCGTTCTTGGGCTCCTGGAGGATGCGGACCAGGTCCTCCCGGCGCAGGCCGTTCAGCGGCGCGATGACCGGCAGGCGGCCCACCAGCTCGGGGATGATGCCGTATTTCAGGATGTCGTGGGGCTGGACCTCGTGGAGAATCTTGCTGAGGTCCTTGTCCTTTTTGCCCTGGACGTTGGCCCCGAAGCCGATGCTCTTCTGGTCCAGGCGCTTTTCGATGATCTTCTCCAGCCCGTCGAAAGCGCCGCCGCAGATGAACAGGATGTTTTTCGTGTTCATCTGGATGAACTCCTGATGGGGATGCTTCCGCCCGCCCTGGGGCGGGACGTTGGCCACGGTGCCCTCCACGATTTTCAGCAGCGCCTGCTGCACACCCTCGCCGGAGACATCCCGGGTGATGGAGGTGTTTTCGCTCTTCCGGGCGATTTTGTCAATCTCGTCTACATAGATGATGCCGTGCTCGGCCCGCTCCACGTCGAAGTCTGCGGCCTGGAGCAGACGCAGGAGGATGTTTTCCACATCGTCGCCCACATAGCCCGCCTCGGTGAGGGTGGTGGCGTCGGCAATGGCGAAGGGCACCTTCAAAATCTTGGCAAGGGTCTGGGCGAAGAGGGTCTTGCCGGAGCCCGTGGGGCCCAGCATCAGGATGTTGCTCTTCTGAAGCTCCACGTCCTCGTCCCCGCCGAAGAAGATGCGCTTGTAGTGGTTGTACACCGCCACGGACAGGGCGATCTTCGCCTCCTCCTGTCCGATGACATACTGATCCAGCACGTCCCGGATTTCACGGGGCGTGGGAAGCTGATCCGGCAGGTCCTCCAGAGAGGGCGCGTCGGGCTCAAAGCCGTCGTTCAGAATGCTCACGCACAGGTGGACGCACTCGTCACAGATGCGCACCCCCGGACCCTGTATCATGCGGTGAATCTGCTGTTCGTGCTTGCCGCAGAAGGAACACCGCAGGGGTTTCTTGCCGTCGTCATTCATCTCTTCCACCTCAGTTCTCTATAGGCAATGGGTTTTGCCCTCACGCGTTTTTCTCTTCCTTGTTTACCAGAATCTTGTCGATCAGGCCGAATTCCTGGGCCTCCTCGGCGCTCATGAAGTTGTCCCGCTCGCAGGCGGCGGTGACTTCCTCGATGGACCGGCCCGTGTTCTCCGCCAAGATGCGGTTCATCCGCTTTTTGATGGTCTCCAGCCGTTTCAGGTGGATGGCCATGTCGGTGATCTGGCCCTGGGTGCCGGCGGAGGGCTGGTGAATCATGATCTCCGCGTTGGGCAGGGCGATGCGCTTCCCCTTGGCCCCGGCGGAGAGCAGGAACGCGCCCATGCTGGCCGCCATGCCCACGCAGATGGTGGACACGTCGCATTTGACATACTGCATGGTGTCATAGATGGCCATGCCGTCCGTGACGGAGCCTCCCGGGCTGTTGATATACAGCTGAATGTCCTTGTCGGGGTCCTGGGCCTCCAGATAGAGGAGCTGGGCCACGATCAGGCTGGCCGTGGTGGCGTTGACCTCCTCGCCCAGAAAGACGATCCGGTCGTTCAGCAGCCGGGAGAAAATGTCGTAGGACCGCTCGCCCCGGTTGGTCTGCTCTACTACGTAGGGAACTAAACTCAATTTGAAAACCTCCTGTCTTTTGTGGACGCCGGGTCCGCCGGAGAAATTCCGTCCCCGGCAGTTGTCCCCATATAACCATTTTCACATGATACCACAGGCATCATGTGAAAATGTGTCGAATCTGTGAATCCGCAAGTAAAGATTCGGCTTATTCGGCGTCCTTCGGCTCCTCGGTCTTCTTTTTGCGGGGCTTCCGGACGGGCTTTTTCTCCTCGGCGGCCGGTTCCGCGCCCTCGGCGGCGGGTTCGGCGGTCTCGGTCTTCTTCTTGCGGGGCTTCCGGGCGGGCTTCTTCTCCGGGGCTTCCCCGGCGGTTTTTTCTTCCGCGGGCTTGTCCTCGGCGGGGGTCTCCTCCGGCTTGGTGGCGGTGGCGCTGTTTGCCACCACGTCGATGGCCCGGCGGCTGCAAACCTGGTCCTTCACCTGGTCCGCCTGGATGTACTTCTTCACCATCTCCAGGTCCATGCCGAACTGCTCCGCCAGTTTCTTGTACTCTTCCTCCACGTCCTCGCCGCTGGCCTCGATGCCTTCGGCCTTGATGATGGCCATGACCGCCAGGTCCATCTTCACCTGCCGCAGGGCGGGCTCCTTGGCGTCCTCCAGCAGCTTGTCCTCCCGGAGGCCGGTCATCTGGAGATACTGGTCATAGGGAATGCCCTGCTGGGCGACCTGGGTGCGGAAGTTCTCCAGGAACTGCCGGGCCTGGCCCTCCACCATGGCGTCGGGGATCTCGGCGGTGAGGCCCTGGGCCACCTGCTCCATCAGGGCGTCCTCGAATTCCCGCCGGGCGTCCTTCTCCCGCTCCTCGGTGATCTGCTTCTCCAGGTCCGCTTTCAGCTCGTCCAGGGTGTCGAACTCGCTGACATCCTTGGCAAACTCATCGTCCAGGGTGGGCACGTCCTTTTCCTTCACCTCGTGGCACTTGACCTTGAAGACCACGGCCTTGCCGGCCAGGTCCGCGTGGTAGTCCTCGGGGAAGGTGATGTCGATGTCCTTTTCGTCTCCGGCCTTCATGCCGGCCACCTGCTCCTCGAAGCCGGGGACAAAGCTGTGGGAGCCCAGCTCCAGGCTGTGGCTGGTCCCCTTGCCCCCGTCGAAGGGCTTTCCGTCCAGGAAGCCCTCGAAGTCGATGACGGCGGTGTCGCCCTCCTTGGCCTCCCGCTCCACGGACACCAGGCGGGTGTTCCGGTCGGCCAGGCTCTGGAGGCGGCGGTCCACGTCCTCGGCAGTGACCTGGACCTCCTCCTTGGGGGCGGACAGGCCCTTGTACTGACCCAGGGTGACCTCGGGATACACGGGCGCGACAGCCTTGAAGGTAAAGCCCTGCCGGGTGCATTCGCCCACCAGCTCCACAGACGGGTAGCCCACCACGTTGAGCTCCTTCTCCTTCACGGCGGCCTCGTAAGCCTCGGGGAAGGCGATATTGATGGCCTCGTCAAAGAAGACCTCTACGCCGTACATGCCCTCGATGATTTTCCGGGGGGCCTTGCCGGGACGGAAACCGGGGACGTTGATCTTGCCCCGCATCTTCCGGTAGGCTTTTTCCAAGGCGGCCTCAAACTCCTGGGCCTCCACCTCGACGGTCAGCTCGACCTGGCTTTTCTCGATCTTTTCGCAGCTCTTCACACTCATGTTTGTTTTCCTCCGTTCATTCCCGGCGCTCTAAAAGCACTTCGCCGGGCAACTTAGTATTCTACCAGAAAAAAATGAAAAATACCAGTCTTTTTTCCTTTAATCACAAATTTTTTTCGGGACAAAGCCCAGGTAGTCGGCGGAGATGAGGGAAAACTCCGTTTCTCCCCGCTTTCCCTCCAGCTTCCGGCGGATGGCGTGGCCGTGGAGGTGGCCGTAACAGCACAGGGAAACCCGGTACTTTTCCAGGGTTTTCAGTATCTCCGCGCACTCGTAGCCCTGGTACAGGGGCGGGTAGTGGAGGAAGCACAGGATGGGCCGCTCCCCCGCCGCCCGGAGGGACGCCTCCAGCCGCCCCACCTCCCGGTTCAGCACCTTGACGTTGTGGGCGTCCTCCTCCAGGAACCAGCCCCGGGTGCCGCAGACGGCGTAGTCCCCATAAAGAAAACAGTTGTTATGGAGGATGTCCAGGGTGTGGATGCCCTTCTCGTCAAAGAAGCGGTGGAGCTTGGCGGCGGTGGTCCACCAGTAGTCGTGATTCCCCTTCACCAGGTACTTTTTGCAGGGGAACTGGTCCAGGAAGCGGAAGTCCGCCTCCGCCTCCTCCAGGCTCATGCCCCAGGAGGTGTCTCCCGCCAGGACCAGGGTGTCCTCCGCCGTCAGGGCCCCCAGGCTCTCGGCGATGCGGTTCGTGTAATTCTCCCAGGCGGGGCCGAAAACCTCCATGGGCTTGTTGGCCGTCAGGGAGAGGTGCAGGTCCCCGATGGCGTAGAGGGCCATATGCGCCCCTCCTTCCTCCTACTTTTCTCCTACTTTTCTTGAAAGAAAAGTAGGCAAAAGAACTTTCGCTCGCTCTGTTTGTCTGGTGTTCATCCGGGCTGGAGCGACGGCAACCGGGTCCAGCGCTTGTCCGGGCCGAGGAGACGGCGGCCGGGTCCGGCGCTAAATCTCATCGTCGTAGACGAAGGGTTTTCCGCAGACGGAACAGTATTGGATTTTCCCAGAGCCGGGCAAAAACGCCGGGGCCCGGGGCGCGCCCTTCCCGCAGTAGGGGCAGCGCAGTTTTAGGATGCTCAGGATCATACCTGCCCCGCAAAGCACCAGCGCCGCAAGGGCCAGCAGCTTGACCCCATCCGGCAGGGTCGCTCCCAGGAACCCGAGCAGGACGATTCCCCACAGGAATATCCAGTAGGCCCGGGCCCATTTCCGTTTCAGAGTTCTGACCTCCATCTCTTGTCTCCTCCCTCCGGTTATTCCATTTCCAGCTCGTCCCCGAAGGCCAGGGCCGCGCCGCAGTGCCAGCACCAGCGGGCCTTTCCCCTGGGCTGCCAGGGGGGAAGGTGCCCCTTCCGGCAGTGCGGGCAGACCAGGCGGAAATCCGCCGCGAAGGCCATGGCCAGCAGGAGCAGGACGCCCGCCAGCAGCAGGGGAAGTCCCACGTCCTGCCGGGCCCACTTCTCCTCCAGGTCGGCGGGGGACCGCACGGCGAAGTCCATGATCCGCCACGCCGCCAGGATACAGGCGGTCCCCGCCGCCGTCAGGGCCAGAACCAGCCAGGCCCAGCCCCGTTTCAATCCCAGCCGCGCCCGCTGGTCCAGGGGAGTCTCCTCCTCGTTCAGGGGGCCGTCGTCAAAGGGCAGGATGTGCCCGCAGCGGGAGCAATAGGACTTTTTGTAGACCCAGGACAGGGGCCCGCCCCGCTTTCCGCAGTGAGGGCACCGGGCCGTCAGACGCCAGAGAACAGGGCCCATCAGCATCAGACCAACGCCGAACATCCCAACGCCGAAGGTCGGGATGTTGAAGTCCCGTTCAAGCACATTGCCGAAAATCTGGCACACCACAACGAACAGTACCCAGCCCAGGTAATGCAGGACCAGGGAAACCTGGGCCCACTTGCGTCTCAGCGGCTTCATTCCGCTTCCCTCCCGTCCGTTATTTCAGGAAGTCCAGCACCACGCCGTCCATCTCCGCCTTCTCCGCCGTCAGGTCGAAGCGCCGGGCCTTGCCCTTCATCGCCGCCAGCCGCCGGGGGACGGCCACGCCGGTCTTCTCATGGAGCTGGTCCAGCAGTTCCACGCCGTCGCCCTGGGGCTCCTCGCCAATGGCCCGGAGGACGTTGTCGCAGAACTTATAGGGGGACGCCGTGGAGACGAAGACCGTCATGGTCTTGTCCCCGGTCTCCTTCCGGTACTGCTCCATGACCCCCGCCGCCACGGCGGTGTGGGTGTCGATGAGATAGCCGCAGTCCTTGTAGTACCGGGCGATGGTCTCCGAGGTCCCCGCCTCGTCGCAGTAACCGCCCCAGAACGCGTCTTTCAGGGCCGCCTTGATGGTCTCCGAGACCTCGTACTTCCCGCCGGCGTTCAGAGCCTCCATATAGCCCCGGACCTCCGCGTCGTTCTCCCCGGAGAGGTCAAACAGCAGACGCTCCAGGTTGCTGGACACCAAGATGTCCATGGAGGGGCTCATGGTGGTGTGGAAGGGCCGGTTTTTGTTGTACACGCCGGTGCGGAGGAAATCCGTCAGCACGTCGTTTTTATTGGAGGCGCAGATGAGCTTCCCCACGGGCAGGCCCATGCGCTTGGCGTAGTAGGCCGCCAGGATGTCCCCGAAGTTGCCGGTGGGAACGCAGAAGTTCACCTTGTCCCCCATTTTGATCTCCCCGTCCCGGAGAAGGTCGCAGTAGGCGGAGATGTAATACACCACCTGGGGCAGGATACGCCCCCAGTTGATGGAGTTGGCGGAGGACAGCAGGTAGCCCCGCCCCGCCAGGGTCTCCCGGATATCGGGGTCGGAGAAGATGCGCTTCACCCCGGCCTGGGCGTCGTCGAAGTTCCCGACGACGGCGCAGACGCCCACGTTGGCCCCGTCCTGGGTGACCATCTGGGCCTCCTGGACCTTGGAGACGCCGTCCTTGGGGTAGAAGACCATGATTTTCGTCTGGGGCACGTCGGCGAAGCCCTCCATGGCGGCCTTGCCCGTGTCGCCGGAGGTGGCCACCAGAATGCAGACGGTTTTGTCCTCCCCGGTCTTCCGCAGGGCGGCGGACAGGAGCTGGGGCAGCATCTGGAGGGCCATGTCCTTAAAGGCGGAGGTGGGCCCGTGCCACAGCTCCAGGCAGTGTGTGGACCCGTCCACCTTCCACAGGGGAGCGGCGGCGGGGTGATCGTACTTATCCGGGCCGTAGGCGTTATTGGCGAAGGCCAGCAGTTCCTCCTCGGAATAGTCCGTCAGGTACAGGGCCATAACCTTGGCGGCCCGCTCCTGATAGGGGCGCTTGGACAGGTCCTCCAGAAACGCCCCGTCGATCTGGGGAATGGTCTCCGGCGTCAGAAGGCCGCCGTCCCGGGACAGTCCCAGCTTCACGGCCTCGGCCCCGCTCATCCGAAGGCGGCGGTCCCTGGTGCTCAAATACTTCATATTGTCTGTCTCACCTTTCTGGCAGTTTTTTTGATCTATGCAAAGGCGTCTTCCAGGTAGACCACCCGGAGGCCACCGTTTTTTTCCTCGTAGATTTCCGCCACGTCGAACCGGGCGGGACTGTCCAGGTCATGAAAGCCCATGTAGAGGTTCGCGGCCCGGCGGAGGCGCTGCTGTTTCCGCCCGTCCACAAACTCACGGGGCAGGCCGATGGAGCCGGGGCCCCGGCGCTTCACCTCCACAAAGCAGAGGACGCCCTCGGGACTGCGGGCCACAAGGTCCAGCTCTCCGAAGCGGCAGCGCCACTGGCGGTCTAAGATGGTATAGCCCCGCGCCTCCAAATACCGCCCGGCCAGGGCCTCCCCCTGGTCCCCGGAGGCCTTTGTCCCGGTCACTGCCTCCTCGCCTCCCACTTTTTCAGGAAGGTCCTCCGGTGGGCCGGGCAGGGGCCGTACTGGTCCAGGGCGGCGTAGTGGGCTTTCGTGCCGTAGCCCTTGTGCTTGGCAAAACCGTACTGGGGGTACAGGGTGTCCAGCTCCTGGGAGACGTAGCGGTCCCGGCTCACCTTGGCCAGGATGGAGGCGGCGGCGATGGAGGCGCTTTTCCCGTCCCCGCCGATGATCGTGACGTGGGGGGCCTCGATGGAGACCCGGCTTCCGTGGTCCCGGTTGCCGTCGATGAGGCAGAGGTCCGGCTTCACGGGCAGGCCCTCAATGGCCCGGTTCATGGCCAGCATCCGGGCGTTCAGGATGTCCAGCCCGTCGATCTCCTCCGCCGTGACGAAGGCCACGCTCCACGCCTCCGCCTGGGCGGTGATGAGATCGTAGAGGACCTCCCGCTTTTTCTCGGTCAGCTTCTTGGAATCGTTCAATCCGGGGATTTCCATCTCCCTGGGCAGTATGACGGCGGCGGCGTACACCGGACCCGCCAGGGGGCCCGCCCCCGCCTCGTCCACGCCGCAGAGGCAGGCAAAGCCCTTATTCCATTGTTCCCGTTCCAGGGTCCACAGGTCCATGGTCTCCTCTCCTTTTGGCCCGGCGGTGGAGCCAGGCGAAATAGACAAAATGGATAAGGCAGAACGCCAGCATCGCCGACCACCAGACGCCAAACCGGAGGCTTCCGCGCAATCCCGCCAGCTCGTCAAACAGCAGCCAGGCAAACGCCATAAACTGATACAGCGGCGTCAGAAGCGCGCAGATCATCCCGGGAGTCATAGCCCACTCCAGGGACAAGCTCAGCGTGGACACCATAAGCCCTCCTGCGGCCAGCGCGGCGCTGAACGCCCAGTACCATTTTACAAGGCGGAGCAGTCCCGGTCTCTCGGAGACGTATAGCCGCGCGTCCAGGGCCAGCAGACCCAGGAGCCAAATCCCCAAAAGGGCCCAAGACCAGGCCGTGTAAGTATAATACCAGCCTTCAAAAAAGCTGCGGACGCTGGTATAGAGATGCAGGGCCACCCAGAGAAGCGCTGCGAAATCAGCGGCGGACCACTTCCTGTTGTCTCCCATTACGGAACCTCCAGCGTAAACCGCCCCAGCTTGCCGGAGCGGAACTCGTCCAGCAGAATCTTCGCCATGCGCTCGGTGTCCACCTCGCCGCCGGAGACAAGAAAGCCCCGCCGCCGCCCGGCGGCCTCCAGAAGCCGCCAGCCGTAAGCCACGTCGTTCTCCTCCCCCTCCCGCTCCGGAAGGGCGGGGAGCTTGTAGCCGGTTTTCAGCGCCTCGGGGTAGTGCTCCGCAAGGTACGCCATCAAATGGCACCCCAGTGTCTCCGTATCCAGAATCTCGTCCTTCACCGCGCCGGTAAAGGCCAGATGGAGCCCCACGTCCTTGTCATCCAGCTTGGGCCAGAGGATGCCGGGGGTATCCAGCAGCTCCAGGCCCTTGTCGATGGGCACCCACTGCTTCGAGCGGGTGACGCCGGGGCGGTCCTCCGCCTTGGCGGTCTTCCGGCCCGCGATTTTATTGATGAAGGTGGATTTCCCAACGTTGGGGATGCCCAGGACCATGACCCGGACCACCCGGCCCGCCTGGCCCTTCTCGGCGTATGCGCGCAGCTTGTCCGCCAGCAGCTCCCGGACCGCGGCGGAAAATTTCGCCGTGCCCGCGCCGCTCTTGGAGTCTGTCTCCAGGACCGCCCAGCCCTTTTCCCGGAAATGGGCCGCCCAGGCTTTCGTGGCCTCCCGGTCCGCCTGGTCCGCCCGGTTCAGGACCACCAGCCGGGGCTTTCCCGCCGTCAGGCCGTCCACGTCCGGGTTCCGGCTGGAGCGGGGGATGCGGGCATCCAGAATCTCGCACACCGCGTCCACGTTTTTCAGCTGCTCGGTAATCATCCGCCGGGTCTTCGCCATGTGCCCGGGATACCATTGAATTTCCACTAGCCGATTCCTCCGATCCGTCCGTAGTCCCGCCGCCCGGTGGCGGCGTCCGGGCCGGGGAAGAGCAGGAACACCGCCCGGCCGATGATATAGCGCTCGTCCACCGTGCCCAGCTGAGCGGACCGGCTGTCGGTGGAGTTGTTGCGGTTGTCCCCCAGGACGAAGACGCTGCCCTCCGGCACGGCCAGGGGGAACGCCGTCCCCTCCGGGGTGAAGGTCAGCTCGTTGATATAGTCCTCGTGGAGGGGCCGCCCGTCCACGAACACCATCCCGGAGGAAAAGTCGATGTCCACCACCTGCCCCCCGGTGGCGATGATCCGCTTGACAATGGGCGTGGGAGTGAAGCTCTCCTTCCGCAGAACCACGATGTCCCCCGGCTCATAGCCGCCGCAGAGGCCGGAGGTCAGCACCAGCAGACGGTCCCTGTCCTGGAGGGTGGGCAGCATGGAATGGCCCTCCACGCCGATGAGGCGGACCGTGAAGGTAAACGCCAGCATCACCGCCAGCACGGGGCAGACCAGGATCCGCGCCCACTCGTACAGCTCCCGTTCCCGGCTTTGTTCGGTTTTGGTCTCCGCCCGCGGCGCGCCTTTCTCCATGTCTCTGTCTCTCCTCAGACTTCTATGTTTTTCTTACAGCGCCCCGATGCGGTCCCACTCCCGCATTCCCAGCTCCTCGGTCTGTCCCGGCAGCAGTAAAAACACCGCCCGTCCGATGAGGCAGCGCTCGTCCACCGCCCCCAGTTCCGGGTCCCGGCTGTCCCGGCTGCCGTTGCGGTTGTCCCCCATCAGGAAGACGCTGCCCTCCGGCACGGTGAAGGGGAACGCCGTCCCCTCCTCCAGGTAGGTGAGCTCCCGGATGTAGGGCTCCTCCAGCGGCATCCCGTCCACATAGACCACGCCGCCGATGAAATCCACGTCCACGGTCTCCCCTCCGGTGGCGACGACCCGCTTGACAATGGGCTCGCCCCGCTCGAAGGCGGGCTTGGCGGCGATGACCACGTCGCCCCGCTGAAACTCCCCGCAGAGGGCGCGGTTCACCACCAGCAGGAGGTCCCCGTTTTGCAGCGTCTCCCGCATGGACCCGCCGGAGACACCCACCACTCTGACGCCAAAGGCGAACACCACCACCGCCGCCAGCACAGAGCATACCAGCGCCTGGGCCCAGTCGTAGAGGCCCCGGCCCGGCTGCTCCTGCTTCTCCTGCTTCTCTTCTTTCCGCTTCTTGTCCGGCATCTTATAACTCCTCCGTCAGTGCAAAAGTTTTCAATCTAAAGTAGTATATCAAATATGTCTCGGAAGCACAAGGGCATTTTCCAAAAAGCCTTGTTCAAGATTTTTATTGCCGGTTGAACTCCGGCGATTCCGCGAAAACAAGTTGGCAGGAAGCCCATACCATGTTATAATCAGAGCGGCAAATCTTGATTAACAGGGAGAGGATTATGAAAGTAAGACTGGTGAGAATAACCCGTGAAGAGGCGGAAAAGCTGTGGAATATGCAAATAATTGCTTTCCAGGAACTATATGACAAATATCAGGATACTGAAACAAATCCCGCAACCGAGCCTATAGACAAAATGATTATGAGATTAAATCAGCCATTTACATATTACTATTTTATCTTGGCTGATAACATGACGGTAGGTGCCATAAGGGTTATTGATAAGCATGAATATGGCAGTGCTAAGCGCATCTCATCTGTTTTAATAATGCCGGATTTCAGAAATAGGGGATTGGCGCAGCAGGCAATAAAATTGGCGGAAGATAAGCACGGATGTTCAAATTGGGAATTGGATACCATATTGGAGGAAAAAGGCAACTGTCATTTATATGAGAAAATGGGCTATTATCAAACAGGAGAGTTTAAAGTAATAAACGAAAAAATGACATTGGTATTTTATAAAAAAGATTAGCATAGCTTCCAGGCTTTAGGACAGCCGCAATTTAAGGGCGGCCGCCCCGGTCAATCTCACCGAAAGCCCCTTCCCTTTCCCTTCCCCCTTTGTCAGTTTCGTCGAAATCCCCCGGAACCCTTGACAAGACAGCCCCGGAAGGGGTATGCTGTGCCCAAGTTCAAAAGCGTAAACCGATGACGCGGACAAGTAAGCGAAACCCTGGTTCTCAAAGAGAGCCGCCGGCGGTGGGATGGCGGCAGAAACCGGTTCGCCCAATGGACCGCTGAGGGCGGGCTGAACAGGGAGCGTTTCCCCTATTACGTCCCGACGGGCTTTTCCCCCGTTACCAAGGAAGGGCGCGTGCCGGCGCGCCGCCGAGGGGGCGGTTTTCCTAACCGCCAATTTGGGTGGCACCGCAGAAGTTTCAAGACTTTTGTCCCAAAGGAACCTGTCACAGGTCCTTTCCGGGATGGAGGTCTTTTTTTGACGCCTCCCCCCAGAAAGCGGACGGCAGAAAGGAGAGAGCGTCATGGCCCCTGGATGAGTTCCCCATTTTTTTGTTCTTCGGCAATTGCGCTTTTTGTGAATTCGTGGTAAACTAATAAAATTGAACAGGCCCCGGCGGACCGGGGCCGGACAGCGAGGTATGTTATGGAAAACAGGAAGAAACGGATTTTCAGCGGCATTCAGCCCAGCGGCGAGATGACCCTGGGCTCTTATATGGGCGCCATCAAAAACTGGGTGGCCCTCCAGGACGAGTACGAGTGCGTCTACTGCGTCGTGGACATGCACGCCATCACGGTACGGCAGAACCCGGCGGACCTGCGCCGCAGGGCCCTGGACCAGCTGGCCCAGTATCTGGCCTGCGGCCTGGACCCGGAGAAGAGCATCCTCTTCATCCAGAGCCACGTGCCCCAGCACGCCGAACTCAGCTGGGTTCTGGGCTGCTACACCCAGTTCGGCGAGCTGAGCCGCATGACCCAGTTCAAACAGAAGTCCCAGCAGCACGCCGACAACATCACCGCCGGCCTCTTCACCTACCCGGTCCTTATGGCGGCGGACATCCTGCTCTATCAGACGGACCTGGTCCCCGTGGGCGAGGACCAGCGCCAGCACGTGGAGCTGTGCCGGGACATCGCCCAGCGGTTCAACGGCGTCTACAGCGACACTTTCACCCTGCCGGAAGCCTTCATCCAGCGGGTGGACCAGGGAGCCCGGATCATGAGCCTGGGCAACCCCCTGAACAAAATGAGCAAGTCCGACCCCGACGGCTGCGTCAACCTGATGGACTCACCGGAGGTCATCCAGCGGAAGTTCAAGCGGGCCGTCACCGACAGCGAGACCGCCGTCCGCTATGACAAGGAAAACAAGCCCGGCGTCTCCAACCTGCTGACCATCTACTGCGCCGCCTCCGGCAAGACCCTAGCCGAGGCCGAGGCGGAATTCAAGGACCAGGGCTACGGCGTGTTCAAGCCCGCCGTGGGCGACGCCGTCATCGAGCTGCTCCGCCCCATCCGGGAGGAGGCCCAGCGCATGATGAACGACAAGGCCCACCTGGAAAGCGTCTACCGCCAGGGGGCGGAACGGGCTTCCCGCATCGCCGGGCGCACCCTGGCCAAGGTATACAAAAAGGTGGGGTTCTTACCCCGATAGTTACTTTTCTTGAAAGACTGTAACGACACTTGATTTTGCGAAGCAAAATCTTAGTGGAGTACGTCCCCGAAGGGGAAAAGTAACCAAAAGAACTTTAGCACGCTCTGTACGTCTGGTAATCATCCAGCCTGGAGCGACGGCAACGAAAGATTGTTCTATAATAAGAGGAGAAGAATCATGCCTTTAGACAATCGGCTGATCGCCTATGTGACCCTGGCCCTGCTGACGGCGCTGGTCATCAGCTTCCTGATGACCCCCGTGGTGCGGACCTTCGCCTATAAGGTGGGCGCCGTGGACGTGCCCAAGGACGCCCGGCGGATGCACAAGACCCCCATTCCCCGCCTGGGGGGGCTGGCGATTTTCATCGGCTTTATGGTCAGCGTCTTGGTCCTGGGGAACGTCCGGGGCAACGGGCAGATGCAGAGCATCCTCCTGGGCTCCGTCATCATCGTGGTGCTGGGGGTGGTGGACGACATCTGTCCCCTGCCCGCTATGCTGAAATTCGTGGTCCAGATCGCCGCCGCCCTGATTCCCGCCATGAACGGCGTGGTCATCCAGGCCTTCTCCAACCCCAACATCTTCTCCGACAGCCTCTACTGGGTGCTGGGCCCCCTGTCCATCCCCTTTACGGTGCTGTGGATTGTGGCGATTACCAACGCCGTGAACCTCATCGACGGGCTGGACGGACTGGCCAACGGGGTCTCCGCCATCTCGGCCACCACCATGCTGGTCATCGCCCTGCTGGCCTCTGAGGCGGAGGTGGCCATCGTCATGGCGGCGCTGGTGGGGGCCTGCGTGGGCTTCATGCCCTACAACCTCAACCCCGCCAAGATGTTCATGGGGGACACCGGGGCCACCTTCCTGGGCTATATCCTGGCCACCATGTCCATCCAGGGCCTCTTCAAGTTCTACGCCGTCATCTCCTTCGCCGTGCCCTTCCTGATTCTGGGGCTGCCCATTTTTGACACGGCCTTTGCTTTCATCCGCCGCATCGCCCACGGCCAGAGCCCTATGCACCCCGACCGGGGGCACATCCACCACCGGCTCATCGACATGGGGCTGAACCAGAAACAGGCCGTGGCCACGCTGTACGTCATCTCCGCCATCCTGGGCCTCTCCGCCGTGGTGCTGACCACCGGAGGCGAGCAGAAGGCCATGCTCTTTTTCGCGGCGCTTTGCATTGTGGCCGTCGTGGCCGCCCAGGTGGTGTTCCCCAAGGAGATCCGGGAGGAGCTCCACGAGGAGCTGGAGGAGCTGAAGGAGCTGGGGCACCACGGCGGGGCGGCCCTGCCGGAAAAGGGCGCTCCCTCGCCCGGCGCCGGGGAAGAGAAGGAGGAGTAAATGAAAAAGCTGCGCGTCCTGAGCGTCTTCGGCACCCGGCCGGAGGCCATCAAAATGTGCCCTCTGGTGAAGGAGCTGGCCGCCCGGCCCGGCATTGAGAGCCTCTGCTGCGTCACCGCCCAGCACCGGCAGATGCTGGACAGCGTGCTGGAGGTCTTCCAGGTGGTCCCCGACCGGGACCTGGACATCATGGCCCCCCGGCAGACGCTTTCCCATATCACCAGCAAGTGCCTCCTGGGCATGGACGAGGCCATCGATGAGCTGAAACCCGATATGATCCTAGTCCACGGGGACACCTCCACCACCTTCGCCGGGGCCCTCTCCGCCTACTACCACCAGGTGGCCGTGGGCCACGTGGAGGCGGGTCTGCGGACCTATGACAAATACGCCCCCTTCCCGGAGGAGATGAACCGGGTGCTGACCTCCTCCATCGCTGACCTGCACTTCTGCCCCACCGCCGGAAACCGGGAGAACCTCCTCCGGGAGGGCCGGAACCCCGAAAATATTTTCGTCACCGGAAACACCGTCATCGACGCCCTGAAAACCACCGTGCGGAAGGACTACCGCTTTGCTACAAACGAGCTGAACCGCCTGCCCTACGGGGAGAAGAAGGTGATTTTAGTCACCTGCCACCGGAGGGAGAACTACGGCGAGCCCATGAAGCACATTATGCTGGCGCTCCGGCAGATTGCCGAGGAGCACCGGGACGTGGAGCTGGTCTACCCCGTCCACCTGAGCCCCGTGGTCCGGGAGGCCGTGGACGCCTATCTCCGGGGCGCGCCCCGGGTCCACCTGATCGACCCCCTGCCCGCCGACGAGATGCACAATCTCATGGACCGCTGCTATCTGGTTCTGACGGACTCCGGCGGCCTCCAGGAGGAGGCCCCGGCCCTGGGCAAGCCCGTGCTGGTCCTCCGCCGGGAGACGGAACGGCCCGAGGCCGTGGCCGCCGGAACGGTGAAGCTGGCGGGGGTGGTCCAGGACGACATCGTCACCATGGCCTCCCGGCTGATTCAGGACCGGCGGGCCTACGATGCCATGGCCCATGCCGTGAACCCCTACGGAGACGGGAACGCCTGCCGCCGGATTGCCGACGCCATTGAGTGGCGGTACGGCCTCCGGGCGGACCGGCCCGCCGGCTACGAGGCGTAATATGGACAAGCGGAAGCTGAATTGGATCACCTGGGCCGTGCTGGCCGTGGCCATACTCATAGCGGCGCTGATGCTGGGGGGCAGCCTGAACCGCACCGCCCACATCACCCTCCCCCCCTCCAATCCCCCCCGGGACCCCGCTGCCGAGGGCGAGGACCCCGGCGGCGGCGTGACGGTGGTGGAAATCGCGCCGGAGACGGTCCAGGCCGCCATCGCCAGCCTGTCCCGCCCGGAGAACTACGGACGCAGCATCACCCTGGAGTACCTCTGGCCCGGCGGCGGCGGAACCCAGGAGCTTTACACCATCGTCCGGGGCCCCTGGACCAGGGTGGACCGGGGTCTCCCCGACGGGAGCACCCGGATCAGCGTCACCAACGGCCAGGAGACCTATATCTGGTACGGCTACGACGGCGGCGCGGAGACCGTGTCCGTGCCGGCGGGGGAATTCAGCGCCGACGTGGAGCAGTCCATCCCCACCTACGAGGACATTCTGGACCTCCCTGTGGAGGAGATTGTCCTGGCAGACTACCGCCCCCTGGAAGCGCTGACCTGCATCTACGTGGAGACGGCCCCGGATGAGGCGGGCTATGTGGACCGCTACTGGGTCAGCGTGGAGAACGGCCTGCTGGTCCAAGCGGAACGCCTGCTGGGGGAGGATTCCGTCTACCGGATGACCGCTCTCTACGTGGACGAGACGGAGTACGACGCCTCCCGGTTCACCCTGCCCGACGGCACGGTTCTGCTGGAGGAGGAGCCGGAAGCTGAAAAATGAAACCGTGAAAAAGGACGAGGGATATCCCCGTCCTTTTTTACAGTATCAGCAGCAGGCCCAGGGCCACCAAAAGCTCCTCGTCCGCGTTCTCCCGGAAGAGGAAGAACAGCAGTCCCAAAAGCAGCAAATCCCCGGTATCCACGTGGTCCAGGTGGAACTGGTCCAGCAGGTGCTGGAGCATGCCGGTAAGGCCGTCAGCGGACCGTCCGCCGGGGCCCCGGCCTCCTGGCGGTGGGCCCCCTCCTGGGGGCGGTCCTCCGGGGCGCGGGCCACCGGGGGGAGGGCCTCCTGGAGGCGGACCTCCGGGGGATGGTCCGCCGGGGGATGGTCCACCTGGGGATGGTCCACCTGGGGATGGTCCACCTGGGGATGGTCCGCCGGGGGGCGGACTTCCCGGAGGGGGGCCGCCTGGAGAGGGATTCCCCGGCGGCGGGGCGCTCTCCTCCGGGATGCGGGTGTAGGAGCCGTTGTCGTTGCGGATGTAGCGGTTATACATGGCTCAGCCCTCCCATCCCGAGAGGAATTTCTTCCCCAGGTGAAACAGCCTGGCCAGCTGGAGGGCCCGCTCCACCTTATCCTGCCGGTCGCTTCTCAGGTAGGGCCGCAGGGCGTAAAGCAGGTTCCGGGCGTTGGACTCCCGCTGGCCCCCCAGCTCCTGAATCAGGGGCAGGAGGCGGGAGAGGAGCCCTGGGTCCAGTCCCCCCGCCAGAGAGGACAGCGCCCCCAGGGGCGGCAGGCTCTGGGACGGCGGCGGGTTCTGCTGGGGCGGCGGGCTCCAGGCGGGGGCCGGGCCCTGCTGGGGCGGGGTCCCCTCTCCCCCGCCGCCGCCCAGGGACTGGGCCAGCTGCATGATCTGGCTCATGGCGTCCGGGTTGGACAGGATGCTGTTCAGCTTGTCGTCAAATTCCGCCATACCGGCCCGGCCCCCCTGCCATAAATCTTACTTCTGAACTGCCTTGTTGATGCGCTCCACCAGCGCCGCCCCCTCGGGGCTCTGCATAATCTGGCTGACCATTTGGGTCACAGCCGCAGTGTCGCCCTTGGCGGCGGACTGGACCGCCTTTTGCAGTCCCGCGCCGCCGTCGCCCTGGGTCAGCATCCGCATCAGCGTCTGCCCGTCCCGGGACTGCATCAGCGACTTCAGCATGGCCGGGTTCCGGCGCAGCTGCTCGGCCATCCGGGCCGACTTCTCATCCATATGCCTGTTCCTCCTTTGCGGTCTTCATGGCAGTATATGACGCCGGGGGAAAAAAAGTGCCTGTGCAAAAGCACAGGCGCTTTCTTTTCTATTCCCCGGCCTTGGCCGCGTCGCAGTCCCTCGCCAGGGGACAGCCCTGGCACTTGGGACTCCGGGCCGTGCAGGTGTCCCGGCCAAAGAGAACCATACGGTGGCAGAAGTTGTTGGACTCCTTGGGGGGCAGGACCTCCCGAAGCTGCCGCTCCACCTGGAGGGGGTCCTTGGAGCCGTCAGTGATGCCCAGGCGGCCGGTGATGCGGATGCAATGGGTGTCGCAGACGTAGGCGGGCTGGCCGTAGATATCCCCCAGAATCAGGTTGGCGGTCTTCCGGCCCACGCCGGGGAGGCTGGTCAGCTCCTCCATGGTGCCGGGGACCTTCCCGCCGAAGTCGCTGAGGAGCCGCCGGGCGCAGAGGACCATGTCCTTGGCCTTGCCGTTGTAAAAACCGCAGGAGTGTATGTACTCCCCCACCTCCTTGGGGTCCGCTTCCGCGAAGCTCTCCAGGGTGGGAAACCGGGCATACAGGGCCGGGGTCACCTGGTTCACCCGCGCGTCGGTACACTGGGCGGAGAGCCGCACGGCAAACAGCAGTTCGTAATCCTTCTCATACCGCAGGGAACACAGCCCGTCCGGGTAGGTGCCCTTCAAGGTCTCGATGATGCGCTTGACGGCGGCCTTGGATTTCATGGCGCTTTCCTCCCCTGTGTCTCAAACAGTCTTTTAGATTTCTTTCAATGTCTCCCGGTAGGCTTCCGCCGCGTCCAGCAGTTCTCCGGCGCTCTCCAGCAGAGCCTCCGTCACCTGGGCGCCGCCGGTGATCCGGGCCAGCTCCGCCTTCCGACGCTCCCGGTCCAGCTGGACCACACGGGTATAAGTGCGGCCCTTGGCCTCCCCCTTTTCCACGGAAAAGTGGGTGTCCGCCATGGCGGCCAGCTGGGGCAGGTGGGTGACGCAGAGGACCTGCTTGCGGCGGCTGACCTGGGCCAGCTTCTCCGCCACCTTCTGGGCCGCCCGGCCCGAGACGCCGGTGTCCACCTCGTCGAAGACCAGGGTGCCGATGGCCTCCTGTTCCGCCAGGACGTTTTTCAGCGCCAGCATGATGCGGGCCAGCTCGCCGCCGGAGGCGATTTTGGCGATGGGCTTCAGGTCCTCCCCGGCGTTGGCGGACATCAAAAAGCGCACCACGTCGCAGCCGTCGGGGCCGGGCTCCTTCTCCGCGAAGTCGATGGCGAAGCGCACCCGGTTCATATCCAGGTCCCGGAGTTCCTTCTGAATCCGGGCCTCCAGGGCCTCCGCCGCCCGCTTCCGGACCTCCGTCAGGGCCTTCCCCGCCGCCTGGACGGCGGATTCCGCCTTGCCCAGCTTCTTCTCCAGGAGTATCAGCGTGTCGTCCGCCGTCTCGATGGCGTCCAGCTCTGCCCGGCGCTGGTCCAGATAGTCCAGCATCTCCTCCACCGTGGCCCCGTACTTCTTTTTCAGGCGGTAGAGCTGGTCCGCCCGGCTCTCCGCCGCGTCCAGCTCCTCCGGGGAGAAGTCGAATCCCTCCCGAAGGTCCCGGATGGTCTCCGCCAGGTCGTAGGCCTCGCTGCGCAGCTCTCCCAGGCGCCTGTACGCCTCCTCCAGCTCCCCGCCCAGGTTCCGCACGCCGGAGAGGGCCTCCTCCGCGTCCCCAAGCCGGCTCACCGCCCCGGCGCTCTCGTCGTCGCCGGAGAGGCAGTAGTCCGCGCCGGAGAGGGCCGAGAGGTACTTCTCGCCGTTGCGCAGCAGGTTCCGCCGCGCCTCCAGCTCCTCCTCTTCACCGGGGCGGAGTTCCGCCCTCTCCAGCTCGTTAATCTGAAAGCGGAGGCTGTCCACCCGCCGGGCCTTCTCCGCCTCGTCCATCTGGAGGGCCTTGATCTGGTCCCGGAGGTCCGACAGCACGCCGTAGGCCGATCTGTAGGCGGCCAGGCTCTCCTCCGTCTGGCCAAAGCGGTCCAGGTAAGCGCCGTGCCGCTCCTCGTCCAGGAGCTGGGCCCCGTCGTGCTGGCCGTGGATGTTCAGCAGGTCTCCCCCCAGCTGCCGCAGCTGGGCCACTGTGAGGGGCCTGCCGTTGGCACGGCAGACGTTTTTCCCGTCGCCGGATATCTCCCTTTGGAGGAGCAGGTTCCCGTCCTCGTCCGGGGCCAGCCCGTTCTCCAGCAGGCCCGGCAGATCCGCCGGGACGGCGGAGAACTCCGCGCTGACAAAAGCCTTGGCGGCCCCGGTGCGGATAAGGTCCCGGGAGGCCCGCCCCCCCAGGACGGCCCCCATGGCGTCGATGACGATGGATTTGCCCGCGCCGGTTTCGCCGGTCAGGGCGTTGAAGCCGGGACGGAACTGGATGTCCGCCTCCTCAATGACCGCGATATTCTCAATGTGCAGAAGCTCCAGCATGGCAACTTCTCCCCTTAAAGCATATCTTTAATCTCTTGGCAGAGCAATTCCGCCGCCTCGGTGTTCCGCATCACCAGAAGGACCGTGTCGTCCCCCGCCAGGGAACCCACGATGTCGTTGATCTCCATATTGTCCAGGGCGGAACAGGCCCCGTTGGCCAGTCCCGACATAGTCTTGACCACCACGATATTCTGGGCGTAGTCAATGCCCACCATGCACTCCCTGAGGATGGTCCGCAGCTTGGCCGCCACGTTCAGCTTCGCGCGGTTGCCGGACACGGCGTATTTGTACACCCCCTGGCCCATGGGCTCCTTGATGAGGTGCAGCTGCTTGATGTCCCGGGAGATGGTGGCCTGGGTGCAGCGGACGCCCCTGGCCTGGAGACGGAGGAGCAGCTGCTCCTGGGTCTCGATGTTTTCCTGGGAAATGATCTCCAGGATCATGGCCTGCCGGTCGTTTTTCATGTGTCCGTCCCTCCCGGAAGCATTTTTTGCGCGAAGATCTCGCAGAAGCTCCTCTCCGTCAGCCTGGCCAGCCTGGTGACGTAGCGGGAGCGGTGAATCTGAACCTTGTCGTCGGAGCGCAGGGCGAAGGCCCGGCTCTCGTCCACGAAGAGGTACACGGGCTTCCGCCCGTTCCGCTCCAGCTCCACCGTCAGCGTGTGCTCGGGGCTGAGGACGTAGGAGGAAAAGCGCATGTTGTGGATGCAGATGGGGCAGACCACCATGGTCTGGGCCACCGGCTCCACCACCGGCCCGCCGGCGGACAGGGAGTAGGCCGTGGACCCCGTGGGCGTGGCCACGATGACGCCGTCCCCGGCGATGTCCGCCAGGTGCCGCCCGTCGGAGGAGATTTTCAGGTGAATCACGTGGGAGATGGGGCCCTCCCGGATCACCGCGTCGTTGAGCCCCAGGTTCGTGTAGATCTGCCGCCCGTCCCGGAACACCGAGACATCCAGCATCATCCGCTGCTCCAGCTCGAAATTCCAGTCCTTCAGCTTGCGGAGCTGCTCCAGCTCTCCGGCCTCCAGCTCGGCCACGAAGCCCAGCCCCCCCATGTTCACCCCCAGCACGGGCATCTTGTGGAGGGCCGCCAGCTTGGCCAGGTGCAGAATGGTCCCGTCGCCGCCAAAGGTGATCAGCAGGTCCGCCCCCCGCAGCTCCTGGGGCAGGGGCTGCACGTCGTAGTCCGCGAAGGCCCCCTCCTTCCGGTCCCGGAAGGGAGAGCACACCACCGTGCGAAAACCCATATCCCGCAGGATGGCCTCCGCCGCCCGGGTGGTCTTCATCCCCTGGTCCCGGTTGGGGTTGGGGCACAGAATGATTTTTTTCGGGTTCATGGGGTCTCCCCCTCTCCGTGTTCCTTTAATTTCCGGTGGGACTCCTCCACCAGGGCCTTCAAATCCAGGGCCCCGGCGGCCTCCCCGCCCCTGCCCAGGTAGCCCAGGTACTCGATGTTTCCCTCCGGCCCCCGGATGGGGGAATACGTCAGCCCCCGGACCATCAGGCCCGCCGCCGCCGCGTGCTCCAGCCAGCGCTCCAGCACCTCCAGGTGGACGGCGGGGTCCCGGACCACGCCTTTCTTGCCCACCTTTTCCCGGCCCGCCTCAAACTGGGGCTTCACCAGGGTGACGGCCTCCCCCTCCGGCCCCAGCAGGGCGGCAAGGGGCGGCAGAATCAGCGACAGGGAGATAAAGCTCACGTCCACCGAGGCAAAGGCCAGCTCCTCCGGCACCTGTTCCCGGCTGAGATACCGGGCGTTGGTCCGTTCCAGGCAGACCACCCTGGGGTCGCTCCTCAGCTTCCAGGCCAGCTGGCCCCGGCCCACGTCCACGGCGTAGACCTTCGCCGCGCCGTTTTGCAGCATACAGTCCGTGAAGCCCCCGGTGGAGGCCCCGATGTCGGCGCAGACGGCCCCCTCCAGGCGGATGGGGAAGCAGGCCATGGCCTTCTCCAGCTTCAGTCCCCCCCGGCTGACGTAGGGCAGCCTGTCCCCCCGAATCTCCACCGCGGCGTCCCCGGGCGCCGCCATGCCGGGCTTGTCCCAGCGCTGGCCGTTCACAAACACCTGGCCGCTCATAATGAGGGCCTGGGCCCGCTGGCGGCTCTCCTCCAGGCCCCGCTCTACCAACAGCAGGTCCAGCCTCTTCTTATCGCTCACGGCCCATCGCCTCCTCCACCGCCTCGGCCACGGAGGCGGCGTCCAGGCCAAACCGCGCCTCCAGCTGCGCCACGCCGCCCTCCGGGGCGAACGTCCCGCCAAGGTTTCTCAAAATCAGCTTTTTCGGGGCCCGGCCCGTCTCCGCCAGAATGGCGGCCACCCGCTGGCCCACACAGCCCGCGCCAAAGCAGTCCTCCAGCACCAACAGGATATTCGTATTCTCAAAAAAGTCCCCAAGGGTCTCCCCGTCCAGGGGGGCGATCTGGTTCAGCTTCAAAACCCCCGCCCGGACGCCCTTTTTCTCCAGCAGGTCCGCCGCCTCCAGGGCCTGGTTCACCAGGACGCCGTAGGTCAGAATCACCGCATCCTCCCCCGGCCGGAGGCGGGCCAGGGGGCCCTCGGCGTCCCCTTGATAGGCTCCTTCCCCGCCCCTGGGATAGCGGACGGCCACGGGGCCCTCCAGCTCAAAGAGCGCCCTTCTCAGCATCCGCCGCAGCTCGGCGAAGCTGGCGGGACACAGCACCGTATAGCCCGGCAGGGCCGGGAGGAACAGCGGGTCAAAGCAGCCGTGGTGGGTCTCCCCGTCGGCCCCCACCAATCCCACCCGGTCCACGGCCAGGACCACGTGGAGCTTCTCCAGGGCCACGTCGTGAATCAGCATGTCGTAGCCCCGCTGGAGGAAAGTGGAGTACACGGCGAACACCGGCAGCAGTCCCTGGGCCGCCATGCCGGCGGACATGGTAACGCCGTGTCCCTCGGCGATGCCCACGTCGAAAAACCGGTCCGGGAAGCTCTTGGCAAAGCCCGCCAGGCCCGTGCCCTCCGCCATGGCGGCGGTGACGGCGCAGACCCGCCGGTCCTCCCCGGCGAAGTCCGCCAGGGCCCTGCCGAAGACGGAGGAAAAGGTCTCCCCGCCCGTTTTTTTCAGGAGGCCGGTGTCCGGGTCGAAGGGGCCCACGCCGTGGTACATATCCGGGTTCCGCTCGGCGAAGGAGACCCCCTTGCCCTTGACGGTGTGGACGTGGACCACCACCGGGCAGTTCAGCTCTTTCGCCCAGTTCAGCGCGTCGCAGAGGCGGGCCAGGTCGTGGCCGTCCACGGGGCCCAGGTAGGTAAAGCCCATGTCCTCGAAGAGGGTGCTGCCTGGAAAGAGGCTGCGCTTCAGGAAGGTCTTGACCTTGTGGTTGAACCGGTAAAGAGGGTTTCTCATGGGGCGGGCCCCGAAGAGGCCCCGGTACCACTTCTTGAAGTGGTAGTAGGCGGGCCGGGACCGCAGCCGGGCCAGGTGGGAGGGCATGGCCCCCACGTTGGGGTCAATGGACATGCCGTTGTCGTTCAGAATCACGATCAGGGGCTCGCCGGAGACCCCGGCGTTGTTCAGCCCCTCGTAGGCCAGGCCCCCGGTGAGGGCCCCGTCGCCGATGAGGGCCAGGACGCAATAGTCCTCCCCCCGGAGGGTCCGGGCCCGGGCCATGCCCAGGGCCACGGACACGGAGTTGGAGGCGTGCCCGGCGATGAAGGCGTCGTGGACGCTCTCCCGGGGCTTGGGAAAGCCGGAGAGGCCGTCCAGCTGCCGGAGGGTGGAAAACGCCTCCCGCCGGCCGGTGAGAATTTTATGGACATAGCACTGGTGCCCCACGTCGAAGATCAGCCGGTCCCGCTCCGTGTCGAACACCCGGTGGATGGCCACCGTCAGCTCCACCGCCCCCAGGTTGGACGCCAGGTGCCCCCCGGTCTCGGAGACGCTTTTGACAAGAAACTCCCTCAGCTCCTGGCAGAGCTGGGGGAGCTGTCCGTCCGGCAGCGCTCTGACTTCGGCTGGGGAATGGATGGATTCCAACAGCATACGTTCTCCTCTCAGTGGTGGAACAGATACAAAAACCGCCCTGCCCAGTAGACCACCTGGGTGCTTTTCTTGATGGCCACGGTCTTCCCCAGGGCCTTGCCGCCGATGGTCAGGCCGGAGACCAGGGCCGTGACGGCCACGGAGATCAGTACCGTCCTCATATTCAGCGCCCGCTGGAGCTGGGTGACGATCACCGCCCCCGTGGCGCCGCTGACGATGCCGCAGATGTCCCCCACCACGTCGTTGCAGACGCTGGAGACCCGCCCCGCGTTCCGCAGAAGCATGAGGGACTGCTTGGCCCCCTTCTCCTTGTGGGAGGCCATGGCGTGAAAGGGCTTGGGGTCCGCCGCCGTCACGGCGACGCCCACAATGTCAAACACGATGCCCAGGCCGATAAACAGCGCCAGCATCAAAAGAGCGGCGGTCACGCCCGCGCCCTCCAGCATCGACTCCGACGCCAGACTCAGCACGGCGGAGAGGACCACCGCCATCAAAAAGACCGTAAGGGCCCAACGGTATGGGGAAGGGGCCTTTCCCTTCTGCTGCTTCTTCAAGAGAACCTCCCGAAAAGCCGCCCCGCGGGGCGGCCCAGCTTTTTTATTAACTAAGTTGTTATGCTGTTATATAGCGCTAAGGCGGCGGCGGCAGAAAAAGTAAATCTTACGGCTTAGGTACGGGTTGGCTTTCCCCGGAGCGCACCCCTCGTTGCCGATGGAGGCGGTTTCCCTTTCAGCGCTGCGGCGCGGCGTCGCCCGTCCGCGCTACCCGATTGCCACTTAGTCCGCACTGCAATCCTTTTTCTGCCCCGTTAAGACAGCCTAGGTGATTTCCACCACAGTCCGTCCGCTTCTTTAGCCTCTTTTGCAAAACGGGTTTCAAAGGGCGATCGGAAAGCCGCCCTGGCCGGGGCCGCCCTCCGTAGTTCCCTGATCCACCCGCCCCACTCAAGGCAGGCTACGGCTGCACACAGCGTTACGGCCCCGAGGGACCGATGCACCGCATTGCAGGTTCACAATCTGCTTCGTACGCGGGCCGGAATTACCACGATGGGAGTACGTCCGCGCACAAGAACAGGTCTCCACGGAAACAGGGTCGGATAGACCATGCCATTGGTAGACGCCCTGAGTCCGCAAGCGCACCAAGTACGCTTCCCCCCAGCACCCACCCAAAACTGGGCGTATCAAGCAGGCACCACGGGTTTCATCGATGTGCCCTTCAGAGGATTTTTAGGCCCTCCCTAGGAAACGGCAGATCTGACTAGAATACTGCGCCGCCGCTTAGCGAGAAATAGTATAGCACAGCCAGGATAAATATGCAAGATATACCGTATATTAATTTTTTCTGAACAGGCTCTTAACCGCCCCCGCCCTCAAGGGCCCGGAGCTCCTCCTCCGTCAGCCGCCGCCACTTCCCCGGCGGCAGGTCCCCCAGAGACAGCGTGTGCTCCCGCACCCGGCGGAGGCGCTCCACCTCCAGGCCGCAGGCGGCGCACATCCGGCGCACCTGGCGGTTCTTCCCCTGGTGGATGGTGACGGAGAGTCTGGCCCGGCCCTCTCCCTGTCTCAGCGTCTTGACACGGGCGGGGCGGATGGGTTCCCCCTCCAGGTCTCGGAGGCGGGAGAGGCGTTCCGCCGCGCCCTCCACCGAGCCCCGGACCCAGACGTGGTAGGTCTTCTTGATCTCCCCCCGGGGGTGGGTCAGGCGCTGGGCCAGGCGGCCGTCGTTGGTCATCAGCAGCAGGCCCTCGGAGTCCAGGTCCAGCCGCCCCACAGGGTACACCCGGGCTCCGCAGTCCGCCACCAGGTCCGCCACGGTCCGCCGCCCCCGCTCGTCGGAGAGGGTGGACACATAGCCCCTGGGCTTGTTCAGCATGATGGTCAGCGGGGCCGCCGCCCCCGGCAGCGCCCGGCCGTCCAGGCGGATGTCGTCCCGGTCCGGGTCGGCCTTGGCCCCTAATTGGGCGGTCTCGCCGTTCACCGTCACCCGGCCCGCCTGTATGTACGCCTCCGCCGTCCGCCGGGAACAGATCCCGGCGGAGGAGAGGAGCTTTTGCAGCCGTTCTTCCATAGCGTCACCTGTAGCTTCGCAGTATCTTCATGGCGGCCTCCGCCGCGCCCCCGGAGGAAGCGGGCGAGGCGGCCCGCGCCGCCTCCTGAACGGGAGAGGGTGGGTTCACGTTCTTCCCCACCAGGAGGCCCACCCGGCCCACCTCCCTGCCGTTCAGGGAGAAGACGGCCTCCCCCACCCGGGTCCCCGCCCGGAGAGGCGGCGTCAGTGCCCGGCTCAAAACGACGGAGGTCTCCAGGTTCTCCCCCTGGGCCAGGGGCCAGGCGAAGCTGTCCGCCGCCACCAGGGGCACGCCGTTCCGGCTGGCCAACTGGTGGCCCAGCTGGGCCATGCGCCTGGCGGGGTAGGCGGAAAAGCCGTAGTCAAACAGGCTCTGGTGGTCCGCCCAGTCGTTGCCGTCCTGGAGCGTCACGGCGATGAGACGCTGGCCGCCCCGCTGGGCACAGCTGACCAGGGTCCGCCCCGCCGCCCGGGTGTACCCGGTTTTCAGCCCCAGACAGCCGTCCATCAGCCCCAGGAGCTTGTTGTGGTTCGTCATGGTCCGCCCGCCGACGGTGACGGTGCGGGTGGAGGCAATCCGGGCCAGGGTCTCGTTCCCCATGGCCGCCCGGGCCAAGAGGGCCATGTCACGGGCGGTGGAGTAGTGCTCCTCATGGTCTAGGCCGTTTGGGTTGGCGAAGGAGGTGTGCTCCATCCCCAATTCCAGGGCCGTGTCGTTCATGCGCTCCACAAAGCCCTCCACGCTGCCCCCCACGTGCTGGGCCACCGCCACGGCGGCGTCGTTGCCGGAACAGAGGAGCAGGCCGTAGAGCAGGGTCTCCAGGGTCAGCTCCTCCCCCTCCTTGAGGTACATGGAAGAGCCCTCCGTATAGGCGGCCTCCCGGCTCACCTTCACCGTGTCGGACAGATTCCCGTCCCGGATGGCCACCAGCGCCGTCATGATTTTCGTGGTGCTGGCGATGAGCATCCGGTCGTCCGCCCGGCGCTCGTAGAGCACCCGGCCGCTGTCCATATCCATCAAAATGGCGGCGGAGGCGGAGACCTCCACCGCCCGGGCCCGGCCCGCCGGCAGACAGGCCAGGGCCAGCGCAAGGGCCCCGGCCCGCCGGAGAATGTGTTTCCACATGGATCATCACCCCGTTTGGTCAACATTTGGTCAACAGTCAAGTGATGATAGTATGTCCGGTTTACAGGACTTCTTGCTCCTTCTCCGCCTTTTTCTTGTCCAGGAATTTTTCCGCCTTGTCCATCAGGTCCGGCGCCATGTCGATGATCCGGTCCACCGTGGACGCCGGGGGCACCGCCACGGGAAGAACCCGGGTGGTCCCGTCCTTGATGATCAGAAAGGCCACGGGGTCGATCTTCACTCCCGCGCCGCCGCCGCCGCCGAACTGGTGGGGCTGCGCCTTGCCGTAGTCTCCGCCGCCGCTGCCCACGCCGAAGCTGACCCGGGAGATGGGAATCAAGGTCACGCCGTCAGGGGTGGTGATGGGCTGGCCCACAATGGCGTTGGTGTCCACCAGCTGGTGGACCTTGTCGATGGTGGATTGCATCAGGTCGCTGACTTTGCTTTTTTTCTCGTTGTCCATCTCGCGCTTCCTTTCTTCTATCCGTCAAATCTAGTTGTCTCAACAAACACCTTACGCGGCGGGATTTTCCGGTTTGGGTTCCTCGGGCTCTGGATTCTCAGGGGGCTTTTTCTCCGGCTTCGGCGGCCGGGTCTTGCACCGCTTCCGCCAGCGCAGGAACCACCCCAGCGCCGGGAAAGCCACGCCGAAGCCCATGGCCAGCAGCGTCCCGATCCGAAGGGTGATCCCCGCCTCCCCCTCCACCGCCGTGTCCTTCGCCTGAAAGTCCACGTCGGTGTGGATGTACGGGTCCCGGATGTCCAGCAGCCGCTCCAGCAGGGGCATCCCTGTCCAGGCGGCGGCCTGGAGCTTTCCATAGGTCTCCGCCGCGGCGGCGGGGTCCTCCAGCCCTCCCAGGACCAGGGACAGCCGCAGAGGCTTGATTTGAATCCCCCGGCCAAGGCGGCGCAGGGCCCTGCCCAGGGCCGGGAGCACCGTGTCCAGGGCGTCCCGCAGGTCCTCCAGGGCGAAGGAGAGGGTTCCCTTCTCCGGCGCGGCCTCCTTGGGGGGCTTTTCCCTCTTGGGCTTTTTGGGCTTCGGGGGCTTTTTCTCCGCCTTGGGCTTCCTGGGCTTGGCGGGCAGCACGTGTATACGGAACAGGCCGAACCGCGCGTCCAGCCGGAGAACCTTGTCCCGGTCCAGGGCCGCCCAGACACCCACACGAGTCCACAGCAGCAGGACAAGCAGCAGAAGAATGACCCCCAGTATCCACCGCCACACAGGCGTTCCCCCCTCTCTCCGTTGTCTCCCCGGACACGCCGGGACACCAGCCGACTTTTACGCGCGGTCCTCCGGGTTCCCCGGCTCCCCCGCGCTCTCCGAGCCCTCCGGGCGCTCCAGGTCCTCCACAATCTCGCCGTGCTCTCCCAGGCGCATCTGCCCGTCGGCCTCCGGGTCCAGGAGGTCCTCCTCCCCGGGGTCCGTCAGCGCGGGCAAATCGTCCAGGCTCTTGAGGTGAAAGGCCCGGAGGAACTGCTTGGTGGTCCGGTACAGCCGGGGCCGCCCCGGCACCTGGAGCCGACCGCACTCCTCAATCAGGTCCCGGTTCAAAAGCAGGCTCATGGTATAGGAGCTGTCCACTCCCCGGATCTGGTCCACATAGGCCCGGGTGGTGGGCTGGTAGTAGGCGATGATGGTCAATGCCTCCAGGGCTGGCTGGCTGAGCTTGGAGGGCTTTCGCACCTCCAGAGCCCGGTGTACCGCATCGGCGAACTCCGGGGCGGAACAGAACTGCCAGCTGTCCTCCATCTGGACCAGCCGGATGCCCCGCTGGTCGAAGGCGTAGTAATCGCTCAGGTCCTTCAGCGCCCGCTCCACGGCGGGGCGGGCCAGCTCCAGGGCCTCGCAGAGGCGCTTGACGTGTACCGGCTCGCCGGAGGCGAACAGAATCGCCTCCACGGCGCTTTCGATTTCTTTTCTCTCCATGGGTCTCTCCTTAGGTTTTCTCCGCCTGGGCGGCCAGATGTTCCGGCGGCTCTCCCACCTGGCGGACGGTACACTCCGACTCGGAGCCGGTCAGCTGTAATACATGGGACCGGCACAGCTCCAGCACCGCCAGGAAGGTGGCCACCAGCTCGCTGCGGCTGCGGCTGCCCTGGAAGAGCTGGCGGAACAGCGTCACGCCCCCCTGCTTCAGGCGGCGCAGAATGTCCATGGCCTTGCGCTCCACGGGATAGGGCTCGTGCCGGGCGATGTCCTGAAAGGCCGCCCTGGGGGGCGGCAGCTTCCGCTCCGCCCTGGCCTGGAGCTCCCGCATGGCCCGGATCAGATCCCTGGGCCGGTGGTCGTACTCGATTTCCCCGCCGTCCAGGGGTTCCGGCCCCCGGACGCAGACGCAGCGGCCAAACTCCCCCAGGGGGGCCAGCTTCTCCGCCATGGCCTTGACGTAGGCGTAGCTCTCTCCCCGGCGGCGCTCCTCCAGGGACTGAATCAGAGCTTCCATCTCGTTCTTGGCCTCCTCGTCCTCGATGGAGAGGAGCATCCGGGTCTTGAGGTAGACCAGGTGGGAGGCCATGGCGGCAAACTCGCTGGCAATCTCCAGGTCCAGCTGCTGCCGCCGGTCCAGCCAGGCCAGGTACTGGTCGCAGATCAGGGAGATGGAGATGTCCTGAATCTCCATTTTGTTCTTGCTCAGAAGGAATAAAATCAGGTCCAGGGGTCCCTCGAAGTCCTGGAGCTCCTCCGCCTTGGAGTGGACCACCTTTTCCAGCTTGAATACGGGACTGTCCAAAAAGTCCCCTCCTTTTGTCAGGTGTGAAATCAGAGGCACAGCTCCAGGAAAAACAGGTAGACTCCCTGGATGGCCCCGCTGATGAGCCGCCCCGCGCCAAGCCAGCTCAGGGCCAGCAGCAGCAGCATGCCGTAGCGCTCGTAGCGCATCAATCCGAAGTAAACCCGGTCCGGCAGGAAGGCCCCCAGGACCTTGGCCCCGTCCAGGGGCGGAATGGGCAGCAGGTTGAAAAGCCCCAGGCCGATGGACAGCGGGGCCAGGAAGAGGTGCAGGAAGATGAACAGCACATAGCTGAAGCCGCCCTCATAGGTGACAAAGCCGTCCAGCACTCTGTTGCAGAAAAACATGGCCAGAAAGGCCAGGGCGAAGTTGGACGCCGGCCCCGCCAGGGCCGTCAGGGCCATGCCCTGTTTGGGCTTTTTGAAGTACCGGGGGTCCACCGGCACGGGCTTGGCCCAGCCGAAGCCCGCCAGCAGCATCATGGCCAGGCCAAGCCAGTCGATATGCCGCAGGGGGTTCAGGCTCAGGCGGTGCCGGTCCCTGGCCGTGGGGTCCCCCAGGGCGTAAGCCGCCAGGCCGTGGCAGGTCTCGTGAACCGTCAGGCAGAGGAGGACGGCGAGAACCCGCATGACCGCGGACGCCAGCCAATACCAATCGATGGAGCGGATGAGGCCGCCGAAATCCATGGTCCTCCCCCTTTCATAGTTGCTCCATTATAGCAGTTCCCCGGAGGAAATACAAGGGAAACCACGAAAAAGGCCCGCCGGTTCCGGCGGGCCTTAGGGTCAGATATTCTTCTTGATGGTGTTGATGGCCCCTTTTTCCAGCCGGGAGACCTGGGCCTGGGAGATGCCCACCTCGGCGGAGACCTCCATCTGGGTCTTGCCCTCGTAGAACCGGAGGGACAGGATGCGCCTCTCCCGGTCGTCCAGGCGCTTCAGGGCGTCCTTCAGGGCGATGCGGTCCGTCCAGTGCTCGTCGGTGTTCTGGGTGTCCCGGACCTGGTCCATGACGCACAGGGCGTCCCCGCCGTCGGAGTACACCGGCTCGTAGAGGCTCACCGGGTCCACGATGGCGTCCATGGCGAAAACCACGTCCTCCCGGGGGATGTCCAGCTCCTTGGCGATCTGCTCCACGGTGGGCTCCCGCTGGGTCTCGGCGATGAGCCGCTCCCGGACCTGGAGGACCTTGTAGGCCGTGTCCCGCATGGACCGGGAGACCCGGATGGCGCTGTTGTCCCGGAGATAGCGGCGGATCTCGCCGATGATCATGGGCACGCCGTAGGTCGAGAATTTCACCGGCTGGTTGATATCAAAGTTGTCGATGGCCTTGATGAGCCCCACGCAGCCCACCTGAAACAGGTCGTCCACGTTCTCCCCCCGGCTGGAAAAGCGCTGAATCACCGAAAGCACCAGCCGGAGGTTCCCCTCGATGAGCTGTCGGCGGGCCTCCTGGTCCCCCTCCTTGGTCCGGCGGAGAAGCGCCATGGTCTCCTCGTTTTTCAGAACCTTCAGCTTGGCGGTGTTGACCCCCGCGATCTCGACTTTTCCCTGCATAAAAGCCGCGCCCCCTCTTGTGTATACTTCCCTGCGGCCGGAGGGGGTCTCTTCCCCCTCTTCCCGCCGCATGGTCAGTATCTCCAGAGGCGTTTTTTCCTATACTGGGACCTTTTGTCAAATACCGCGGGCGCATAGGACGGCCCAGGGGGCGCATAGGCTTTTCCAGATGAAAGGAGTGGAAGGCAATGCAGTTCCGGTTTCGGGACCTCCGGCGAAAAGAGGTCATCAACATCAACGACGGTTCCCGCCTGGGACCGGTGGCGGACGTGGACATCAAAGCCCCGGAGGGGCAGCTGGCGGCCATTGTGGTCTATGGGCCCGCCCGGTTCTTCGGGCTCTTCGGCCGGGGGGAGGAGTTCTACATTCCCTGGGACTGCATCCAGCGCATCGGGGACGACATTATTTTAATTGACAAGCCTTTTCAGAGGAGGGACCCGAACCTGGAGCGCAAGCGCGGGCGGTGAAGTCCTCCCCCTCCGACAGCGCCTCCCGCAGCAGCTCCAAAAACAGCTCCATGGCCGGGGTGACCCAGCGCCCTTTCCTCCAGGCGCACAGGGCCGGGGCGGGCATGCCGGAGATAGGGGCCTCCAGCTCTACCAGCTTTCCCGCCGCCAGCTCCTCCTCCGCCACGAAGCGGGGCAGGTAGGTGAAGCCCAGATTGCTCATGACGCAGCGTTTGATGGTCTCGATGCTCCACAGCTCCAGGGTCACGTCCAGCTCAATCTCCCGCTGGCGGAGGTACGCCTCCAGGCGGCGGCGGAAGATGCTGTCCGGCTCGTCCGTCACCAAGGAGACGGCCTTTCTCTGGCCCGGCGTGGTGAAGTCCGTCTCGGCGAAATCCGGGGAGGCCAGGAGCACAATGTCGTAACTCCCCATGGGCTCTATCTCCAGGGACTCCCGGTTCCAGTCCATGTCATAGCCCAGCCCCAGGTCGCAGGACCCGTCCCGGACGCCCTGGGGAATCCGCAGGCAGTTGCAGTCCCGGATCACCAGCCGGACCTGGGGGGCCCGCTCCCGGAAGGCCCGGATCACCGGCTGCATCCGGTAACACAGCAAAGTCTCCGCCAGATTCACCCGGAGGGTCCCCGAAAGGGTCCGGCCCACCCGCTGGCTTTCCAGCAGCCGGTCCGCCGCCGCCAGCAGTTCCCTGGCCTGGGGCAGCACCCGCTCCCCGGCCTCCGTCAGGGCCATCCGCCGCCCCACTCGCTCAAACAGGGGGACTCCCAGGTCCTCCTCCAGCTGCTGAATCTGGACGGTGATGGTGGACTGGGTGTAACCCAGCCGGTCCGCCGCCTTCTGATAGCTTCCCTGGTCCACCACGGCCTGGAAGGTGCGAAGATTTTTCAGCTCCATAGGACCGTCTCCTTACTCATTGATTTTATCAATAGTATACATGAAAAACTTTCGCTTTTCAAATGGTTATTTTCCTGGTATGATGGGGGCATCAAAACGAAAGCGGGGTGCCCGTCATGCCTGTGTCCCTGATTCCCACCTTCCTGGTCTACTGCTACGTGGGGGCCGTCACTCCCGGTCCCGCCAACCTCTGCTCCCTGGCCACCGCCCTGCGGTACGGCAGGGGCCCCGCCCTGCGGCAGTGGCGGGGGCTGTTCACCGGCTTTACCATCGTGTCCATGGCCTCCGTGCTGATCACCTACTTTCTTGGCACGGTGCTGAATCAGTATGTGGGGCTTCTCTCCTGGGTGGGGGCGGCGTATCTTCTCTGGATGGCCTGGCACACCCTCCGCGCCTCCTCCGGTCCCGAGGGACAGGCCCCGGAGGCCCCCGGCTTCTTGTCCGGCCTGCTGGTGAACCTGACCAACGTGAAGGTCATGATTTTCTGCCTCATGGCCCTGGCCTCCTATGTGCTGCCCTACAGCAGGTCCTTCGGGGCGCTGCTGGCGGTGGGGGTGTTTCTGCCCTTCACAGGGCCTGTGGCGAATCTGCTCTGGCTCTTCGCCGGGGCGGCGCTGCAAAAGCTCTTTACCAACCACCGAAAGGCGGTGGATGTCGGCTGCGCTGCGGCTTTGGCGCTGTGCGCTGTTAGTTTGGTGCTGCCTCATTGAGGCAGGGGGGAGTTCTGTTCCCCCCGTAAGAGGGGCTTTGCTCGCCCTGACGGGCGGGGGGGATTGGAGGCCAGCGATGGCTGGCCCAATAAACCCCCTCCGGCCTTGCATTTTCCTGCCGGATAGGGTATGATGGGAAAAACACCCAAAGGAGAGAACAGCCATGCTCATGCGGGAAGAACGGGAGCTGGTGGCGGAGTTCGGCAGGCAGATGAGCGCCGCCGGGCTCAGCGCCGGCACCAGCGGGAATATCAGCGTCTATGATCCGGGGCGGGGCCTTATGGCCATCAGCCCCTCGGGCATCGGGTATTTCGACACCCGGCCGGAGGACGTGGTGGTGACGGACCTGGAGGCCAGGATTGTGGAGGGAGACCGGAAGCCCTCCAGCGAGTGGGCCCTTCACGCCCTCTTTTACAAGCGCAAGCCCCATATCCGGGCCGTGGTTCACACCCACTCCATGTACTGCACCACCTTCGCCGTTCTGGGCCGGCCCCTCCAGGCCGTACACTACGCCATAGCGGACGCCGGGGCGGCGGAGGTTCCCTGCGCGCCCTACTACCCCTTCGGCACCCTGGAGCTGGCGGAGGCCGCTGTGGACACCGCCGGGGTCTGCGACGCCGTGCTCCTGGGGAACCACGGGCTGGTGGCCTGCGGGCGGGACCTGGTCGGGGCTTTCAGTCTGGCGCGGAATTTGGAGTATGTGGCGGAATTACAGTATCGGGCCCTGTGCATCGGAACGCCCAACGTTCTCAGCGCCGAGCAGATGGCGGACGTGATGGTGCGCTTCCAGTCCTACGGCCAGCCGGACGGCAAAAAGACCGGGTATTGAAATGGCAGAGCAAAGCGGCGGGACGCCTAAGCATCCCGCCGCTTTTATGTTTCCAGGTTACTGGGGCGGTTCCTTCCCCAGGCGCTTGTACATGGTCTTCTTCACCGCCCGGAGGATGTTCTCATATCCCGTGCAGCGGCAGAGGTGGCCGGAGAGGAGTTTTCTCAGCTCCTCGTCCGTGTACTCCTTGCCGCTCTCCAGAATCTCCACCGCAGTCAGGATGAAGCCGGGGGTGCAGAAGCCGCACTGGATGGCCGCCTCGTCCACGAAAGCCTGCTGGATATCGCTGAGCTCGCCGTTGAGGCCCAGGAGGCCCTCCAGGGTGCGGACCTTTTTGCCCTCGGCCCAGACGGCCAGGTAGATGCAGGAGTTAAAAGCCTCCCCGTCGATGAGGACGTTGCAGGCCCCGCACTCCCCTACCTCACAGCCCTTTTTGACGGAGGTCATCCGAAAGTCGTTCCGCAGCATATCCGTCAGGCTGGCCCGGACATCCACGGTCCGTTCCACGTCCTTGCCGTTGAGGCTGAAACGCACGGTCTGGTACTGAATCTGATGCTTCTCCATTACAGCTCACCTCCCGCCAGTCTCACGGATTCCATAAAGGCCCGCTTGGCGCTCTCCACGGCGATGTGGAGCCGGAAGTCCCGGGCCGCCCGCCAGGAGTCCCGGGGATTGATGTCCTCCTTAACGGCCTGGGCGAATTCCTCCGCCAGCTCCAGGCTGACGGGCTTTCCGGCAGCCAGCTTCTCCGCCGTCCCGGCCCGCAGGGGCACGGGTCCCGCCACGCCAAAGGCCACACGGGCCCGCTCCACCGTCTTTTTGTCGGCGGAGAGGCGGACGTTGACAGAGGTCCCCAGGGTGGCGATGTCCATGGCGTTCCGCATGGCGTATTTGATATAGTGGCCGAAGCAGTTTTCGTAGCTCTCTTTGGGGATGAGAATCGCCGTCTGGATTTCGCCCTCCCGGATATCCACCTTGCCCGCCTTGATGTAGAACTCCTGAATGGGCTGGCGGCGGACGCCCTCCGGGCCGGTCAGCTCCACCACGGCGTCCCAGGCGTGGAGGGTGGAGGCAGAGTCGGCGGAGGTGACGCCGTTGCAGGTGTTTCCCCCGATGGTGCCGATGTTCCGAATCTGGGGGCCGCCCACCTGGTCCACGGCCTCCCCCAGGACGTTGATGTACTTTTGAATCAGGGGGTCTCTCGTGATATGGGAAAAGCTGGTCAAGGAGCCGATGCGGAGGGTGCCGTCCTCATCCATAGACACCCCTCTGATTTCGTCCAGGGTCTGAATGGAGATGAGTTCCGCCCCGGCCCGCTTGCCCTCCCGCATCTGGACCAGCACGTCGGAACCCCCGGCGATGATCTGGGCCTCGGGATGGGCCAGGCGCAGGGCCACGGCGTCCTGGACGCTCTTGGCCTGGTACAGGGCTTTCATGTCATACATACGCTTGGCCCTCCTTTAGTCGTTGATGAGCCCAGCCTCTTTGAATTTCCGGTAGAGGACGTGGGGCGTGATGGGGCAGGAATCGACGGCCACGCCGGTGGCGTTCAGAATGGCGTTCCGTATGGCCGGGGCGCCGGAACAGGCCGGGGGCTCGCCCAGGGCCTTGGTGCCGTAGGGCGACGTGGGCTCGGGGTTCTCCACAAAGCCCACCTCCAGCGTGGGGTGGTCCATGAAGGTGGAGAGCTTATAGTCCAGCAGGTTGTTGTTCAGGGGCTTTCCGGTCTTCTCATCGAATTTCAGTTCCTCCGAGAGGCCGTAGCCGATGGCCATGGACATGCCGCCGTGGACCTGGGCCTCCGCCAGGGCGGGGTTGATGAGGGTGCCGCAGTCGTGGACGTTTACCATGCGCAGGAGCCTGACCTTGCACATGGGGACGTCCACCTCCACCTCCGCGAAGGAGCAGCCGAAGGAGTAGGCGTTGCTCTTGATTTGGGCCGTGGTCTCGGCGGTGATGTGCTGGCTGTGTTCCGTGGAGTACAGGCTCTCCGCCGCCAGGTCCCCCAGGGATTTCAGCACCCGCCCGTCGCTCTTGCGGACAATCTGCCCGTCCACAAGGTCCAGGTTGGAAACCGGCATCCGGGTCTGCTGGTGGGCGATGTTCAGGATGCGCTCCCGGAGGGCCAGGGCCGTCTGCATGATGGAAAAGCCGCCGATGTAAGTCTGCCGGGAGGCGTAGGCCCCGGTGCCGAAGGGGGTGATGTCCGTATCCTGGGTGGAAACCACGTGTACGTCCTCCAGGGGAATGCCCACGGCGTCCGCCACCATCTGAGAGTAGGCCGTGTCACAGCCCTGGCCGATCTCCGTCTCCCCCGTCTGGAACTGGAGGGACCCGTCCTGGTTCAGCACCATGCGGCAGGAGGAGGACTCCAGGGAGATGGGCCACACGGCGGTGTTGTACCAGAACACCGCCAGCCCCACGCCCCGGCGGACGGGGCCCGTCTGGTTCTGGTACTCCCGGAACTTCTTCTCGTAGTCCAGCTTTTCCAGGGCCTTGTCCATGCACTGGTTGAAGGTGTCGGAGTAGAGCTCATTCTTGGAAAAGCCGTCCACGTAGCCCACGGGCATGAGGTTCTTCCGGCGGAACTCCAAGGGGGACATGCCGACGGCCTTGCAGATGTCGTCTATGTGGCACTCCGCCGCGAACATGGCCTGGGGAATGCCGTAGCCCCGCATGGCCCCGGCGGAGGGCCGGTTGGTGTACACCGTCCAGCTGTCGCACTCCACGTTGGGGCAGGGGTACAGCTGGGGGAAGGCGTTCATGCCCTTGGCCACGATGCCGTGCCCGTGGGAGGCGTAGCCCCCCTGGTTGGAAAACGCCTCCAGCTTCCGGGCCACCAGGGTCCCGTCGGGCCGGACGTAGGAGATGATATGGGTGCGGATGGCGTGGCGCACCCGGTTGGACACAAAGGTCTCCTCCCGGCTGCACTCCAGCTTCACCAGCCGCCCCCCCACTTGGGTGGAGCACCAGGCGCAGAGGGGCTCGTACAAAGCGTCCTGCTTGTTGCCGAAGCCCCCGCCGATATAGGGCTTGATAATCCGAACCCTGCCCCAGGGAATGCCCAGGGCCTGGCCCACAACGCGGCGGACAATGTGGGGGATCTGGGTGGAGGTCACCACCACCACCCGGCCCGCCTCCTCGTAGGCGAAACAGCCGTGGTTCTCAATGTGGCAGTGCTGGACCGTGGGGGTGTCGTACCAGCCCTCCACCTTGATGAGGCCGGGCTCCCGCCGGGCGGTTTCGTAGTCCCCCCGGCGCACGTCGGAGTGGGCCAGGATGTTATTGGCCCGGCCCTCGTGAATCCGGGGCGCGCCGTCCTTCATGGCCTCCTGGGCGTCCAGAACGAAGGGCAGCTCGTCATACTCCACCTTGAGGGCCCGGACGGCCTGGGCGGCGGCCACCTCGTCCTCGGCCAGGACCACGGCCACCTCGTCGCCGTAGTACCGCACGTGCCGGTTCAGGAGAAGGCGGTCCGCCACGTCCTGATGTCCGGGGTCCATGGACCAGGGGTGCCCCGCCGTGGGAAATTCGATATCCGGGACATCAAAGCAGGTGAGGACCTTCACCACGCCGGGGACGGCCTCCGCCGCCGACGTGTCCACGGATTTCACGAAGCCGTGGGCAATGGTGGAATGGCAGATTTTCGCGATCAGGGCCTCGCGGCCGCAGAGGTCGTCCGTGTACTTGGCCCGGCCCGTGGCCTTTTCATAGGCGTCCACCCGCTTTACGCTCTTGCCGACGCTTTTGCTCATAGGGAGCCCTCCTTTTTATTACAACTTCGCTCCCGGGAAAAGGGGCCCTTGACTGAACGGGAGAAAAGAGGATATACTGCTTTTATAAAGATTTATCAAAAATCTTGCTAAATATGGGAGTGAAAGTATATGGCGCTGAAAACAGGCTGTGTGGTGATGGCGGCGGGAAACGCCCGGCGCTTTGGGAAAAACAAGCTGGCGGCGGAGGTCCGGGGGCGGAGTCTGATCCGCCGGGCCCTGGAGGCGGTGCCGCCGGAGGCGTTCGGCGCCGTGGCGGTGGTGTCCCAGTACCCGGAGGCGCTGGCCCTGGCGGAGGAATTCCACTTTGCCGCCGTGGAAAACCAACACCCGGACTGGGGCGTCAGCCACACCATCCGCCTGGGGCTGGAGGCCCTGGGTGACTGCGCCGGGGCCTGTTTCCTGGTCAGCGACCAGCCCCTCCTCCAGCGGGAGAGCGTCCGGGCTCTTGTGGAGCTGTGGCAAAGCCAACCGGACAAAATCGCCGCACTGGCCCACGGCGGGGTCCGGGGAAACCCCTGCCTCTTCCCCGCCCGGTTCTTCCCGGAGCTGCTGGAACTCAAGGAGGACCACGGGGGAAACGCCGTCATCCGGCGGCACGAGGAGGACCTGGTTTTGCTGGAGGTCCCCAAGCGGGAGCTGACGGATGTGGATACGGAGGAGGCGCTGGAGGAATTGATAATTGACAATTGACAATTATCCGTGGAGGAGGGCGTCCCGCTCCCCTCCACGCTTTTTTCAGGTCACAGCCCAACGTTCATTATCCATTGTCCATTACCTCTCATAGGGCGTCCCCTCCAGGGGCAGGGACGTGCGGCGCACGCCGTCAAAGCGGTAATAGGCGTCGGCGATGGCCGGGGCTGTAGGAATAGACGTGATTTCTCCGATGCCGATGGCCCCGCAGGCCACGTTCAGCCCCTCCTTCTCCACGATGATGGGGGTGATTTCGGGTATCTGGTTGGCCCGGAACAGGCCCAGGGTGCCGAATTTCGCCTTGGGCTTGCAGTCCTCCAGGGGATAGCGCTCCGTCAGGGCGTAGCCCATGGACATGACCACGCCGCCCTCGATCTGGCCCTCGATGGACAGGGGGTTTACCGCCTTGCCCACATCGTGGGCGGCAACAATTTGCTTCAGCTTCCCTTCGTCGTCCAGAATACACACCTGGGTGGCGTAGCCGTAGGCTATGTGGCTGACGGGGTTGGGCACGTCCGCCCCCATGGGGTCCGTCCTGCCCAGGTACTCCCCGTAGAACTCTTTTCCGTTCAGGGAGTCCAGCCCCCCCTCCTCCAGGGCCGCTTTCAGCCCCTCACAGGCCCGGCGGCAGGCCTCGCCGGTGAACAGGGTCTGGCGGGAGCCGGAGGTGGTGCCGGAGTCCGGCGCGGAATAGGTGTTGGAGCGCTCGTAGACGATGTCCTCGTGCCCCAGGCCCGTCTGGTCGCAGATCATCTGGGTCAGCACCGTCCCCAGGCCCTGGCCGATGCAGGAGGCCCCGGCGTAGATATGGACCTTGCCGTCCTCCACGACAAGGCGGACCCGGCCCGTGTCCGGGATGCCCACGCCCACGCCGGCGTTCTTCATGGCGCAGGCCAGGCCCGCGTAGGCGGCCTTTTCGTAGTAGGGCTTCACCGCCTCCAGAGTCTCCGCCAGGCCGGTGGACTCGTCCACGATCTGGCCGTTGGGCAGCTCCTGGCCGGGGCGGATGGCGTTGCGCCAGCGGATTTCCCAGGGGCTGATGCCCACGATGTCCGCCATCTGGTTCAGCAGCGTCTCGATGCAGAAGCAGGTCTGGGTCACGCCGAAGCCCCGGAAGGCCCCGGCGGGGGGATTGTTGGTGTAATAGGCCCAGCCGTCGATCTCAAAGTTCTGGTAGTTATAGGGCCCGGCGGCGTGGGTGCAGGCCCGCTCCAGCACCGGCCCGCCCAGGGAGGCGTAAGCCCCCGTGTCGGCGATGACCTCCGCCGCCACGCCCTGGATGATGCCGTTCTCGTCGCAGCCCAGGGCAAACTCCATCTCCATGGGGTGGCGCTTGGGGTGAATCAGGAGGCTCTCCGCCCGGCTGAGCTTCACCTTCACCGGGCGCTTGGTCAGCCAGGCCACCAGGGCGGCGTGGTGCTGGACCGTCACGTCCTCCTTGCCGCCGAAGCCGCCCCCCACCAGGCAGTTGCGCACCTTCACCTTCTCCGCCGGGAGACCCAGCATCCCCATGGTCTCGTGCTGGGTGTCATAGGCCCCCTGGTCCGTGGAGAGGATCATCACCCCGTCCCCGTCGGGATAGGCCACGGCGCACTCGGGCTCCAGAAACGCGTGTTCCGTCCAGGGGGTGTAGAACCGCTGTGTCAGAATGTGCTTGCTCTTGGCGATGGCCTCCGCCGGGTTGCCCCGCTGGATGTGCTTGTGGGTCATCAGATTCCCGTCCCGGTGGACCAGGGGCGCGTCGGGCAGCATGGCCTCCTTGGGGCTGCGGACGCAGGGCAGCTCCTCGTACACCACCTTCACCAGCTCCTTGGCCTTGGCCAGGGTCTCCTGGTCTTCGGCGGCCACGATGCAGATCGCGTCCCCCAGGTAGTGGGTGATGTCCCCCACGGCAATCATGGTGTCCCAGTCCTTTTTCAGGTGGCCCACCTTGTTGCTGCCGGGGATGTCTGCGGCGGTGAAGACCCCCACCACGCCGGGCAGGGCCTCCGCCTCCTCCTTGTGAATGGCCAGGACCCTCGCCCTGGGATACTCCGAGCGGACGGCGGAGGCGTAAATCATGCCGTCCATGTACACGTCGTCGGGGTAGATTCCGGTTCCCGTGACCTTCTCCTCCACGTCCACCCGGGGCGCCCTGGCTCCCAGGGACCAGTCTGCGGGAACCTCCGGCACCGCCCCGGCCCGCAGGACCTCTCCCGCCAGGAGGATGGCGTCGATGATTTTCACATAGCCGGTACACCGGCAGATGTTGTTTCGGATGGCAAAGGCCGCCTCCTCCCGGGTGGGAGCGGGGTTCTTGTCCAGCAGGCCCTTGGCGCACATGACCATGCCGGGGATGCAGAAGCCGCACTGAACCGCCCCGGCCCGGCCGAAGGCGTATGTATAGACCTTCTTTTCAAAGTCCGTCAGGCCCTCCACCGTCAGGATGCTTTTTCCCTCCAGCTTGTCCGTCTGAGGGATACAGGCCCTGGTGGGCTTGCCGTCAATCAAGACCGTACAGGTGCCGCAGGCGCCCTCGCTGCACCCGTCCTTCACGGAGGTCAGCCTCAGCTCGTCCCGCAGAAAGCGGATCAGCTTCTGATTTTTCTCCACGGTCACAGATCTGCCGTTTACGGTAAATGCCGCCATAAAAAACTCCTTGCTTCCGTGCCCGCCCTCGGTCCCACGGCCATGTTGTATTCGGAAAGGTCAACCTTTCCTTTGTTGTACATTATACATGAAAGTCCGCCTATAATCAAGGACACTTTTGTCATTTCGTTATTCTTTGTTCAGTCTAACGGCGGAAGCTCCCAGCCCACGGCCAGGGCCCCTTTTCGGACGGAGACCCGGGCCTCAGGTTCCAGGATGTGGTTGCTGACACCCAGGGGAAAGTCCGGGGTCAGCACGGCGTCCCTCAAGGGGTACTGGACCCCCGTCTCCTCCACGCCCTCCGCCCGGTCCCCCAGGCAGAAGACCGAGAGCAGCCCCCACTCCACCGTTTTCGTCACCCGGATGTCCCCGTTCTCGATGACCGTCCAGAGAAAGTCGTCGTCGAAGAGAAAGCCCATCGCCCCCCTCCGGCGGAGGAACAGCAGGGTCTGGAGGTTGGCCAGGGTGTGGTCCAGGCGCTTGCCCCCGGTGCCGCCGTAGATGAGAAAGTCCGTGCAGCCCCGCTCCAGCCCCGCCCTGGCGGCGGCCAGGGTGTCGGTGTCGTCCTTCTCCACCGGCAGGCGGCGGACATGAGCGAAGTCCGCCGGGGGCTCCAGAGAGTCGAAGTCCCCCATCAGCAGGTCCGGTTTGACGCGCTGGTCCAGGCAGACGCGATACCCCCCGTCGGCGGCGACGATAAAGTCGTCGGGGTCGCCGGGGCGTTCCCGCAGTCCGTAAAAGCTCCCGGCGGCGAAGATGAAGCAGCGTTTCATGGCAACTCTCCTTTGGCTTGATAGTTTGATTATACCTTTAAAATGGACAAAAGGCCAGCGTTTTCCACGGGAAATTTCCCGTGGATTTTTTTGCCTTTCCCCTTGACAGAAACAATTGTTCGAGTTATAATGCACTCGAACAAAATTTCTAGAGGGGGGGTTCCTATGATAGGCTGGACTTTCTTCTTCACACTCCTGGGCGTGGCCGTCCTCACCGCTCAGCTCTTCCGGCTCATCGACCTCATTGAGCGGCCCTCCCGACGCCGCCGGGAGGTTCCCCTCCCCGCGGCCTGGAACGTCAGGCTGTGGAACCGCCTGCAAAAGAGACCATGGACGTTCTGGAAAAGCTGACCATCCTCACCGACGCCGCCAAGTACGACGCGGCGTGTACCTCCAGCGGCGGGACCCGGACGGCGAAGAAGGGGTATATCGGCAACACCTCCACCGCCTCGGCGGGCTGCTGTCACACCTTCTCCGCCGACGGGCGCTGCGTCACCCTGCTGAAGGTACTGCTGACCAACTGCTGTGTGTACGACTGCAAATACTGCGTCAACTGCCGGAGCAACGAGACCCGCCGGGCCGCCTTCACCCCGGAGGAGCTGGCGGACCTCACCATCCAGTTCTACCGGCGGAACTATATTGAGGGGCTGTTCCTCTCCTCCGGGGTCTTCCGCAGCCCGGACTACACCACGGAGCTGATGATCCGCTGCCTGGCCCTATTGCGGGAGCGCTACCGCTTCAACGGCTATATCCACGCCAAGGCCATCCCCGGAACGGCCCCGGAGCTGGTGGAGCGACTGGGCTTCCTGGCGGACCGGCTCAGCGTGAACATTGAGCTGCCCTCCGAGGCGGGGCTCAGGGCCCTGGCCCCGGACAAGACGAAGGGGGCCATCCTGGCCCCCATGCGGCAGATTCAAACCCGGAACCGGCAGAGCCGGGAGGAGTTGGTGAAGTACCGCCATGCCCCCCGCTTCGCCCCCGCCGGGCAGAGCACCCAGCTCATCGTGGGGGCCACACGGGACACGGACTTTCACATCCTCCGCCTCACCCAGGGGCTCTATGACCGGTACGGTCTAAAACGTGTGTTCTACTCCGCCTATGTGCCGGTGGTGGAGCACGCCCTGCTTCCCGCCAAGGACGTGAAGCCGCCCCTTCTGCGGGAGCACAGGCTGTACCAGGCGGACTGGCTTCTGCGGTTTTACGGCTTCCGGGCGGAGGAGCTGCTGGACGAGGCCCGCCAGGACTTCGACGCCAGGGTGGACCCCAAGTGCGCCTGGGCCCTGGCCCACCTGGACTTCTTCCCAGTGGAGGTGAACACCGCCGCCTACGAGACGTTGCTGCGGGTCCCCGGCATAGGGGTGACCTCCGCCCGGCGGATTCTCAGCGCCCGGCGGGTGGGGCCCCTCCACGTGGACAACCTGAAGCGGCTGGGGGTCGTCATGAAGCGGGCCCAGTATTTCCTCACCGCCTCCGGCAGGATGGCGGAGGGCCTGCGCTTCACGCCGGACAGCGTCCTCCGGGGGCTCATCGCCGCCGAGCGGCCCCTGCTGCCCCAGGAGGAGGCGGTGCAGCTCTCCCTCTTCGACCAGGCGGACACGGCGTGACAGGAGGGGCTTCCATGGACGTGATTTATTTCTACGACGGCAGCTTTAAGGGCTTCCTCTCCTGCGTCTTCGAGAGCTACGCCCATAAAGAAATCCCCGCCGGGTTTTCTTCCGGCGAGGACGGGCTCTGCACCCTGTTCGATTCCCGGACGGTGGCCACGGACCCGGAACACGCCGTCCGGGTCCTGCGGAAGGTCGCCGCCCTGTCCCCGGAGGCCGCCGTCCTGCTGCGGCGGGGCTTTCTGACCTGCCTGCCGGAGAAGGAGCTGTGCCTGTTCCGCCTGGTGGCCAAACTCCTGGGAGAGGGCCCCGGCTTCCTCCGAAACCGGTCCGACGAGACGCTGTTCCCCGTCATCCGGGCGGTCCGGCATCTCAACGGCGAGGCCCACCTGCTGAAGGGCTTCGTCCGCTTCTCGGACCTGGGGGGCGTGCTGGGCGGCGAGATCGAGCCCAGGAACCGGGTCCTCCCCGTGCTGAGCGGGCACTTCTCCGCCCGGTTTCACAACGAGCGCTTTTTCCTCTATGACCGCACCCACAAGGAGGCCCTGTTTCACGTCCCCGGCCGGTCGGTGATCCGGCCCCTGGCGGACTTCCAGATGGCCCCGCCGGACGAGAACGAGGCCCGCTACCGCCTGCTCTGGAAGCGGTTCTACGACACCATCGCCATCAAGGAGCGGGAGAACCCCCGCCTCCGCATGAGCAACATGCCCAAGCGCTACTGGAACACCATGACGGAGTTCCAGGACGAGGACTACTTCAAGCCTCGAAGCTCTCCCGCAGCCGTGTCAGGCCCCGGCGCTCCAGCCGGGATATCTGCACCTGGGACACCCCCACCACCCGGGCCGTCTGCTCCTGGGTCAGGCCCTTGAAATAGCGGAGAAGAATCGTCATGCGCTCCTTCTCCGGCAGGCGGTCGATGGCCTCCCGCAGGGCGATGCGCTCCACCAGCCCCTCCTCCGGGGCCTCGGTGCCCAGGGACCCCTCCAGGGTCAATCCGTCCGCCGTCTCCTGCTGGAGGGACTCCGGCGCGTCGGTGGCCAGGTCCGTCCGGGCGATCTCCTCCGGCGTCAGCCCCGTGGCCTCCGACAGCTCCGAGAGGGCCGGTTCCCGGCCCAGTTCGTGGCGGAGGCGCTCCCGGGCGGTGTAGAGGGTCTGGGCCTGTTCCCGGATACTCCGCCCCACCTTCACGGCCCCGTCGTCCCGGAGGAAGCGGCGGATCTCCCCCGCGATCTTGGGCACGGCGTAGGTCGAAAAGCAGGTGCCGTAGTCGAAGTCAAAGCCCTGGACCGCCTTCAAAAACCCCAGGCAGCCCAACTGATACAGGTCGTCCGGCTCCACGCCCCGGCCATAATAGCGCCGGACCACGCTCCAGATCAGGCCGTTGTTCTCGATGACCGCCTGTTCACAGGCGTCCCGGTCCCCCTGCTGGGCCGCCCGGAGGAGCTCCAGCGCGGCGCTCATTTCTTCACGCGGGGGACCAGCCTTTTCCGCATCACCACCGTGGTCCCCTTGTTCACGGCGGACCGGACCGTCACCTTGTCCATAAAGCTCTCCATGATGGTAAAGCCCATGCCGCTGCGCTCCTCTCCGCCGGTGGTGAACATGGGCTGCCGGGCCTTGTCGATATCAGGGATGCCCCGGCCCCGGTCCCGCACCGTCAGCTCCAGCACGTTTTCCGGCAGGCACCGCAGCTTCAGCGTCACGCCGCCGATGGCGTCCGGGTATCCGTGGACAATGGCGTTTGTCACCGCCTCGCTGACGGCGGTTTTGATGTCCTCCAGCTCGTTGAGCGTGGGGTCCATCTGGGCGGCGAAGCAGGCCGCGGCGGCCCGGGCGAAGCTCTCGTTCCGGCTCTGGCTGGGAAAATTCAGGGCGACCTCGTTGATGGCCTTGGTCCTCATATATGTAAACCTCCTTATTTGATCGTCACAAGACGGCTGACCCCGGCGGCGTCCAGCACCCGCCGGGCCTGGGGCGGCACCCCCCGCACCAGCATCCCGCCGTCCAGAAGCTGCATTTTCTGCCGGGCCCGGAGGATCACCGCGATGCCGGAACTGTCCATAAAGGTCACCCCGGACATGTCCAGCACCAGCTTCCGGGGCAGGGCCGCGTCCAGGGCCTCCTCCAGCTCCCGGAGGGCGGTCCGGGCCCCGTGGTGGTCCAGCTCCCCGCTGAGCTCCAGCAGAAGGTTCCGGTCCGCGCTCTTTACCTGGATCTCCATATTGTTCCCCTCTTTTGTCAAAATAATACATGGCTCGCCAATTTCTCCCGTTCCCCTCCGGGGACGGGCCTTTCAAGTAGATGATAGCACGTCCCGGTATGGCTTTTTGTCGAAATCCATAAGGAGCGCCTGGAAATTTCGGCAAAAAGTGGAAATTCTTCCATCCCCGCCTGTGGCAAAAGCGCCCGCCGTCTCTCGACGGCGGGCGTTTCCATTTTGTAACCAGTTTGAGGTTGACAAACGTCTACCTCTCTGCTATGCTTTAGGTAGACAACCGTATACCTATCCCAGGAGGTGCGCTTATGAAAATTGAACTTTCCAACAGCGAGTGGAAGCTGATGCGGCGGCTGTGGGACCACGCCCCCAGCACCATCACAGAGCTGACGGCGGCTCTCCGGGAGGAGACCGGCTGGAGCAAAAACACCGTCATCACCATGCTCTCCCGGCTGGAGGCCAAGGGGGCCGTCCGGCACGAGGAGGGCGGCAGGGCCAAGCGGTATTACCCCGCCCTCCGGCGGGAGGACGCCGCCCGGGACGAGACGGAGAGCTTCCTCTCCAGGGTCTACGGCGGCAGCCTGGGGCTGATGATGAGCGCCATGGTGGAGAGCCGCCAGCTGTCCGAGTCGGACATCGCCGAGCTGTCGGCCATTCTGGACAAGGCGGGGGGTGCGGAATCATGAGGGAAATCCTGCTGACCTCCTCGGCCCTGATTCTGGCCCTGCTGGCCCTCCGGCGGCTGTTCCGGCGGACCCTGTCCCGACGGGCCCAGTACGCCCTCTGGGGCCTGGTCCTGCTGCGTCTGCTCCTCCCGGTGAACCTCCCGGCGGCGGATTTCAGCCTGCTGACGGCGGCGAAACCGGCGGCGGACCGGGTGGAAGCCCTGTACATTACGCCGGACCGTGCGACGGTCGGCCGGACGGACGGGGGCTACGTCTGGGGCGTTCCCAACACGCCCAAGGCGGCCGTGGGCCCCGCCACGCCGGACAATTCCCGGACCTTCCTGGACCGGGACGCCCAGGGAAACGAAGTGAAAATTACGGAGAACTACAAGACGCAGATTCTCCTCTCGGACCTCCTGCCCCCTATCTGGTACGGCGGCATGGCCGTCATGGCCTGCTGGCTGGTCCTCTCCAATCTGCTGTTCTGGCGGAAGCTGCGCGGGGCCCGGAAGCCCTGTCCCGTGGAGGGCTTCTCCCTCCCCGTCTATCTGGTGGAGAGCGGCCTTCCCTCCCCCTGCCTCTTCGGGCTGTTCCGGCCCGCCGTCTATCTGACCCCCGCCGCCCTCCAGAGCCCGGACAGCCTCCGGCACGTCCTGGCCCACGAGGAGACCCACGCCCGGCACTGGGATCCCCTCTGGTCCCTGCTCCGGGCGGTGTGCCTGGCGGTCTACTGGTTCGACCCCCTGGTCTGGTGGGCGGCCCTGGCCTCCCGGACGGACTGTGAGCTGGCCTGTGACGAGGGGGCCCTCCGGCGCCTGGGGGAGGCGGAGCGGGTGCCCTATGGCCGGACGCTCCTCTCCCTCATCCCCGTGCGGAGGGTCCCGGCTAATCCCCTGCTCTCCGCCACCACCATGACGGCGGGGAAGCGCCAGCTCAAGGACCGGATCACCCGCGTGGCGGAGAACCCGGTCTATCTGGGCCGGGCCCTCTTCGCCGCCGTGGCCCTGGCGGCGCTGCTGTGCGCCGTCACCTTCACCGGGGCCAAGGAGCCGGACCATTTCAGTGACGTGGACGAGGCCGTCGCCGTCCTGGCGGAGGAGCTGGAAAACTATGGCGGGCCGAAGGCCGACATCATGTCCAAGCTGATCGTCTACACCCCGGAGAACTCCCCGGAGTATTTCAATCTGGAGGACGGCGAGCTCCTCCGGGTCTACTGGGGGTCTCTTGTGGTGGTGTCCTCCAGCCTGTCGGACCCCCTGGGCTGGCTCTGCTCCCTCTACCGGCTGGAGCCGGAGACGAACTACCTGCCCCGAAACGTGGAAATCCTCGGCAGCGACGGTCAATATGAATACGCCGTCAGCCGCCCCGACTGGGCCCCGGAGCTGAAGCGGGGCGAGACCACCGGCATGTCCCTGATGAACCAGGTGATCAGCCGCATCCAGGAGGCCGTTCTCTCCTGCGAGAGCCTGAAACAAGTGGCCCAGCCCGACTGGGACGCCGCCGTCACCATCCCCCTGGACGGCCTGGAGCCCTACGAGCCCCAGGCGGCGGAGGAGCTGCCCTTTCCCTACGGTTCCCAGCAGATGCTGGGGGGGCTGGAGGACCCGGACCACGTCCTGGGGGACTACGGACTGATGTTTTTCACGGGAGAGCCTGACCCTTCTCAGGGCGGCGAAGTCTTCGCAGGGGTCCAGCACTGGGCCAGGAGCTCTTTCCCCAAGCCCTTCTGGTCTTTCCGCCCCGGCGCGGGCGGGAAGTACAGCGCCTCCCTTTTCCGCAACCTCCTGGGCCACGACGGCTTCTGCATCACCTACAACGCCAACGATGAATACCGGACCCTGACCAACGAATACTACTATCTGAACGAGGAGGGCTGGCCCGTCCTCCTGGCCCGGGTGAAGGACAATCCCCAGCGGGCCGACCTGGACGGCGACGGCGTGGACGAGCTGGCCTCCCTCCCCTTCATGGGGCCCTATGAGCTCTACTTCCGCCGGGGAGACCGGCACTATCAGGTGGACCTTGATCAAATTCTGAGCCCCTATTGGACCGCCGGCACGGACTTCTTTTACGAGAGCTGGGAGAACGGCGGGCTGTGCTTCCAGGCCCGCCGCCCCGCCAACCTCACCGCCGGCGTTCTCTCCGGCGCCGACTCCCGGACGCTGTATTTCAAAGGGGACAGCTTCCTGGTCTACAACGACCAGCGGAATTTCTCCAGCCACGTCCTCAACTGGCCGGACCTCCCCCACGCCGTCATCGACACCGCCCGGGAGGAGGTACAGAAGGAGTTTGAGGCCGCAGGAGAGCCCTATGACGACTGGCGCGTCACCTGGTTCGACGGGCCCCGGACGCTGGAGCTGGCGGGGGAGGCCTTCCCGGTCTACCGCGTCCTCTACGAGTTCCACGCGCCGGAGGTCCAGCCGTCCCAGGCCCTGGAAAGCCCGGACCACTGGGTGGACCCCTGCTACCCGGAGGCCCTCTTCCTGGTCTTCCGGGACGATTCCCCGGACCGGTTCAGCTCGGAACTCACCTATCAGTTCTCCATGCGGCAGACCCCCTGGCCCACGGCGGAACAGCTTCCCCACCGGCTCGCGCGTGTTCCCCTGGGGACCGCCGAACTCCAGGCGGAAACCGCCGCCGCCACCGCTGAGGCCCTGGTCCAACTGGAGCTGGACCGTCTCATGGAGGCGGACACCGTCAACATGAACCTGCTGGTCCCGGAGGGCGGCGGGCGGTACGACGTGGACCCCCAGGACTGGAACGGGCCCAGCTGGGCCCATAGCCTCGTCTCCGATTACGACTGGAGCTTTGCCGGGGACCCCGGCGACATGCCCGCCGAATCCCTTCTGCTCATGAGCCCCGGCGGGGACCTGAGCTTCCGTTTCTGGCCGGGCAGCGATCTGGTCCTGATCAGCAACCGGCGGGAGTCCGTCTGGCTGCGGGCGGAACCCAACGGCAACCCGGAGTGGGTCACCACCATCAAGATTTTCGACACCATGCGCCTCTGGTACGACGAGGCGGAGTTGACGGCCCTGTCCCCCGTCATCCGTGTCTATGACCGGGACCTGAGCCAGGAGGAAATCGTCCAAGCCTGGGCGGACGCCAACGAGAAAACCAAGCTGGAGCTCACCCCCGGCAGCAAATTCGCCTGTACCTACGTGCGGAACCAGGACATCTGGTTCCCGGACTGGCTGGACGAGCTGACGGGGGAAGAGCTGGAGAGCTTTTACCCGGAGAACACCAAGGGTCATGAGCGCTTCGCCTTCGCCTATTCCACAGTGTTCGTCCCCGAAAACGACGAGGCGCTGCACTGGCTGATGGCGGGCAACACCGGTTCCTACGAGGGCGGCGACGCTCCCGAGGGGGCCCAGATATACAGCCGCTGCGGCTACATGTACCTCACAGACGAGGGCTGGCGCTGCGACGGCGTAGGCACCGGCTGGTAGTTACTTTTCTCGAGAGATTTGGGGCCTCTTGGCGGCTCTGCCGCTTAGAGGCCCCGTATACCCGGAGGGTAAAAGTAACCAAAAGAGCTTTAGGTCCGCTCTGAGAGTCTGGCGATAGACCAGGCCGAAACGACGGCAACCTACCCAGCATATAAGACGGCGGCAAGGGTCCTCCCCTGCCGCCGTTCTCTTTCTACAGAATAAATCCATCAATGATACTCCAGGCCATCCAGGCCCCGCCCAGAGTCAAGACAGCGCACACCGCCGCCCCCGCCCCGAAGCACGCCGCCTGGAGCCCGTAACCCTGGTCCCGCAGCCGCCGGGCCTCCTTGAAGCAGAATCCGGCCAGCGCGCCGCATCCCAGAGCGGTCATCAGCCCCAGGCCCAGCACCAGTCCCATGGCCTCACTCCCCCATGACCTGGAATACGATGTCCCGGACCCGGTCCCTGGTGTCGCACTCCACCAGGGTCAGGTTCTGCCAGGGCCCCAGGGTGAGCTTCCCGTCCACAAAGGGCACGGTGATGAAGGGGGACAGCAGCGCCGCCTTGATGTGGGAGGAGCCGTTGTCGTCGTGCCAGGTCTCGTGGTGCCGGTAGGGCACCACATGGCCCTCTTCGTCCAGGTAAGGGGAGAACACGTCCAGGGCCGCCTTCAAATCGTGGTTCACCACCCCCGGCTCAAACTCCAGGGTGGTCAGCCCCGCCACGCCGCCGGTGGTGAAGCCCGTGACAATTCCGGCGGAAATGCCCTTCTCCCGGCACGCCGCCGTCACTGCCTTCTGAAAGTCCTCCGTTACGTCGATCATGCCCATATGAGCCCTGGTGTGATAGGTTTTCTGTTCCGTATAGACTGCCATGCTGTGGCCTCCTCCGTCCGTTTTCCGTATTGTATCACGGTCCGGCCTATGATACAATCCATTTATCTAAATGAAACGGGAGGGTTTGCCTATGCGCGCCGCGCTGATACAAATGCGGGTCACCCGGGACAAGGGGGAGAACATCGCCGCCGCCTGCCGGAAGCTCCGGGAGGCCAAGACCCGGGGGGCGGACATCGCCGTGCTGCCGGAGATGTTCTGCTGCCCCTATGACAACGCCTGCTTCCGCGCCTACGGCGAGGAGGCCGGGGGCCAGGCCCAGTCCGCCCTCTCCGCCCTGGCGGCGGAATTGGAGCTGTACGTGGTGGGCGGGTCCCTCCCCGAGCTGGAGGGGGACCGAGTTTACAACACCAGCTTTGTCTACGGCCGGAGGGGCCAGCTCCTGGCCCGGCACCGGAAGGCCCACCTCTTCGACATCGACGTGGAGGGGGGCCAGCGCTTCAAAGAGTCCGACGTTCTCTCCCCCGGAAACGCCGTCACCACCTTCGAGACGGAATCCGGCCTGATGGGTCTGTGTATCTGCTTCGACCTCCGGTTTGAGGAACTGATCCGGTGCATGTGCCTGCGAGGGGCCAAATGCGTCTTCGTCCCCGCCGCCTTCAACATGACCACCGGGCCCGCCCACTGGGAACTGCTGTTCCGCCAGCGGGCGGTGGACAACCAGTGCTTCACCCTGGGCGCGGCCCCCGCCAGGGACGAGGGGGCCTCCTACGTGTCCTACGGCAACTCCATCGCCGTGGACCCCTGGGGAACGGTGCTCTGCCGGGCCGGGGCGGAGGAGACCGCGCTGTACGCCGGCCTGGACCTGTCCTGTATTGAGGCGGTCCGCGCCCAGCTTCCTATCCTCTCCGCCCGGCGGACGGACCTGTACGAGGTCCGGGAACGGTGAGCGGCGGGACCTTTGCCGCTTTCCTGGACATCATGCGCCGGATTCCCGCCGGGAAGGTAGCTACCTACGGTCAGATCGCCCGCCTGGCGGGGATGCCCCGCAGTGCCCGGCTGGCGGGCTACGCCGCGGCGTCCTGCCGGGACCCCTCTGTCCCCTGTCACCGGGTGGTGGACTGCTTCGGCGGCACAAAGGCCGCTTTCGACGTACACGCCCCCGGAACCCAGCGGACCCTGCTGGAAGCGGAGGGCGTGCTCTTCCGGCCCGACGGGACCGTGGACCTGGAGCGGTGCCAATGGCAGGAAAAGAGAGCGGAGCGTTGAGAGTGGAGAGTGGAGATTCCGTATGGGGAGAATCTCCACTCTCCACTCTTCACTCCCCACTCTGTTCAGAGATGTCCAGGGTGGCGTAGGCGTTCAGCTCCATCCCCGCCGTATGGCCCGCCAGGTATTCATAGTAGCCCTGGGCGGCGATCATGGCCCCGTTGTCCCCGCAGAGGCGCAGGGGCGGCAGGTAGAGCTTGCGGCCCTCCTCCCGGCAGGCCCGCTCCAGGTCCGCCCGGATAATCGAATTCGCCGCCACGCCGCCGGCCGCCACGATGGTTTTCCGCCCGGCCAGCCGGGCCGCCTCCATGGTCCGGGGAACCAGGGCGTCGCTGACGGCCTGGGAGAAGTCCCGGGCCAGGGCCCCCCGGTCCAGGGGCTCCCCCACCTGCCGGGCGTGGTGGGCCAGGTTCACCACCGCCGTCTTGAGGCCGGAAAAGCTCATGT
>CAJUJW010000007.1 GCA_910586735.1 uncultured Oscillibacter sp. | reverse complement strand
CGATGATAGCAGATATGAAATCGGAGGTAGCCGCTGAAAAGGAGCGGCTGACAGCAGAAAATAGCGCAAGTTGAGAACTGCGGCCCCACCGGAATACCCCGGTGGGTCGGTTTTCTCTGTCTGTGGGCAAACATGTGGTCAGAGGGTAAATGCCTTTAATAGACAGGCGAAAGGAGTTGCAGAAATGGCAGGTTTGAGGGAGTTACCAAAGGCTTTCGCAGGTATAAATCTGCTCATTTTTGTGGAGTGCTGTTTGCGCTGATACCTCCAAAGATTACGCCCGCTCCCAAATCTGAACTTTCTGATAACTCGGAAAAAGCCGCTGGATATTGAACCCGGCAGGTGGTAATGTGAGTCGCTGACAGGAGGTGGCATATGTGGAGTACGAATACATGAGGGCTCCGCACCAAAGATTTTTTACAGGACCGGATGTGAGATTGCAGAGAGAAATAGAACAAAGCTGGAGATCTCTCAGAGCGGGTAAGTAAGGAGGATCGAAAAAGAATCCTCTGGCTGGTGGATATACAAGCGCCGCTGCCGGAGGAAACCACGCTGGCGAGTTTCGTCTGAGGGTTCCAGCTGGCCTTCGGGATTGCCGGAGAACGAATGCCCTACTCCTTCGCAAGAGAAGAGGAAGACCGGGTGGAGGGAAGGAGGGATCGCTGTGGCGAAGAGACGAGCTAACGGCGAGGGAAATATTCGCAAGCGAAAAGATGGCCGCGGGGAGGGACGTTACACGGCGGGCTATGATTTAGAAACTGGCAAACGTGTTACGAAAAATGTTCTTGGCAGAACCCAGGCAGAAGCCAAGGAAAAACTCAAACGCGCCCTGGAGGACAGCAAGCGAATCAATATCTCCAAGAGCCAGGACCTCATGGTGGGACAATGGGCCACACTCTGGTTTGAAAATTATGCGAAGCCCTCCATCCGAGAGAGCACTGCAGAACACTACCGTAACTTTGTTGAGAACCATATTGTCCCTGGCATTGGAAAGATCAGACTCCGCAAGCTGACTACACTGGACATCCAGAAGTTTTACAACAGGACACGGGAGGGTGGCCGCATCCAGCGCTATGAAGGCATGGAGATTTCGGGCCTCAGCAACAAAACCATCCGCAGCCTTCACGCAATACTCCGGCAATGCCTGGACCAAGCGGTGAAGGAACAGCTAATTCCGTAGAACCCCGCCGCCAACTGCAAGCTGCCGCCGAAGAAGAAGAAGGAGATGCAGATCATCCCGCCGGAAAAGCTAGGAGACTACTTGCGGGCGGCAGAGGAGCATGGCGTCCTCCCGATGTTTTACCTGGAACTGACGACAGGACTCCGACGAGGCGAGTTGTTACCGCTCCTCTGGACGGACCTAAACGTCAAAGAGAAGTGTCTGACGGTTTCCAAATCCGTCGCTAGGCGCAAGGGAGAACTGCGGGTGACGGAACCGAAGACGAAAAACTTCATCAGGATAGTCTACATTGACAACGAGGCCATGCGCCTTCTGGTGGAGGACCGCAAACATCATCCATTCAGTCCCTATCTGTTCCCCTCACCGGTGACAGGCGGGATGTATGGTCCGGACTGCGTAGGCAGGATTCATAAGAAGCTGCTGAAACGGGCAGACATCGAGGAGCATGTCCGCTTCCATGACCTCTGACGGACCTTCGCCACGATGGCGCTGCAAAACGACGTAGATATCAAGACGGTCTCTGGGTTGCTGGGCCACTACTCGACAAAGTTTACACTGGACGCCTACACTAACGTGACAAAAGAGATGCAGAAGGGCGCCGCAAAGAAAAGCGGCGGCTTCATGGCGGAGGTCATGCAAAACGCCAAGCGCCGGAGGGCGGAAACCTGCTCTCCGGCGCTCTCTCGTCCTATCTATCCTGTTCCGGCCATTTCGCCATGTGGGTCAAGGCGTGGGTCTAACAATTTCTCAGCGCCATAAACACACCGGAAAAGTTGCTAAAATCCACCGAAATCATCCGATTCTGGCGAATTTACGTCTTCTGTTGACAAAAAGATGCAACTTTTAAGCCCGCGCCCAAAACCAGATCGGAGCCAGCGAAGCGGGTCCGATCTGGAAAGAAGCCGCGACAAAATGCGTAAGAGTTGACTTTTGTAAAAAGTCGCCGCGAACAACATGACATCCACGGCAACGTGGCTTACCACTACGAAACTACTATTTCTGAAACTCGTTGTGGCACAAGCGTTTTGCACTTTGATTTTGAACTGTTTTCGTTTGGGCTCTGACACATGGCACCCGAGGCATAAAAGCCTGTATCCCTTGAATTATAAGGGCTGTAGGCAAAGAACAACCCCAACCCAATCCGAACAACCAACAACAATTTATTCAAATTGGGGGTTGGGGTATTCAAGAGGGAGTCATCTGAAAGGATTGCCCTTTAGTTTGAATCTTTCTACAAGCCCCTTCATGAGCTGCGACTGACTGGACAGTTCTTCGCTCGCCGCCGCGCTCTCTTCCGCGGTTGCCGAGTTTGTCTGTACAACACTGGAAATCCGGTCAATCCCCGTAATAATTTGAGAAATGGAATCGGCCTGTTCGCTGCTGGCCTCCGAAATCTGTCCGATAATGCCGGTCATCTCGTTTACATCATTGACGGCCAGCATTAAAAACCGCGCGGTATCGTCCGCGATTTGCGTCCCGCTTTCAACCGCCTTTAAGGAATTTTCTATCAAAGCAGAGATGTTTTCCGAGGCCTCCGTGCTTTTGTTTGCCAGATTGCGGACCTCGTCAGCCACTACGGAAAATCCTTTTCCAGCGGAGCCCGCGCGGGCGGCTTCTACGGCGGCGTTCAAAGCGAGAATATTCGTTTGGAAGGCGATATCTTCGATGATCTTCATAATTTTACTGATCTCACTGGAGCAGGTGCTGATATCCCGCATTGCTTGGATCATCTGCTGCATCTTCTCTTTGCTCATATCCATTTTCGTACTGACCTCGCCGGCCGCAGCACTGGCCTGCCGCGCATGGTCCGCGTTTTGATTGACCCGGTTGGAGATGTCACTAATGGTGGCGGCGAGTTCCTGCACGGAACTTGCCTGCTCGGCTGCCCCCTGGGCAAGAGCCTGGGATCCGGTCGATACCTGGTCCGCGCCGCTTGCGACCTGAGAGGAACTCTGGCTGATTTGCAGCATGGTGTCGTTGAGCCTTTCCGCAATGCCCCGGAAAGAAACCAGCAGGGGATAGAAGCCGCCCGTATACGCTTCCTCACAAACCGAATCCACCGTAAAATCTCCCTCAGCCATTCTGGCAAGGAATTTATTCTCATCCTCAATAATCATCTGGAGCTTGTGGATCAATTTGTTTACCTGAGCGGCAAGAATACCCAGTTCGTCTTTGGAGGTATAGGAGATCACTACATCCAAATCTCCCTCGGCCATTTTGACCGCAGCGCTTTCAATCTCGGAAATAGGCATTTTGATCAACCGTATCACTACAAAGGAGAAGAAAACTCCCACGAGGATCACGGCGAGGACGATCCCTGCCATCACACAGACGGCGGTTCTGTACAGGGAAGCGCTCTCCTCCGCCGCGTTATCGCTGCCCTGTGTATTGTAGGTGATAATTTGATCAAAGGCGCTGTTTAAAGAATTGTAAAGATCCACGCATTCGCCGTCCAGGATTTCCCGGGCATCCTCTATGCGGCCCTGCGCGGCCAGGGCCATTATTCTTTCATCTGTTTCCCTGTACTGCGTCCAGAAATTCAGCGCGTTATGATAAAAATCCCGCTCTTCTTCATCAATGAGCGCCCCATATGTGGCTAAAAGAGCCTCCATGTCCTCTTTTTCACTCTGGAGATACTGAAGGCTGGATTTCTCCATATCATCTGACATTGCGGTGAGATACCCCAATTCATTGAGGCGGATATTTGAAATGGTGTTGCTCAGCTCCCTTCCGATGTCAACACTGGGAAGCCAGCTTGTCGCAATATCGCTTGTCATTTCGTTCATCTGCCCCATCAGGAAGAAGGACATGCCGCTGATCAAAAGCATTCCGAACAGCGCGACTCCTATGAGGATATAAAGTTTCAGTCTGATTTTCAAATTTTGTATGTAGTGAATCATGTTTCCGCTCTCCTCCTATACTTTGCTGTCCACAACCGCCGATTACGAAAAAGGGCTTTCTCCATCCACGCTGTCACGTCCCGGCAAGCCAGCCCTGCGGCGTTGAAGCGCTTGGACGGCGGAGCGATCCCTTGTAACGGCGTTTATCAGTATAGCATGGTGGACTCCTAAAGTCGAGAGGAATTTCCAAATGCAGCTTGTAGTATTGTCTCGATACTCTTGGATAAATAACTCATAGAGTATTCGTTGGCTGTTAGATACTGATTTCATTGCCCTAATTCCTTTCAAATTTCTGATATTTTAGACCTTAAAATATAATATTACAATATCATACAACTAAACTAGTTTTCTACATTATATTAGAAAATTCGACAAATTCATAGGGTGAATTCATTAATTCTTATGCGTATATTCAAACACAGGAGCACCCCCCCAGTCCCTAATGCTCCACAGTGGCTAAGAAGCACAATATACCTCCAAGACTTTCCGCAAGCTGTTGCGCATGAACAAGGTTGTCCAATCCTACTCCGCCCTAGGTCAGCCTCATGACAACGCTGTTATGGAGGCATTTTTCTCTTACATGAAGCGGGAAGAAATCTATGAGGGTAAAAAGACATCAGCAAACTAATTAAACAAGAGGTTCAAAAACCATCATTTCTAATTTTTTGACTCTGAATTTCGGCTTTTCTGACATTAGGTGTCCATTTTTGAGGATAATGAATAAAAACAGAAAAGCCTGACAGCGCAAGGGTTTTCAAGATAAAATAAGGGTGGGAGTATTGCCCAGTCCAATAAAACTGTTCAATACTCCTACCTTAATTCAGCCAAAAACCTTACGCCGCAAGACTTTGATGGATTCCAGGTAGCTGCCCGCCGAAAAACAGGTAACGCAATTCGAACCCCTTGCCGATTGCCTGACTCAGAACTTTATTGTTGAAATCAAGCATTCATTTCATAACATAATTATAACACGCACCATTCGTTTTTTAAATATAAAAATTGCAGACAAGCAGAGCGGTATTGAATCTTTCTGCTTTAATACCGTTCTGCCTACCTGCAAATTCTGCTTATAGTTTCAGGCGGATGATCTGCTCATACAGCACCGCAAATTTTTTGAATGACGGTGTTTGTGTGGTAATGACCCAGAAATCAATTGCGGAATTGGCACTGACCGGCCACCTCGTCCGGGAAATACGTCAGCGTGTCGGCCTTGTGAAATTCTCTGATCAATTCATCCTGCACTGAGGTCGGCCCACAGTGGGTAATGATGTAGTCCGCCTTCCAATCATGTTTGCCATATGTACCCCTCCGTTTCTATTTTAGCACAGCTTCCGCTCAATCACCACATCAACATCCTTGATCTTGACCTGGATGGTATCAGCGTCCACCACCGTGACTCGCTCCATAAACTTGCGGGTGGTGGCATCCTCGTACTCCGTGAACCGCATCTCCTGCTGGTCCAGCCACTCCTCCATCTCCCGCTATCTGGAGGCCCAGAGGCTCCGCTGGCTTTCATCCTGTTCAAGAACCTGCATCTGGTCCAGAATGCCCTGCTTCTCCGCCGTCACCGCCTCAAGCTGGGCGTTCAGCTCCGAGCTGCCCATGTTCTCCAGCACCTTGTCCAGCAGGAGCGCCTGTTCCGCCGTCAGGGCGTCCAGCCTCTGCCGCAGGTCTAAAAGGCTCACACCACCGTTTTCGCCGTGGCTCTGTGCCAGCCCCGCCAGCTCCAGGACCCCGGCCCTCACTTCGGACCGAACGGCGCCATACTCGTTCAAAGCGCCCACGATGGCCCTATGGAGTCTGTCCTCGTCCAGCGAGGGCGAGTTATGGCAGTATTTCTTTCCAAACTCCAGGCGAGAGACGCATCGCCAGACGATCCGCTTTTTGCCGTTCCTGGCCCAGGTGCAGCGTTTGTAGGGCGTTCCGCACTCCCCGCAGACCAACAGCTCACTAAGAGCGTACTTGGCGGAGTATTTGCCCTGCTCGGTCTTCCCTGTCTTCTGCATCACCTTCCGCTTGCCAGCCCGGCGGGACATCTCCTCCTTCACCCGGTAGAAGATTTCCCTGGGGATGATAGCGGGGTGGCTGTTTTCCGCGTAGTACATGGGAAGCTCCCCCTGGTTTTTTCGGGCCCTTTTGCTGATACAGTCGGTGATATACGTCTTTTGCAGAAGGGCGTCGCCAATGTACTTTTCATTGATTAGAATGTTGCGAATCACCTGCCGCGACCAACCCTGAATCCCTTCCGCCGTGGGAATCCCTTTCTCCGTCAGCTCCTTCTGAATATCTCCTGGGCTCCATCCGTCCAGATAAAGACGGTAAATCAAGCGAACGGTTTCCGCCTCCTCCGGTACAATTTCCGGACCGCCATTCTCGCCTCTCCGGTACCCTAGCAGCTTCTTGTATTGGAAGGAGACCTTTCCCTCCTTCATAGCCAGCTTTACCCCAATTCCCACGTTTAGGCTGAGGGATTCGCTCTCCGCCTGGGAGAAGCTGCTGAACAGTGTGATTAGAAATTCGCTGGACTCGGTGAGGGTGTTGATGTTCTCCTTTTCAAAGATTACACCGATGCCCCTGCTTTTAAGGGTGCGGATGACCTTGAGGCAGTCCACGGTGTTCCGCACGAAGCGAGAGACGGATTTCGCCAGGATCTTGTCAATCCGGCCCCGCTTACAGGCGGTAATCATACGGTTGAAGTCCTCCCGCTTGTCCATCCGAGTGCCCGTCAGGCCCTCGTCGGCGTAGATGCCCACCAGCTTCCAACCCTCATGCTTACTGCTCTCCTCCGTATAGCCGCGAATCTGGGCGGCGTAGGAGTGAAGCTGGTCGGAAGAATCGGAGCTGACCCGGCAGTAGGCAGCGACACGCAGAACGGAGGGTTCCTTCTTTCTGGGCGGGATAACTCTCACATTGCCTGTCATCTTACCGTTTGCCTCCCCGTTCTCCTTTGCTCTTTTGAAGCGCCGCATATGACGCCCTTGTGGCGGCAGCCTCATCCAGATTATTCTGGATAGCCTCTTGGCTGACGTAGCCGTCCACATACAGGGTGTATCCCTCTCCGAGGGCCTCCGCCTCCTGAGCCGTCAAGGTACGTGTTTCCCATTGTCCGTCATCGTGGAATTTCTGTTCAAGGCAGAAGCTGTATTCCATGTTTCAGCCCTCCCTTTCGTTTGGGCAACGCCAACAGTACCACACCTCGCCGGAGATATCCAGAACTATTCCCACACAGCCGAGGGGCGGTATTTCTCCACAACGAGGTGTTTGGCAGCGGCCAATTCCTCCGCCGTCAGGAAGCCCACCTGGGCCATATCTTCCAGGGTCCGGGTGACCAGTATGTACTGGATTTCGCTCTTGGCGTTCATCATCCGCCGCCCTCCCGGAAGTAGTCCGGCCCTTTGACGCTGCGGATGAACGCCTCCACATCCTGGAGGCTGTCGGTGATCCGCATGTCCGGCAGGGCGGTTTTCACGTCCTCGAAGTAACGCTGTCCGGGGACAGACCGCTCGTCCAAGATGGCAACGACACAGGTGACCGTTTCGGTGCGGATGGCCCTGCCGAAGCCCGGTTTCAGCTTGATCTGCATCTCCGGCACGACGATGGCCCGGATGAAGGAATGCAGATTCGGAAAGGTTTCCCGTTCCTTCTCTTTCAAAGCGTCCGGGCGGGCAAAGGGCAGGCGGGGGATCACCAGCAGGGACACGCAGTCGCCGGGGAAGTCGAAGCCCTCCCAGGCCGCGCCGGTGGCCAGCAGGACGCTTCCGGGACTGGCCTTGAACTGCTCTGTGGTGCGGCCCGCATTCCGGCCCAGGGTGAACAGGGGCCAGAGAAGGTCCTTCGCCGTCAGCCGCTCTTTTACAGCGGACATGGCGGCGTAAGAGGTGAAGAGCACCTGGGCATGGCCGCAGGCTGCGTCCAGCAGCAGGGCGTATTCGGAGAAACGCTTGTCCGGGTTGTGAGGCCGCTCCAGCTTCCGAAGGAAAAGACGGGAGGTATCCGCCAGGGTGTCCGCCGCCAGCAGGTATTTCTCCCACCGCAGGTCATGGATGAGGCCCTGGATGTCCTCGGCCCGGAGGGTAACGCTGAACATTTGCCGGGCGGTTTCCGGCAGTTTGTGAGCTTCGACGTTGTAGCTGCTGAGGCGGGGTGCTTCATCCAGGTCCAGTTTCTCCCGCAGGGAGAGCAGGGCGTTTCCGGCCCTCCAGTTTTTCTTGCGGAGGTTCAGTTGTCCTGGCCGCCGTTCCAGCCGCTGGTGGCAGACGTAGTGGGACTTGCCCTTGCGAATCACGGCCTGAATGGACTCTGTGATCATGCCATCTTCCGCCAGGATGGCGGAGAGAAGAGGCAGATGCTCGTCCCGCACAGTTTTCTGCAAAGCAATGCTGGAGGTGGAAACGAGGACAGGCCGGGAGGATGGCGGGCCGTGGAACATAATTCCGACCACGAGGTAGGCGTAGGTCTTGCCGATGCCGGTTCCGGCGTCGCAGAAGGCGATACCGCCGCTGTCAATTCCGCCGTATTCGCAGCTCACGCCCCGGTGGATCGGGAACAGTACGGGTCGGGTCCGGTAAGATCCGCGCAGGCATGAACCTGGGGCCTCCACAGTCCCAAGCTGGATGCCGGTCATGGTATCGTAGAGCCTCTTTGTCACATCGCCCATCTTCTCCATGCCGCTGGGGGAGCAGATTTCTTTGCCGTGGTCAACTACCTTGCCCACCGGAGAAATGACCGCCGCCGTGCCGCACAGGCCGCACTCCACGAAGTCCGGCAGCTCCGCCAGAGCGACGGGACGCTGGGTGACTTTCAGGTCCAGATAGTTTTCCGCCACATACACCATGGACCGCCGGGTGATGGAGGGCAGGATGGAACCGGACTTGGGGATCACCAGTTCTCCGCCCTTTGTGACAAAGAAGAAGTTCGCCCCTCCGGTTTCCTCCACATAGGTTCGGCTGCCGGATTCCAGGAACATGTTCTCATCGAAGCCGTTTTGGTGGGCGGCGACATAGGCGTGGAGGCTCATAGCGTATTCAATCCCGCCTTGATATGGCCGGTTCTGTGAGGCGCGGCCCGGTCAAAGTCACTGACGCAGAGGGTCAGGGGCTTGGAGCCGCCTTTGAAGTAGGGCCCCACCGGCGTGCAGAGCAGCCGGAACTGATACTCCTCGGCGGACTTGATGCCGGTGACAGGGCTGGAGGCGAACATGTAGGGCCGGAGGTACAGCGTGGCCCCAGTGCCGTAGGGCGGGACCCAGGCGCCGTTTTTGTAATGGGAGACGTATCGGGCGTTGGTCTGCCAATAGCTGAAACCGAGATTCGTCCAGTCCAGGTTTTTCTTTTCCATCAGGGATTCCTCTTTTCTAATGCTGTGATAATATTGCTGACCGCCCTCTCCACCAGGGCGGGGTCCGTGGCGAGATTCAGGCGGACGAAGCCCTCGAAGTGTTCGCCGAACTGTTCGCCGTAGTCCACGGGCAGACGGCAGTCCTTCAGAATGAAGTACTTGACCTCTTTCTTGTCCATGCACTGCCGCAGATCCAGCAGGGCCAGATAGGTTCCCTCCAACGGGCAGACGGTGATTTTGGGCGCGCGGGCGTTCAGCTCCCGCTTCATACTCGTAGTTGTCCCGGATGACCGCCAGCAGGCCGGAGAGCCAATCCTCGCCGTAGGTGCAGCCCGCCCAGGCGGCCTCCAGCCCCAGCACGTTGTTCTTCGTCCGGTTCATGCCCCCTGGCCCAGTGGTCAAAGATTTCCCGGAGCTTGTCGTCCGTGATGATGATGATGTGCGCGTGGATCAGGGTGGCAAGGCTGAAGGTTTTGGAGGCCGAGGAGAGGGTAACTGCCATGTCGCGGTATGCTCCCCCATTCACTACCGCCACCGGGACAAAGCGCCGCCCTGTCAGCACCAGATCCTGATGAATCTCGTCGCTTACCACAAGTACGCCGTGGCGGCGGCAGATGGTGAATAGCCGGTCTAGCTCGTCCTCGGTCCAGACCCGCCCCGCAGGGTTGTGGGGAGAACACTGGATGAACATTTTGACGCCGTTATCCACAATGGCTTTTTCAATGGCGTCATAGTCCAAGGTGAACCGGCCTTCCTCATAGTGGAGGTCGACGGTCACAAGACGGCGGTCATTGTAGGTGACAACGTTGTGGAAGGGATAGTAGACCGGCGTGAGGATCAGGCAGGGTTCGCCGGGCTTGGTGAACGCCTGGACCATCCAGGCAATGGCGGTGACGCAGCCGGTGGTGAAGCGGAGCCACTCCTTTTTCAGCGGGAAGCCGTACCGGCGCTCCATCCAGTCGGAGTACGCCTGATAGCACTTCTCCGGCACGCTGGAGTCCGAATACGCCGTTCCGCGCCCGGCTCACCAGAGCGTCCACCACGGCCTCCGGTGTCTTGAACTCCATATCGGCGATCCACATGGAGGTCAGGTCCCGGCTTCCGGACTTTTCCTCCAGCATCCCGTCCCACTTATAGGAGTCCGTTCCCCGGCGGTCTACGAGATACCGAGACAGAAACGTTTGCTTGTCCATCCCGTTCCTCCCTTACTCCGTGACGGCGATGGCCTCGATCTCGCAGAGGGCTCCCTTGGGGAGCGTCTTCACCGCCACGCAGCTCCGAGCGGGCTTGGGAAGGGAAATAGAACGCATGATCGCGATCATGACGGCCACATAACGGGGCAGCTGGCTGAACGGGTCTTCACGGCCCATAATGGTAAAGACGACGCCGCAGCCCACATAGAGGGCCAGGAAAAGGATCATCGGGAGGAACGCGATTGCGCCGTAATTTTTCAGGCTTCTCATTTCTTCCATGGATGAAACTCCTCTTTTCTTTGATTTTGGGGGATACCTGTTTTTCGATGACGGTATTAAAGAAGGGGGACAAGCGGGCCCAAACCCCTTACTCAACCTTGGTATATTTCTCCGTATGCTTGGTATTGACGGCCTGGCAGATACGCCGCAGACCCTCGGCCAGGGTCACCTTGGGGCAGGCCAGATTCAGGCGGATGAAGCAGTCGGAGTTCTGCACGAACATGTTGCCGCCCTTTAGCAGCACCCCGGCCTCATAGGCGAAGAAGGTGGGCAGGTGCTCCGCCAGATACTCCCGGGTGAAGGCGAAGTTCTCGTCAAGGTACACCCGCAGTTTCTCCAGCCACGGTCCGCCCTTCTCATAAGCGGCCTGGGCTGCGGAGATGCTCAGGGGGTTGTCGAAGTTGTAGTGCCGGTCCAGCCAGTGGGCTCGCAGCTCCTTGTCCCAGATCATCACATTGGAGATCATCAGCCCTGCCAGATTGAAGGTCTTGCTGGGGGCCATGCAGGCGACAAGGCGGTCGTAGTCCGGCATCACCTTGCCCAGGGGAATGTGGGTCTGGTCACAGCGGATCAGGTCTCAATGGATTTCGTCGGAGATGACCCAGAGGTTGTGCTTTTTGATGATGTCTCCCAGCTTCTTCAGCTTGTCCTCCCGCCAGATGCGCCCGGAGGGGTTGTGAGGGCTGCACAGGATGAAGAGAGTAGTCCTGGCCAAAGACTCGGGTATAGCCAAAGATGCGCCGGTCCAGCCGCTCCCGGATGCCGTCGATGACCACGTCCGGCGTTGTGAACTCGATGCCGGCCACCCACACGCGGATGAACTCCTCATCCTTGTATGGGAAGGTCTTGGTTTCGCCGGCGTGGAAAATGTAGCCTCGGAAGCCGTCGGTGTTCATGGTGCTGGTGTTTCTCCGGTCGATGATTTCATCAAAATTGTACATAGACGCTCCACCTCCTTTTCGTTTTTATGGGGGGGTGCTCTTGATGGGTGAAGTCTATCAAATAGGAGGTCCTTGCGTCAAAACGGGGCGGATTTCCTGAAAGTAGAATTGTTTGAGGATTTGTTAATTACTGATTGATTTTTGGGTCTAAAGAGGTGCGAAACCACCTACTACGGGTACATAGAGTATTACGACACCCTCAGTGACATCAGCCTGACCAACCAGGACAGCCCCATGGAAAACGCCAGCTGCAAGGTGCTGGCGGCCTACCTGGAAGCTCCGACGAAGTGGGGCCTGTGGATCGGCGTATCCTCCCGGCCCATCATGCCTATCGCCACGAAGATCCTGCTTTCCAAATCGCCTTTGGCAGCGGATGCGGAGCTTGCTAAGCGTCTGAAAATCTCGCGGGAGGATGTCCGGCTTTTAAAACTCTGCAACATGATTCCGGTTACATAAAGAAACGGTCTGATCCGCTCCTGGAACAGGCCGCTTTCCCTGCTTACAGCTCCTTTTTGTTGTCCGCGCCGGGGGTGGTGACGATGACCTTTTCCGGGGTGATGATCAGCGCGCCCTTGGCGGTGGCGGCGCCTTTGAACATTGTCTCCACCTGCTTTTTGAAGGTCTCTACGATGGGACCCTCGGTGACATACCCGGCGGTGCCCTTGATCTGGTATCCCTCCAGAGAAGCCCCGTTACTGGCAGAGACGGCAATTTTTCCGTTCTTTTTGATATTGACCAGCGTGGTCTCCAGGAACACGCCGCCCACCAGCAGCTTGCCGTCGTCGGTCACGTCCTTGAATGCCACAGGTACTGCGCTGGGCTTCTGGTCGTAGGTCGCCAGATACCACATCTGCTCCTAGAGGAGCTTCTTCACGTTTTCGTTCATGCTCATTTTGAATGGCCTCCTTCTAAATTCGCGGAGCTGCCCGCTGTCTGAAAGTGGCTTTATTGTATTCGCCTGGATTGCGGACGTAAAGATATCAGCAAATTTATGAGTCACTTATAAATCTCATAGTGACTTGTAGTTCCGCCGCCTGAACGCTATAATCGGGAGAAATCTGCACGCAGAGGAGGTCCCGTTATGGATAACCAAAAAGAGCAGGAATTGGCATCTGCACCTATAGGAACTCTTTTTGCCCGCTTAGCCGTGCCTGCGGTTACGGCCCAAATCATCAATGTTTTGTATAACCTCGTAGACCGAATGTATATCGGCCACATCCCCGCTATTGGAGCGGCAGCGCTCACCGGCGCTGTGATTTTGATGATCTCAGCATTTGCCGCGTTGGTCAGTATGGGCGGCGCTCCAAGGGCGTCCAGGGCAATGGGGAAAGGGCAACATGACATTGCGGAACAGATTTTAGGAAGCTGCGCGTTCACCCTGCCCGTGATCTCTTTGTTTCTGACCGCACTGATGCTGTTTTGGGGGAGAGATATCCTGCTGTTGTTTGGAGCCAGCCCGGATACCAGCGTCTATGCTCTGAAGTATCTCAACGTCTATTGTTTGGGTACGATCTTCGTACAGCTGTCTCTGGGCTTGAACGCATTTATTACTGCCCAGGGATATGCGGTTACAAGTATGCTCACGGTTTTTATCGGAGCTGCCCTGAATATTATTCTGGACCCTGTTTTTATTTACCTCCTGCACATGGACGTAAAGGGGGCCGCGCTGGCAACGATTCTTTCCCAGGGCATATCCTCTTGCTGGGTGGTTGGGTTTCTGCGGTCTTCCAGAAGCATCGTCAAACTTAGGAAGCAAAATTTTTGCTTCCGCGCAAGGCTTTTGCTGCCCTGCATTGCCCTGGGTACGTCACCATGCCTGATGCAGATTACAGAAAATCTGGCAGCAATCAGCTTCAATGTTACCTTACTGAAATATGCCGGAGATCTTGCCGTTGGAGCTGTGACGATCTTGAGCGGCATCATGAATTTTACCATGCTGCTGCTTACAGGGCTGACGCAGGGCGCACAGCCAATCTTGAGTTATAATCTGGGTGCCGGAAACGGAGAGCGGGTCCGAAAGGCGTTTCGATTGCTATTGGCGTCCTGGGTGGCTGGGCCTGTGTGTATTTGGTGTATTTGCATATTTGCTCCGGATTCCGTGGCCGCAGTCTTTGCTGATGATTCAACGTTGATTTCCTACACTGCTTGGGCGCTCCAAATTTACATGTCCATGTCTATGATTTTCGGTATACAAGTGGCGTGTCAGTACAGCTTTGTGGCCCTGGGAAACGCGCCTGCTGCGATCTTCCTCTCTATCTATCGAAAAATATTGTTGCTGATTCCGTTGATTTTCCTGCTGCCAAATTTCTTTGCGGATAAGGCGTTAGGCATTTTCCTGGCGGAGCCGATTGCGGATACTCTGGCCGTCTGCACGACATCCGTAATGTTTTTTGTTAATTTCAGAAAATTGTTAAATTCTATGGATTTTTGCAAAAAAGGCACGACTTAAAAAGATAGGCCCCGCTTTTTTAATAATTCAAATCTCTATTGCATTTGGCTTGCGTGAAAAACTGCGGGCAGAGTGCCTGAAATTTGAGCCGCTATTTATTTTTATAGTGACTTGTAATTCCACAGTGCAAGCGCTATACTCAGCGCAAGAGGTGATGGACGTGTATAAAGCAAAAATGGAAAAAGATATCCGCTGTCCCCTGGAGTACGGACTGGAGGTCTTCGGAGGAAAGTGGAAATCCCGAATCATCTGCGTGCTGGCGGCCAAGAACGTCCTGCGGTACAGCGAACAGCGCAAAGAGATGAGGAACATCACAGACGCCGTCCTGGCGGCGGCGCTGTATCACAAAGAGGACTACAGCAGCGCCATGGTACATTGTCAGAAATGCGATTATAACCCCGGATAAAAGCCGCTCATAAATTTCATAGTATCTTGATTTTTCTCCTTCCAGGGTGTATCCTATTTCCGTCATATACCGGAATTGCTTTGAGGAGGTGTCCCTATGGCCAGACCAACCCGCTGCCGCCGGGTCTGCACGGAGCCAACGTGTTCCGGCTTTCTCCCACAGGGAGAATCTGCGGCGGATGCGGTTACCCTGACCGTGGACGAATACGAGGTGATCCGGCTGGTCGATTACGAGAAGAGGACCCATGAGCAGTGCGCGGCGCAGATGGAGATTTCCCGGACCACGGTGACGGAAATTTACGAGAGCGCCCGGTTCAAGCTCTCCGACAGCCTTGTGAACGGAAAAGCCCTGGTCATCGGCGGCGGGCATTACCGCGTCTGCCGGGGCGACCGGGAGCGGGGCTGCGGACGGAACTGCCGGTGGGCCCTGCAAACCAAACTGAACGGAAAAGGAGAAGCTACTATGAGAATCGCGGTACCCTATGAAAATGGCCAGGTGTTCCAGCACTTTGGACACACCCAGCAGATGAAGCTCTACGATACGGAGAATGAACAGGTGGTTCAGGAGCAGGTGGCCGACACTGCCGGCAGCGGCCACGGCGCCTTGGCGGGGTTCCTGTCCGGCTTGCAGGTGGATGTGCTGATCTGCGGCGGCATCGGCGCCGGGGCGCAGGAGGCGCTGGCGCAGGCGGGGATTAAGCTCTACGGCGGCGTGACCGGAACGGCAGATGATGTGGTCAAGGACTTCCTGGCGGGCAGACTGGTCTATCAGGCCAACGTACAGTGCGGCCATCATGGACATGAACACCACGGTTGTCACGGGGAGGGCCATTGCGGCGATGACAAGCATGGCTGTTCCGGGAACGGGGGAAGATGTGGTGAGTGAGGGTTCCTCGTCTGTATATCATGGCAAGGAGGACGCGAATGGAGTTTCAAAGCTGCTTTCCCGTGTGGGAAACTTTAACGGACGCACAGCGGACGTGTATCCTGAGCGGCTTGGCTGAACGAACCGTGGGAAAAGGGACGGTGCTCCACAATGGCAGTGCGGATTGTACCGGATTGCTGGTGGTAAAATCCGGCCAGCTCCGGGCCTATATCCTGTCGGACGAGGGGCGGGAAATCACGATTTACCGCCTGTTTGACCGGGATATCTGCCTGCTTTCCGCCTCCTGTATCATGCGGAGCATGCAGTTTGACGTAACCGTGGAGGCGGAGAAGGACACGGTGTTCTGGATGATCCCGGCGGAAGCCTACCAGCGAATCATGAAGGAGTCCGCGCCGCTGGCCAACTACACCAATGAAATCATGGCCGCGCGGTTCTCGGAGGTCATGTGGCTCATGGAGCAGGTCATGTGGAAGAGCATGGACAAGCGGGTTGCGGCCTTTTTGCTGGAGGAGTCCGCGATTGAAGGCGGAGACCGGCTGAATATTACCCATGAGACCATTGCCAACCATTTGGGGACCCATCGGGAGGTCATTACCCGAATGCTGCGCTATCTCCAGAGCGAGGGAATGGTGAGGCTGTCCCGGGGCGCCGTGGAGCTCCTGGACGAAAAAAAGCTGACGGCTCTGCGGGACGCGTGAAAAAGCCCCCTCCTCAGAGGGGGCTTTCTGTTCACTGATCCATGCCGCAGGCCGTGGCCGATTCTATCAGGCGGCGGTCATTCATGACTGCGCCATAGTACCGGAAGCCGCCGGCAAAATTATAGGTCTCATAGCCATGCCCGGCCAGGATACGGCAGGCGATATAGCTCCGCAATCCGCTCTGGCAGAGGACATATACCGGCTTGCCGGGTTCGATCTCATCGAGGCGGTTCCGCAGTTCATCCACAGGAATCAGGCGGAAGTCCTCGATACGGCCTCCCGCGTACTCCTGGGGGGTCCGGGCGTCCAGTAGCGTCACGCTGCCGTCCCGGGGCAGAGTCGGAAGGTCCTCCAGGCGGAACTGCTTCACAACGCCCTTGGAGATATTCTCAATCATGAAGCCCGCCATGTTCACCGGGTCCTTGGCGGAGGAGTAGGGCGGCGCGTAGGCCAGGTCCAGATCCTTTAATTGGATGGCGGACATTCCGGCATGGATGGCCGTCGCCAGCACGTCGATGCGTTTGTCCACGCCCTCATAGCCCACGATCTGGGCCCCCAGGAGGCGGCAGGTCCCCTTCTCAAAAACCACCTTCATGGTCATCAGCTTCCCGCCGGGATAGTAGCCCGCGTGGCTCATGGGGGACAGAATCACCGCGTCCGCGTCCAGCCCGGCCTTTTTGGCGTTGGTTTCGTTGACGCCGGTGACCGCCGCCGTCAGGCCGAAGACCTTGATGACGGAACTGCCCTGGCTCCCCAGATACCGGCTGTCCCCGCCGCAGATATTGTCCGCCGCGATGCGCCCCTGCTTGTTGGCGGGGCCCGCCAGAGAGAGGAGGGTGTCCAGCCCGGTGACAGCGTGCTTCACCTGTACCGCGTCCCCCACGGCGTAGATGTCCGGGACCGAGGTCTCCATCCGGTCGTTGACCACGATGCTGCCCTTAATCCCCAGCGCCAGTCCCGCCTCCCTGGCCAGGGCCGTGTCCGGCGTGACGCCGATGGCCAGAACCACCATGTCGGCGTGGAGGGGGGCGCTGTCCTTCAGTAGCACGTCCACGCCTCCGTCCTTCTCCTCAAAGCCCTCCACGGTGTGCCCCAGGGCCAGCCTCACGCCGTGGGCCCGCATTTCGGCGTGGATAAAGGCCGCCATGTCCGGGTCAAAGGGGTTCATCAGCTGACGGGGCCGCTGGACGATGGTAACATCCAGCCCCAGCTCCCGCAGGTTCTCCGCCAGCTCCAGGCCGATGAAGCCGCCGCCGGCCAGCACCGCGGATTTCGGGTGATGGGCGTTGATGTAGTCCTTGATGCGGAAGGTATCCTCTACTGTCCGCAGGGCGAAGAGCTTTTCCAGTCCCACGCCGGGAAGCCGGGGCTGGGTGGGCTTCGCTCCGGGGGAGAGGATCAGCTTGTCGTAGGGCTCCTCGAATTCCTCTCCGGTTTCCAGGTTCCTGACGGAGACCGTTTTTTGCTCCGGGTGGAGGGCGGTGACCTCATGGCGCACCCGCATATCCACCCGGAAGCGGGCAAAGAAGCTCTCCGGGGTCTGGAGGGTCAGGGCCTCGGGGTCCTCAATGACCCCGCCGATGTAATAGGGCAGGCCGCAGTTGGCGTAGGAGACGAACCCGGACCGCTCGAAGACCACGATCTCCGCCTGTTCGTCCAGCCGCCGCAGCCTTGCTGCCGCCGTGGCGCCGCCCGCCACGCCGCCGATGATGACAACCTTCATCTCAGTGCTCCACCTTTCCCTTGTAGGCGGCGATGCCGCCGATATTTTTTGCGTTCAGATAGCCCATCCGGGCCAGTATGTCCACCGCCTGGCGGCTTCTCGCGCCGCTGTGGCAGTAGACGAACAGGGGCGCGTCCTTCCCGGCGGGAACGCTTTCCTCTCCGCCCAGAGACTGTAAGGGCACGTTGACGCTGCCGGGGATGTGCCCCTCCCCGTACTCCTGGGGCGTGCGCACGTCCAGCAGGACCGCGCCGGGGATGGCCCGGTATTCCCGGATGCCCTGATCGATGTCGGGGCTCCTCAAAAAGTCAAGAAATCCCATAACCCGGCCTCCTTACAGCAAGGCCAGAATCTGGCTCTTGGGCCGCGCGCCCACAGTCTGATTGACCACCCTGCCGTTTTTCATCACCACCAGGGTGGGGATGCTCATGACGCCGAACTGCCCCGCCAGCTCCGGCTGCTCGTCTACGTTGACCTTGCCTACTTTGATGTCGGGCCGCTCCGCCGCGATTTCCTCCACCAGGGGACCCACCATGCGGCAGGGGCCGCACCAGGGGGCCCAGAAGTCCAGCAGGACGGGCTTTGTGGAATTGGTGACCTCCTCCGCAAAATTCGTTTTACTGATATTTATGACAGACATTTATTGTCCTCCTTATCTGATGTAGTGGCTTTATGATACCACAAAATTCACCGCTGTTCCGTGACAATGTTACCCTTTCGGTCTTTGGCCTTGCAGATCAGTTGTGTCATCGTCCCCATGGGGCAGTAGACGCACCAGCTGCGGGGCTTGAACAGCGCCATGGTGACAAGACCGAGAACGGTTGATGTCAGCATCACGCTGTAAAATCCGAAAGCAAACTGCGCGACACCCGGATGGAACAGCGTCCCGTGATAGGCCCAGTGCCAGGGCAGTTTCAGGGTCCAAAGCAAGGTCACAATCTGCTTGAGCTCCCGGACGCCGGCAAATACCAGATAGGTATTCCACAGCATCTGGAAGAACATGATGAAAAAGAATATCAGGAACCCGTAACGAAACCATCTGCTCTTCATCCATTTGGGAATGTCCTTTTTTCGGGACAAGCCGAAATGTCCGCCCAGCAGGCCGAACAGCTGCCCCCGGCCGCAGTAGCGGTTGCAGTAGCCCTTTGTGCCGCAGGCAGCGGAGATGATCAGCGGGATGAAGAAACACAGCAGGCCCAGCCAAGCGAAGAGAATGTTGAAAAATCCCAGGACCAGATACGTCAGGGAAACGATCCAGAGATAGTCGTACCAGCGCTTTTTCATGACTGCACCTCCCGAATCTCAATGACAGACGCAGGGCACTCCCTGGCGCACCGGCCGCAGCCCACGCACCTCTCCACATCCACCTCAGCCCGAACTCCATGCCGGATTTGAATGGCGGACAGCGGACAAATCTTAACACAGCAGCCGCAGGCGACGCAGGATGCCGTATCAACAAAAGCCCGTTTCCTTGTTTTTGTTCCCATATCATGACCTCCCGGAATTGATGCGGCTATGATATCAGAAATGCGTTTTCACTTCCGTGACAAGATTACAGAAAGAAGGACGCAGCCATCCGGCGCTGCCGGATTTCGGCCGCTGCGATTATGCTGGTCCAGTCGGCGCTGCCAGGGTGTAAGCCTTGATGTTCCCGATTGCGGTGGCGACATGGCAGAGGCGGTCCTGGACGTATTCGACGCGTTCCCGCCCCGGATTTAGGAAGCGGGAACGAACAAGGGCCGTTGGGCTATCCTGCCCGCAGAGGGCGACGGCACTGCTGCGGACCTCCGGGCAGAAGGTGTAGAAGCTCATGAGGTCTATAGGGGCCTCAAAAACCGCCGCTTCTTTTTCTGCGGGTATGTCACTGCTTTTCCTGCCGCTTCCAGCTACAATATCTAGCGGTATTGCAAAAAATAGCAGGAGGTTTTTGTGCAATGGGACTGGATTTTGGCCCGCTTTGGGAGGAAATCAACTGACCATTTCGTCTCTTATCGGCCGTGAATCCAGCGAAGCGAATCGTGGCCGAAAGTGAAGAAATTTCCTGTCCGGCGCAGTTTTCCGCGCAAGCGGAAAACGGAGCGGTAAGAGGAAATTCCGAGCTGGCGGACAAGCCTATCTCTCGGGTCTATGATGGCTACTACCGTCAGCTGAACTTCGGTGTGTAATTGGCCCAGGAAAGCGAAAAGGCCCCGGCATCCCTTCATCTGTTCGGGATGCCGGGGCCTTGTGCTGGAAGGGCCTTCAACGGGGCCGCATGGGGTCCACTGCAGCGTTTAGGGCTTTGGGGACGGCGGCTTCACAGGGGGGGCGATACGGCCCTCTTGCCGCTTGGCGTGAATCGCTTCCTGGACGATGCCCGGCAGGGACCGCAATTCTTGGATATTCAGGAAACCACCCGAGGGGGCCTTGGCGGTCAGGACCATATCGTCCAGGTCGTTTATCTCTGTGAGCAGCCTGGCAGCGTCCAACATGGTCTGCCACTGCTCCTCTGTAGGCTTCGACTGCGCGGCAGCCTTGAGGAGTGCGCCGCCGTCGCCAAGGTCCTGCCCGCCGCCTCTCTGGCTTCGCTGACCTGCGTGTGGAGGCTGAGGGAGATCTGAGCGCAGAGATTCTTTTTATCCAGCGGGTGGAGAGTTTGAGTTGCGCGTTCTTCCAAAACAGTTGTTTTTGCATTTCCAAAGCGTTAATGCGTTATTTTAAATTTGCACTCCCAGGTTTTTCCGCCATAGAACAGGCTTTAAGGTCATCAGAGGTAACTGTGTCCGTCCCTTCCTTGTAGTTGAAAGTAATCACCATCTTGTCATCATAAAGGAAAATAGCGTTGATAAAGGTGTCGATCAGCATCTTCCTGTTGGCCTTCTGCCGCACGTCCAGCTTGCGGAAACGGTGGAGCCAGAAGGTCATAAATTCAGCGCTCACCTTGGGCTTTACCAGTTTCTCACAGGCGATTTTTGTTTCCAGTTGCTCCTTCATGGCCTCCAATTCCTCAAAACGCCCCTTGGTGGACTTGGTGAGAATACCCTGCTGGATAGCGTTGAGCAAATTCTGGATGCCTTGGTCGGCCTCCCGCAACCGCTGCTCATACAGTGGAAGGTTCACATTCTCCTGCTCCTGCAATTCCATCAGCATGGCGACAATGGCCTCTATCACCTTGTCATCCATCACCATTTTCATCGTTTCGCTGACGGCCAAATCCTCAATCCAGTCCTTCTTGACGGACTTCTTATGGCAGTCCACCCACTTCTTTTTCACGGACACACATTTGTAATAGCGGTGGGTGTTCCCAGTGTGGCTGGTGCCGCTCTCGCCGCAGAAGTAGGCTCCACAGTATCCGCAGAACAGCTTGGTCGTCAGCAGATAATTTTCCTCCGCCTTATGTCGAGCAGGGGCTTTTTTGTTCTTTGCCATACACTCCTGCACCCGCTCAAAGAGGTCTTTGGGGACGATGGCGGGGATGCCGTCCGGCACAACAATGTCCCGATAGGCTTACTCCCCAATATAGCGGCGATTGTTCAAAAGATGCTGGACGCTGTTGCAGGACAGCGGCTGGCCCCTCGTGTTTTTCACACAGTGTTCGTTCAAGTAATCACGAATTTCTTTCATAGTCGCGCCCTCGGCGCCATCTGAAATAACCTCGGTAGCGGACACCACCTTGATTCCGTTCTTTTTCAGCGTGACCTTGTACCGGGCGCTGTCGTAGCGGTTCCGGGCGAACCTGTCCAGCTTCCAGACGATCACCATATCAAAAAACCGCTTGCCACTGTCCTTTATTATATTCTGAAACTCCGGACGGTTGTCCGTTTTGGCGGAGAAGGCCCGGCCGATGTAGTGGCGCAGGACAGTAATGCCGTTCTTTTCGGCAAAGGCAGTACACTCCGGGATTTGACCCTCGATACTTTCCCTACGTTGGTTGTCACTGGATTATCGGGCGTAAATGACTGCTTTTATTTGCCGCCCTCCATCATCTGGAACAGAGTTTCCTTCAACTTCTCGTTCATGGGCGAGGCCGGATCGAAGCACATCTCGATAAACCGGTGCACTTCTTCTTTGCCGGGTGTGATAGTGGGATTGAAGTTGTACGCCGTTCCCTGGGGCTTGTCCGTCCGGCAGAAAACATAGTCCATGGACACGTCAAAAAAATCTGCGGACTTTCGGAGATAGTCGATGGGCGGCGAGGTCTGCCCATTCTCATAGCGGTTGACACTGGACTGTGTGGTATGGATGTACCCCGCCAAGGTACTCCTCCAACTGCTGAGGGATAAGATCTTGATCCTCGGGAGACAGCTTGTCCAGGTCCAACTCATAACCGAAGCATCCTGGCAAAGACACCCGCCCCCGGACCTGGAAGGGCGTGATCCGCCGTTCCAGTCCAGGTTAGAGCGGTCCAAGCCAGTGACGGAGGTGTTCTTCACCTGGGTGAGAAGAGAATACGAGAAAAATCCCGTGCCAAAGAGCATGCTTGGCGCGGCGTTGACCTACGCTGTGAGGCAGGAGGGCTGACTGATGAATGTTTTCCTGGACGGGCGGCTGGAGCTGTCCAACAACCGGGCGGAGCGCTCTGTGCGGCCCTTTGCCTTGGGGCGGAAGAACTGGCTGTTTTCCAACACGCCCAGGGGAGCCGGCGCCAGCGCCGCGATCTATTCTGTGGTTGAAACCGCGAAAGCCAATGGCCTGAAGCCTTTTGAATATCTCAAGTTCCTGCTGGAGTCTTTGCCGGAAGGCCGTTCTCCTCAGGACTGCCTGCCTTGGCTGCCACTCGTTCATAGTCTGCGCTGAATCCTAACCTTGGTGCCTCGCTATTTTGCGCTTACTTACATCTCCGAAGCGTTATTTTAATTTTAGACACCCAAGTTTTTCCAATGACTCTTTATAGTTTTTCTGGAAATCTTGCATTTAGGCGCAAAAATCCCGCACCGAAGTGCGGGATTTCGCCTACATCTTTTTTGTCAACACAGGCTGGTGCCGGTGGTGGGACTCGAACCCACACGGTATCGCTACCAACGGATTTTGAGTCCGTCACGTCTACCAATTCCATCACACCGGCAAATCCTTCTCTATTATACAGGCCCTCCACGCAAAATTCAAGAGGGACTTTTCAAAAAATACAAAAATCCCATACACCCCCCGGTCTACGATTCATAGGGTGACTTTTCCTCGCCGATGTGGCATACTGCGGCCAAAGGAGTTGATGACCATGGACACAAAGGCTGCCGGCGCGCTGATCGCCCGGCGGCGAAAACAGCTGGCCCTCAGCCAGGCGGAACTGGCGGAACGGATCCACGTGACGGATAAGGCCGTCAGCCGATGGGAGACCGGCCGGGGCATGCCCGGGCTGGACAGCCTGGAGCCCCTTTCCGAGGCCCTGGGCCTGTCGGTCAGCGAGCTGCTCAGCGGAAAGGAACTGACGGTGGAGGAACTGCCGAAAGCGGCGGGGGGCAGATTATGGAGAGCATGAAGCGGGAACACACCTGGAAGTGGCTGGCCTGGCTGGCTATGGCGGCGGTGACGGTCCTGGCCATCTGGGGCGCCGGCGCGTCCTGCGCCCAGGTCCAGCGGGAGCGGGAGGCCCGGGAGCTGGCGGAACAGGAGCGCCAGGAGCACTGGGCTCATTACACCAGCTCCGTCAATCCCCGGGAGGAGGGAGACGTGGCGGAGGCCACGGTGAACTATTTCCAGGAGCAGGGCATGAAAATCCGGGTCAACCCCAAGAGCCTGCATGTCCGGGAGACGGCATTCCTGGAGGACTACATGGCCGTTCTCCTCTCGGACCGGGAGGGGGAGCGGTGCATGAGCTTCTGGCAGAAGGACGAGGTCTACCGGGACAAGGAGGACCTTCACGACCGCTGCCGCATCCTCGGCGGCCGGTCCCGCATCGAGCCGGGGTACAAGGGGCTGGTCCAGTGGAACTTCGGCACCCAGGAGGAGCCCATCATCGTGGTCTCCGGCGTGGAGCTGCCGGAGGAGGCGTACTACTTTGAATACGGCGGCGACAACTGCTTCCTGAGGACCTGGGTGGACCCCGACCTCAGAACCGCGCTGACATCTCCTTCCTGTCCCTGCCCCTGAGCACAGAGCAGCCGAACCCGCCATTTGTCTCGCTCTACGACATCAACGGGGCCTATCTTCCCAGAGACCTGTAATGAGCAAAAAACGCCCCTCCGTACCATAACGGAAGGGCGCCTTTTTCCAATTTATTACAGACCGTATCAGAAGGTCACCACGTCCTGGGCGGGCTTGGCGCAGGGGGCGATGCTCAGCACGTGCATCACCGGACCCTTGCCCTGGTAGGCGTCGTGGTTCTCCACCGCCATGCGGACAGTAACCTCCACCCAGTCCCGGTTGTTGTAGTCCTTCAGGCCCATGCCCTTGGCCACCAGTCCCAGGAACTGGATGTCGTTCTCACAGCAGACCATGGCGAAGCGGCCGGGGCAGTGGATGCCGGGGTATTTTTTCGAGTGGCACATGAGCAGCTTCATGTGGACCTCCTTCCCCGCCCAGCGGTCCGGGTGGTCCATGACATCCACGTACCAGACGCCGAAGTCGTCGTCGGGGATGTCCACCACAGGCTGGTTCAGGTCGAAGGGGCACTCGTCCCCGGTGAGGTAGTCCTCGCTGGAGCCGTCCACGTTCTCAAAGTAGATGTCCGCCCGGCGGTTCACCATGCGGAGATTCCGCTTCCGCAGGGCCTCCCGCAGCTCCGGCGTGGCCCGGTTGAAGACCAGCAGGTCCGCGTTGGTGATTTTCTCCATCATCAGCTGGCCCATGTTCTTGGCGTACAGATCGAAGGTCCCGGCCTCCACGAAGGTCATGATCTGATAGAGCACCCAGTTGGCGGGGAGGACCTCCCGGTACAAGCGCTCCATCTGCCACATGCCGTTGTACTCAATGAGGACCTGCTTGGGCCGGTATTTCTTCTCCAGCTCCTTCATCCGGGAGCAGGTCAGGTCCGCCTCGTCCTCGATGTCCACTACGGTGACGTTGTCTAGAGCCTTGGGGTTGTACTCCTCCTCCCCCTCCTCGCAGCGGAGGAGGAGGGTCCTGTCCTGGCGGGCGAAGCCGTCCTCCAGGACGCCGTTGATGAAATTGGTTTTGCCGGAGTCCAGGAATCCGGCCACCAGATAAACGGGTATATCCATTGTAAAGCGCGTTTCCTTTCCTGGCTTACAGGCCGAAGAGTCCCGAGAGCTTGTCTTCCTTCAGCTCCGCGCCGATGACGCAGAGACGGCCCGTGTAATCGGGATGCCCGGGGCGGACCTCGTGCTCCTCGGGCACGTAGTCAAACTCAATCCAGGCCCCGTCCTCGCCGTTCACAATGCCCTTGGCCCGGAGGATATTTCCGTATTCGCCGGAGTCCAGGGCGGAGAGAATTTTCTCAATGCCCGCCTGGGTGAAAGCCTTGGGAGTCTCCTTGCCCCAGGAGGTGAAAACCTCGTCGGCGTGGTGGTGATGGTGGTCGTGGCAGGAGCAGCTGGGGTCGTCGCACTCGTGGTCATGGTCGTGATGGTGCTCATGGCCCTCATGGTCGTGGTGGTGCTCGTGGGCCTCATGGTCCCCGTGGTCGTGGTGGTGCTCGTGGGCCTCGTGGTCCCCGTGGTCATGATGGTGCTCATGGTCCCCATGGCCCTCGTGGTCATGGTGGTGGTGGGCGTGTTCCGCCTCCTCGGCCTCGTGCTCGGCCCGCATCTTCGCCAGGAGCTCGTCTGCCAGGGAGACCTTCTCAATGGCGGTGAGGATGGTCTTTCCGTTCAGGTCGTCCCAGGGAGTGGTGAGGATGGCGGCGTCCGGATTCTTCTCCCGGAGCATTGCCACGGCGGCCTCCAGCTTCTCCTGGCTCAGCTTCTGGGTCCGGGAGAGGACGATGGTCCCGGCGGACTCGATCTGGTTGTTGTAGAACTCGCCGAAGTTTTTCATATAGACCTTCACCTTGGAGGCGTCCGCCACGGTGACGAAGCTGTTGAGCCGCATGGTTCCCGCCTCCGCCGCGGTGTTCTCCACGGCCACAATCACGTCGGAGAGCTTGCCCACGCCGGAGGGCTCAATGAGGATGCGGTCCGGCTGGAACTGGGCGGCCACGTCCTTCAACGCCTTGTTGAAGTCTCCCACCAGGGAGCAGCAGATGCAGCCGGAGGACATCTCGGAGACCTGGACGCCGGACTCCTTCAGAAAGCCGCCGTCGATGCTGATCTCGCCGAACTCGTTTTCGATGAGGACCAGCTTTTCCCCCTGGTAGGCCTCCGCCAGCAGTTTCTTGATGAGGGTGGTTTTACCAGCTCCCAGGAAGCCGGAGATAATGTCAATTTTTGTCATGGTATCAAGTCCTTTGCTTTTTATTGATTACGCACATATCATATCACCGAATTTCCAAAAAGCAACCCGGTTACAAAAATTTTACAGAAGTCAGGACTCTGGCTTGTCCGCGTTTTTCTCCCGGGCCTGGTTGAGGTAGTCCCGGTCCGCCGTCTTCCGGCTGGGGACGAAGCCCTGGGCCGCCGTGCGCTTTTTGCCCTTGCTCTTGGCGTAGAAAAAGCCGGTGACGGAGAAGACCGCCGCCCCGATGAAGTTGACAAACAAGTCCTTCATGGTGTCGATGAGGCCGATGTCCAGATAGCCTCCCAGGCCCAGGCTCTCGCCGTTGACCAGGACCTCCTGGATGCCCTGCATGGCCACGACTTTGTTGGACCGGGTGGCGTCCAGGCTGGCGGAGTAGATGGCGCTGACCACCGTGTCCCGCTGCATGTCCGTGTGGAAAAACCAGTCCATGCCGAACTCGAAGAACTCCCAGAGGACGCCGATGGTCATGGAGAAGCAGAAGGCCACCAGGGCCAGGAAGACGGGAGAGAGGTCGAAGGTGAGGCGCTCGTCGTCGTTGAGGAGCACCACCATGGCGAAGCCCACGGCGGCGGCCAGGAAGCCGTTGAGGGTGTGGAGCATGGTGTCCCAGTGGGGGACGACCACGTAGAAGGCGTTGACCTCCCCCAGGACCTCGGCGGCGTAGATGAAGCAGAGGACGGTGATCTCCAGGGCGGGGGGCAGCTCGATGTGGAACTTCACCTGAATCCAGCTGGGGACGTAGAGGAGCAGGTAGGCCAGGGCGCAGTAGAAGGCGGATTCATAGCCGCCGTTGAAAAGCTGGCGGACGAAGATGACGATGACCAGGAGCCGCAGAGTGTAAAAGACGATGAAGGAGCTTTTGTGCTCCCGCAGCTCCTTCACCATGGCCTGGCGGAAGCTCTTCTTCTCCCGCTGCCGGGCTCGTTTTCGGTCTTGCTTGCTGAGCTTGGACATGGGGACCTCCTTTTTTTGGGACTGTTGACTTGCGGCTGCCGCCGCCGGTTTTAAATTAACAGTATACCACAATTCGATGGAGAACACAAGAGCGGCCCGCCCCGAAAGGGGCGGGCCGCTCTCTTGGTATCCTCGGGACTTGGCCCGGGGCGCTTGGGGTTCGGTTTACCCGATCACCACCTGGGCGGCGGGCAGGGCGCTGCCGTTGGTGCCCAGCAGGCCGCCGACGGTCAGGGTGACATTGCTGCCTCCCACGACTACGCCGTTGGCCGCGCTGATGGCGGGCAGGGTTCCGTCCGTTTTATCCACAAAGCGGAAGGTGACATAGCCGGCGTCCGCGTTCCACAGGGCAGCCTGGGAAGCGTCGCAGTCAGCCAGGGCCGCGGGGATCAGGTTCCCCTTGGCCGGGCGGATCTGGGCGTCCTGGGTGGGCGCGTAGTCCACGGCGGCCTGGCCGGCGGGGGTGATGGTCAGCTTGGTGCCGTCGGTAGTGATATCCAGGAGGTCCTGAATCTCCGCGGCGGTCAGGTAGCGGTCGGCAACCAGGCTCCAGGTGGCCCCGCTGTCATTGCTGACCTGGTGCTGGGCCATGACCACAAAGTTGACGCTGTTGCTGTTTCCGGTCAGGTTCGCGATGGGGGAGATTTCCTTGACAACCCAGCGGTACTGCGTGCTCAGGGGCCGGTCGGCAACGTTCACAGTGAAGGTGTTGGCGGTGCCGTCCTGGGCAGTCACGGTCCAGGTGTGGGCCCCGATGAAGGCCAGCTGGTCCACATCGCCGGTAGCGGAGGTCACGGTGGCGTAGGGGCTGTTGGCCTCCACGCGGAACTTCTCCTGCTGCTCGGTCTGATCCAGGGTGATGTCAACGGCGGCGGTGTAGCTGTCGCTGTCGGCCACCAGCTGGTCGCCCAGGTAGAGCTTCCAGCCCGCGTCGGTATTCAGGTTGTCGGCGGGAGCATTGGGCTGGCCCAGCTGAGAACCGGTGATGATGACCAGGGAGACCATGCGGAAGCCGTCGCTGTCCACATTGTCATTGTAGATCAGTTTGACATTGGCATAGCGGTTTTCCGTGGAGATCATGTCCTTCAGGTCGGACACGGAATCCACGCCGCCGCGGTAGCGGAGGTCAAGCCACTTGGCCCGGCTCATATCCACCACGTTGCTCTCGTCGCCCACACCCAGGTCGGCGCTCCAGTTGTTGCTGATATCCGTGGGTTCGGTTCCGTAGTTGGTCAGCTTGACCAGGCTCTTGTCCTCATTCACGATGCTGAAGATAGTCGCCGTATTGACGGAAGTGGTTTTCTGGGTAGCGGTGTGCTGCTTCAGGCTGTAGAAGGGCTCATAGCCTTCCTTGGTCTTCAGAGCGTAGCTGGCGAAGTCGCCCTGGCGCAGGCTCTTGTCGGACCAGATTTTGACGTTCTCCTCCAGGCCGTCGGCGGTCATCATGGCCACCGTGTACTGGTAGATCCGGTTTCCGTTTTCGTCGATGCCGTCCACACCCTCAAAGTTGCGGATGTAGAGCAGGTTGCCGGAGATGGCGTCGTTGGACTCCTGCTTCACCACGATGGCTTCGATTTCGCCGTCGCTGTTCAGGCAGGCCTCGGCGGGGTTGGAGTTGGCGGCGCTGGCCTTGAAGTCCAGGGCGCTCTTCTCCACGGTCTGGAGCCGGTCGCGGACCTCCACGCTCTCCACGTCGCCGTCTTCGTCGAAGGTGACATAGATGAACTTGATGCCCTCGGTGATGTATTTCCGGTCGGCCAGGCCGCTGAGCTTGACCCGGACGTTGCTGGCCTTCAGGCCGTCGGCGTGTCCGGCGCCGGAGGTGTCGATATCATAGACATCGGCGGAGGAGCCGTCCATCAGGACCCAGTCGGCGGATCCCACGGCGCCCTCGTTGGTGTACTTCACCAGGTCGCCGGGCTTCATATCCCGGAAGTATTTGTCGTAGACCGTCTTGTTGGTTCCGATGTTCAGGGAGATTTCATTGCCCTTGACATCCCAGCCGTCCACAAAGTGGGTGATTTTGTTGTTGACCAGGCCGTCATAGTATCCCTTGATAATCATGAAGTCGGTGGTGTCGCCCACGCCTTTGGCCCGGAGGGCATTGCCGTACTCATCCAGGTAGAGCTTGACATCTTCCCGGGTGACCTTGATGTCGTCGGCCTTGATGCCGGCCAGATCCTTGTTCCACAGGGCCACCTTGTAGGCGGTTCCGCCAACGGTGACATCAATGGCCTGGCGCTCGGCCTCGGTGTTTCCATAGGTGGAGACGCGGGTCAGCTGGCCGGAGACGGTCTCGGGGACGTAGGCCTTGCCCACCTCGAAGCCGTCGCCGTCATGGTCGGCGTCCACGGGCACCACGGCCACCACGTCGCCGGCCTTCAGGTCGGAGAGCAGGCTGTAGTAGGCGTTCTCCTCCTCGACATCCTCAACCTCCACATGGATGGGGGCCTGGTTGTAGCCGGAGTTGGGAACGGCGGACTTGTTGGAGGGGCTGACGCGATCCAGGGCCACATAGTCGGCGGCCACGCGCTTGACGGACATCATCTGGGTCTTGATGACCACCACGTGGGAGATCAGGTCGGCGTCCTCGTCGTCCACATACAGCTCCACCAGGGTGCCGTTGTCGGTGTAGTCCGCGATGGTGGAGACCTTTTCCTTATTGCCGGAGAAGGCGTTTTCAATCAGTTCGCCGTTGACATAGAGGGAGGTGTCGCTGCTGTCCACCTCGTAGCCGGTCAGGCCCATGGCCCGGACCTTGCTGCCGTCGGAGACGGTCTCCACATTGTGGGCCTTCTGGGTGGTGTAGGTGAAGTTGGGCTCAACGGCGAAGGTGCCGATGGTGACCAGCTTGTAGCTCCACACGTTGGAGGGGCGGCCGAAGTCGTCCACATTGGAGCGCTCCTCGTTCATGCGCAGGTCCTTGAAGTGCTCCTCGCCGAATTCCACGGTCCAGTGGTTGTCCGTGGCGTTTCCGCTGTTTCCGCTTTTTTTGTTGCTGATGTGTTTGGCGTATTCCTGGTTGCTGGTGACATAGGTACGGGTCTGGGCCCCGGTGACGGAGGCGTCGCCCGCGGTGACATTGAAGCCGCCGGTGTACTCCACCAGGGTGGCCTTCAGGGTGTTCAGGGCCAGCTGGCAGGCCTCCTCACGGGTGACGGCGTCCGCACCCTGGAAGCTCAGACGGTTGAACAGGCCGGCCGCATTGCCGATCCGGGCCACGTTCATGGTCCAGCCGGTGTCGGTGAAGCCCTCAATGTCGCTCTTGTAGCCCAGCGCGCCCAGCAGCATCTTGGCAAAGGCGAAGCCGGTCAGGGAGTTGGCGGGCTTGAAGGTCCCGTCTCCGTAGCCGCTGATGTACCCGGCGGTCTTGCAGTAGCTGATGACGCCCGCGAAGGTGTGCCCGGCGGGAACGTCGGGGTAGGGGCTGGTGCTGTTGGGCAGGTTGCTGGCGGCCTCGGGGCCGATCATCAGGGAGACGATGATCTTGGCGGCCGCGCCGCGGGTCAGCTCTTTCGCCGGCTGGAAGGAGCCGTCGTCGTAGCCGGTGATGATGCCGATCCGGTTCAGGACGGCAACCGCTTCCTCGTACTGGATCTCGTCCCTGTCGGTGAGCTCCTTGTACTCGGTGGCCCCGGCGCTGAGTGCGGTCAGAGACATGGTCATGACCAGCGCGAGGACCAGGGATAAGAACTTCTTCATGGATTTACATCCTCCTTGTTGTTTCAGCGGGAAGTTCACCGCCATTATTTGCGGCCGGGACGCGTCGGCTTTTTCCGGCGCACATACAGTGGCTAGCCGTTCCCGTATCTGCCCCGGGACCGCCGCCTCATCCGTGCCGCATGATGAATATAACACGGCGGTTTTCTAAAATCAATATGTTATGCATGATTGTAACTTAACAGTAACAGGAGGCCCAATCTGTTCCAGTGCTGTAATTTTCAATAAAACTTTGATATACAGAGTTATCGAATTATATCAGAATAAAATCCGAATAAATTGAATGGGTAGATGCTTCGCGTTTTTATTTATATATGTAACGTATGTGCGGGAGGGCAGCCCCCGAAACAAGGAGGCGGACGGGACGCCGGGGGGCGGGGGGCGGGGCGCTTTCCCGCCGGGGTCCATGATTGCGTCAAATCATACGTGACAAACGGACAGAAGTATGGTATGATAAGGAAAAAACCGGGAAGGAGGGCTGCCCCATGCTTGAGAACCCCGGCCTGATTGAATATCTGCTCACTTCCGGCGGAGACCTCCGGGACCGGGAAAGCCGGACCGCCCGGCAGATTAAGCGGTTTACCGACGAGATGCCCGGCGGGTTTTTCATTTACCGGAATGAGGATGGCGAGATTCTCTATGCCAACCGCGCCCTGTTTCAGATTTACGGCTGCGACACCGAGGAGGAGTTCCGGGAGCTGGTGGGAGGGACCTTCCAGGGCATGGTCCACCCGGAGGACCTGGACGAGGTGGAGGAGAGCATCCGGGAACAGATCGCCCAGAACAGCTTCGACCTGGACTATGTGGAGTACCGCATCATCCGAAAGGACGGGACCGTCTGCTGGGCGGAGGACTTCGGCCATTTCATCCGGACGACGGCCATGGGGGGCGTGTTCTACGTTTTCCTGGCCGACGCCACGGAGCGCCACCGCCGCCGGGCCGCCGAGCGGGCCGCCCTGCTGGAGGAAAAGCTCCAGGAGCAGGCGGAACAGAACCTGGAGTTCCTGGAGCAGATGAACGACGAGCTGGTCCGCCGGCTGGAGCTGATTGAGGGGCTCAGCGCGGACTATGAGGCGGTCTTCCATGCGGACCTGGAGGCGGACGTGATCCAGCCCTACCGGGTCAGCGGCCGGGAGGGCTTCCAGTTCGGCCGGGATTTGCAGGTGCGGCCCTTCACCGGCTTCGCCGACGAGTACGCGGAACGCTGGATCTGCCCCGAGGACCGGGAGCGCTTCCGCCGGGAGGTGGACCCTGCCTATATCCGGGAGGTGCTGGGAAAGCACAAGTCCTATCATATCTATTACCGGGTCCTCCGCCAGGGGGAGCCGGAGTATGTCCAGGCTTTCATCGTCAACGTCAGCCCCGAAGAAGGGGTGACGCAGATTATGTTCGGCTGCCGGACGGTGGACGAGGAGGTTCGCCGGGAACGGGAGCGGTCCGCCATTCTGGAGGAGGCCCTGTCCCAGGCGAAGCTGGCGGGAGACGCCCGGAACACCTTCCTGTCCAACATCTCCCACGACATGCGCACGCCCATGAACGCCATAGTGGGCTTTACGGCCCTGGCCCGGCGGCACATCCACGACGAGGAGAAGCTGAAAAAGGACCTGGAGCGGATCGAGGCCTCCAGCACCCAGCTGCTGGGCCTTTTGAACAACGTGCTGGAGCTGAGCTGGCTGGAGTCCAGCCAGGCCCATATAGAGGAGAGCGCCTGCGTTCTGCCGGACCTGGCCCGGGAGGTCTGGAGCGAGGTCCGGCCTTACGCGGAGGAGCGGGGCGTGGAGCTGGACCTTTCCGCCGTGGAGACGGAACACCCCAGGGTCCGGTGCGACCTGCCGAAGCTGCGCCAGTCCCTGAGCCGCCTGGCCGTGGGGGCCGTGCGCCGGGTGCGGCCCGGCGGCCGGGTGGAGCTGCTCCTCCGGGAGCGCAGCGCCACCAGGGCCTATGGGTCCTATGTCTTCATCGCCGGCTGCTCTCCTACGGAGTCCCCCTTGAGCGAGGGCGTGTTCTCCGCCTTTTCCCGCCGGGAGATCACCGTCTCCGCCGACGCCGAGGGCGCGGACCTGGGCCTTCCCATCGCCAAGCACGTCATGGAGCTGATGGGGGGCAAGGTGGAGGTGGAGGCCCTGCCGGACGGCGGGGGGCGCTTCATCGCGTCCCTGAACCTGCGCCTCCAGGAGGAGGCGGAGACCCGGGCGGCTTCCTATCCCGCAGGGGAACGCAGGGTGCTGGTGGCGGAGGACAACGAGCTGAACCGGGAGATCGCCGTGGACCTGCTGGAGGAGGCGGGCTTTCTGGTGGACGCCGCCGGGGACGGCGCGGAGGCCCTGGAGAAGGTGAAAAGCGCCCCGGCGGGGTATTACGCCCTGGTGCTGATGGACCTGAGAATGCCGGTGATGGACGGGCACAGCGCCGCCCGGGCCATCCGGGCCCTGGAGGACCCCGGCAAGGCCAACGTGCCCATCGTGGCCCTGTCGGCCAACACCTTTGACGAGGACCGGAAGCGTTCCGCCGAAAGCGGCATGAACGCCCACATGGCCAAGCCCCTGGATATCGACCACCTGCTGGAGCTGATTTCCGGCATCACCGGCGGGAAATAGTGTATAGTAAAACCACCGTGACTTTCGTCACGGTGGTTTCTTTCCGCCCCGCCAGGGGGCGAACAGCCGGGGGGCGATGTCCCGGACCTCCGGCCACATGAAAAACGCGGCGGCGAAGCCCATGCCCGCCCCCAGGCGGAGTTTTTGGTTCAGGGTGTCCGCGTCGTCGAAGAGGACGAAATGGGCCTCCCCATCCCGGGTGTAGGTGAAGTACCGGGCGCAGAGGTCCTGGGAGAAGAAGACGGCGGGGCTCTCCCGCTCCATCAGCCTGGCCAGGGCCTCCCCGGTGAGAGGCTCTCCCTCCCCGGACCGGGCGGGGAGGCGGAAGTCCATGCGCAGCCGCTGCACGTCCAGGGCCAGGCGGCCCGCCCCGCCGGCCCGGGAGACGGCCTCCTGGAGGTACTGGGAAAAGCTGCCGCCGGAGACGGCGGTGCAGAGAAGGACCGTGGCCCCTGGGGCGGCATTGGCGTATCCCTCCGGCAGGTACAGCGCCCGCCGGGAGGCGGACAGCGCCGGGGCGAGGATGGAGACAAAGGCCGTCCGGTCCCGCCGGGGGGCCTCCTCAAAGTCCAGGAGCACGCCGGTATAGCCCCGCCGCCCGCACTCCCGCAGCACCGCGTCCCGCAGGTCCTCCGGGCTGTCGATGAAGGGGGCCTCCCGGTCGCTGACGGACAGGAGCCCGCCCTTGGTCTGCAAAAGCAGGCTCTGCCGCAGCAGGGCCGAGCCGGGGCCGACCCGGTAGGCCACGTGGGCCAGGTTCCGGCAGTGGGCCTGGGCCTCCTGGGACGCGTCCGGCGTCACGGCCAGATAGATCTGCAAATGCCTCTCCCCCTTGCGTTCAGCCCGCGAAGCTGGTATACTGATTGGTGACAAGAGACTCTATGCGAGGAGGCCGCCGCCTATGCCCCTTTCCCTGATCCCCAGCCGCCTGTTTCAAAATTACCGGGAGGTCACGCCGGAGTATCTGCGCCGCCTGGGGGTGACGCTTCTGCTCAGCGACCTGGACTTCACCCTGGCCCCCAAGCCGGTCCGCCGCCCGGACCCGGCCCTCCGGGCGTGGATCGCGGACATGAGGGCGGCGGGGGTCCAGGTGATGATCGTCTCCAACAACCGCTCCGGGACCCGTGTGACGGAGTTCTGCGCGGACCTGGGCATTCCCTATCAGGGCCGCGCCGGGAAGCCCTCCACCAGGGGGCTGCGGGCCGCCATGGCCCGGGCGGGGGCGGACCGGGCCCATACGGCCATGCTGGGGGACAAGCTGCTGACGGACATGCTGGCGGCCAACCGGGCGGGGGTCCTGGCCCTGATGGTGGAGCCCCTGGGCGGGACCGTGACCTTGTGGCAGAAGGTGCTCCACGCCCTTCAAGCGCCCTTCAAGGCGGCCTGCCGGCGGCGGAGGGGGCGGGAAAGATAGGAACTGCCCAAAATATTTTTGTATGGTCCCGGACAATTGGCGGAAAAATACTTGCAATCGCCGCCGGGATGGGATAAAATAGCTACGGCTATATTGGAAGAACCATGTAAAGAGAGAAAATGCCCCCTCACGGGTCGTTTTCTCGGATAAAGATTTGTGAGGAGGATTTTATTATGCCGACAATTTCCGCGGGCGATTTTCGCAAGGGAATGATTTTCGAGATGGAAGGCAAGCCCATGCTGGTGGTGGACTTCCAGCACGTGAAGCCCGGCAAGGGCGCGGCTTTCGTGCGCACCAAGTACAAAAATGTCATCACCGGGGCCATCCGTGAGGAGTCCTTCAACCCCACCGCCAAGTTCGAGCAGGCCAGCGTGGAGCGGAAGGACGCCGAATACAGCTATAACGACGGCGACCTGTACTACTTCATGGACCCGGAGACCTACGACATGACCCCGCTGAACAAGGACGTTCTGGGGGACGCTTTCAAGTTCATGAAGGAAAACACCGTCTGCAAGCTGGTGAGCTATAAGGGCAGCGTCTTTACCATCGAGGTCCCCAACTTCATGGACCTGGAGGTCACGGAGACCGAGCCCGGCGTCAAGGGAGACACCGCCACCAACGTGATGAAAAAGGCCACTCTGGAAACCGGCGCGGTGATTCAGGTGCCCCTGTTCATCAACGAGGGCGAGAAGATCCAGGTGGACACCCGCACCGGCGAATATTTGGGCCGCTGCAAGGAATAAGCGCTGAAAGGGGGGAAGCCATTCCCCCCTTTTGCCCACGAAAGTCAACCGTTTGAAGGACAAAAAGGAGGTTTTTGACTATGGAAATCACTGAGAAGGTCGCGTATCTGAAGGGCCTGGCCGAGGGCATGGAGCTGAACACCGACAAAAAGGAGGGCAAGCTCCTGTCCGCCATCATCGATGTGCTGGAGGACATCGCCCTGGAGCTCTGCGACATTGAGGAGGCCCAGGAGGAGCTGGGCGACGGCCTGGACGCCGTCAGCGACGATCTGGAGGACGTGGAGGACCTGCTCTACGGGGACGACGGCGAGGACGACGAGCCTGAGTACGAGCTGGACGACCTGGGGGAGGACGAGGACTGCTACGCCACCACCTGCCCCACCTGCGAGGAGACCATCTACTTCGACGAGTCCGTCCTGGAGGACGGCGAGGTCATCTGCCCCAACTGCGGCGAGAAGCTGGAGTTTGACCTGGAGGGCCTGGACGAGACCGAGGACGAGGAAGAATAAGCGGGACGCGAGACCGGGCGGCCTTTGGGCCGCCCGGCCCTTTTCAAAATCCGCCCGCGGGTCCGGCCCCTGAGGGCGCGGGCCGGAAAAGGAGGGACCCTATGTCCAAGCGAACAGAACCCAAGCCCCCGGTGGACCCCCGGACCCGAGCCGGCATATACGGCCTGGGGGCGCTGTACCTGGCCTACCTGTTCTGTCAGATCGCCAAGCCCTACCTCACCCACGCCCCCGACGGGCCCACCACGTTCCAGCTTTTCCTGGGCCTGGTGATTCTGGGCGGCGGGGCGGCGGCCCTGGCCCTCCTGGCCTGGAGAATGTACCGGGCTCCTGAGCCGGAGGAATCGGAGGAGGATGTCCCGCCAGAGGATGGCGGGGATTAAAAAGCGGGGCCCGTGAAAACGGGTCCCGCTTTTATAGCTGTGTGAGAGCCTTTACTCCCTGGGGAAACCTTTCCCGAAGCAGCCTCCGCATATCCTCCGGCAATGGCGCGGAGACCTCCAACCGCTCCCCGGTGACGGGGTGGGTCAGCGCCACGGCCCAGGCGTGGAGGGCGGGGCGGGGGATGAGGGCCGGGTCCTCCGTGCCGTAGAGCCAGTCCCCCGCCAGGGGGCAGCCTAGATAGGCCATGTGGAGGCGCAGCTGGTGGGTCCGCCCGGTCTCGGGCCGGAGGGCCAGGAGGCTGAGGCCCTCCCCCTTGGCCAGGACCGCGTAGTGGGACAGGGCGGGGGCTCCGTCGGGGCGGACTTTCCGGGCCACGGCGGAGGTCTCGTCCCGGCCAATGGGGGCGTCCACCGTCCCCCGTTCCGGCGCGGGACAGCCCAGGCAGATTGCCCGGTACTCCCGCCGGAAGGCGGCGGTGTGGAGGGCGCGCCGGAGGAGGTCGTGGACATAGCCGCTCTTGGCCACGGCCATCAGCCCCGTGGTGCCCTTGTCCAGGCGGTTCACCGGGTGAAAGATGAAGTCCGCCCCCCGCTCCCAGGCCAGGGCCCCGGCCACCGTGGGCGTGTCCGGCAGGAAGTTGGAGGCGTGGGCCGTCATGCCCGCGGGCTTGTTGACAATCAGCAGGTGCCCGTCCTCCCAGACCACCGGCAGGGGCCAGGGCCCCGGCGTGACGGCGGTCCTGGGCGGGCGGCGGTCCTCCGTCTCCACCGCCAGCAGGTCCCCGGCCCGGAGAATGTGGGGCGTGTGGACGGGGACGCCGTTGACAAAAATGCACTCCCCCCCGTGGGCCAGCCGGGAGACGGCGTGCGAGGAAAAGTGAAGCCCCGCCCGGAGAACGTGCCGCACTGTGGCCCCGTCCTCCTCCGGGGGGATGACCCTTGTGATGATTGCCATAAGTTCCTCCCCTCGTACACAGACTGCGTTACCGTCGCTCCAGCCTGGTAAACTGCCGGACAACCAGAGCGGACCTAAAGTTCTTTTGGTTACTTTTCTTTCAAGAAAAGCAACTCCCGGCTGAGGTCAAGCCTGACCAGGGTCCCCTGGCCGGGGCGGGAGGCGATGGAGATGCCGTGATTCAGCCGGTCCGCCACCTGGCGGCAGAGGTAGAGGCCGATGCCCGTGGACTTCTTGTCCTCCCGGCCATTGAAGCCGGTGAAGCCCTTCTCGAAGACCCGGGGCAGGTCCTCGGGCCGGATGCCGATGCCGCTGTCGGCGATGACCAGGGTTTCCCCGTCGCCGTAGACCCGGACCCGGCCCCCCTCGGGGGTGTACTTCACCGCGTTGGAGAGGAGCTGCTCGATGACGAAAGATAACCACTTCTCGTCGGTCAGCACCGTCCGCCCCGTCTCCTGGAAGTCCAGGGAGATTTTTTTCAGGATGAACAGCCGGGCGAACTTCCGAACGGACTGGCGCACCAGGGCGTCCAGGTCGCACTCCCGGAACACGTAGTCCGTGGAGACGCTGTCCAGGCGGAGATAGCCCAGGACCATCTCCACGTACTGCTCGATTTTCAAAAGCTCCCCCTCCAGCTCAGGCCGGGGCACCTCCTGGAGCAGAAGCCGCATGGCGGCGATGGGCGTCTTGATCTGGTGGGCCCAGAGGGTGTAGTAGTCCGTCATGTCCTGGAGCCGGTTCCGGTCTTCCAGGGCCAGGGCCGCCCGCTCGGAGGCCAGGGCCTGGCACAACGCCTGATAGTCCGCCTCCAGCAGCCCCCTGGGGGGCGGCAGGGGGAGGACCTTCTCCCGGACCTGGACCAGGAGGCGCTCCAGCTCCCGGTGCCGCCGGAGGAACTGGACGTAGCCCACGGCGAAGAGGACCAGCCCCAGGGCGAGGCACAGCGCAAAGGCATATGCCACGGACTCCAGGGGCAGGCCGTAGAGATAGAACACGGCGCAGCAGATGCCCAGGCACCCGCCCAGCAGGAGCAGGAGCTTCCAGTGCCGCCCAAAGTACGCGCCCAGAACCTTCATACGCCCTCGTCCTCCACCAGATAGCCCGCGCCCTTCTTGGTGCGGATGAAGTCCGGCAGCCCCGCCGCCTCCAGCTTCCGCCGCAGGCGGTTCACGTTGACGGACAAGGTGTTTTCGTCCACAAAGCTGTCCGACTCCCACAGTGCGGTCATCATGGCGTCCCGGCTGACGATCCGCCCCTTCTTCTCCAGCAGGAGCTGGAGGAGCCGGCTCTCGTTCCTCGTCAGCTCCACCCGCCGGCCGTTGATGGTAACGGTCCCGTTGGCCACGTTCATCACTGCCCCGCCGCAGGAGAGGGCCGCCGCCGGGGCCGCCCCGAAGTCATAGGCCCGGCGGAGCATGGCCTGGATCTTGGCGGAGAGGACCTGAAGGTCGAAGGGCTTGGCAAGCAGGTCGTCCCCGCCCATCTGCATGGCCATGACCAGGTTCACGTTGTCCGCGGCGGAGGTCAGGAAGAGAATGGGCACCTGGGAGACCTTCCGAATCTCCCGGCACCAGTGGTAGCCGTTGAAGAAGGGGAGGGAGATGTCCAGCAGGACCAGCTGGGGGCCGAAGGCCGCGAACTCCTCCAGCACCGCGTCAAATTTTTGGGCCCGGGCCACCTGATAGCCCCAGCTCTCCAGGTGCCGCTCCACGGCCCCGGCGATGACGCCGTCGTCCTCCACAATAAAAATCCGGTACATAAGCGAGTCCTCCCTGGCGTTCCGCCGTTTTGTCTGAGGGTACTATAGCACAGGAGCGGGGAGAAATCAACGCGCCGTTTACGGGCGAAAGAAAAGCACGGCGGAAGCCGTGCTTTTCCCGTTTGCGTTTCAGAGGACCCTCAGATTTTCCCCACCAGCACCAGGACCAGCAGGACAAAGGTGGCCAGCAAAGCGAAGGAGAACAGCAGGAAGCCCGCGTCGAAGCGCTCGCCGCTCTGGGCGGTTTCCCGCTCGGGGACCAGCCGGGCCTTCCGCAGGGCGGTGACCACGGGCTTGTAGAGCACCAGGGTCAGCGCCGCGTTCAGCCCGCCCTTCACCAGGTTGAAGGGGAGGAAGACCGTGGGCAGCATGGCGGCCACCACAGCACGGTCCATGTGCATGTAAATGGGGGTGATGAGGTAGTTCCACAGGAGCATAGTCACCGTCAGGGCCACGACGCCCACGGCGAGGCCGGCCACCGCGCCCTTCCGGGTGCGCATTTTCTGGTAGATGTAAGCGGCGGGGCAGGCGAAAGCGCAGGCCGCCAGCAGGTTCATGACGCAGCCGATGACGCCCGTGTCGCTGACGGTGAACATCTCGATGAAGGCCACCACGATGGAGATAACGGCGGCGGACAGGGGCCCGAAGAGGAAGCCGCCGATGGCGATGACCGTGCCCTTGATCTCGAACTGGAGGAAGCCGCTGAACTGGGGCAGCATCTTGCTGATGACCATGGCGATGTAGGTCAGGGCCACCAGCATGGCCAGGGAGGTGACGGTCTTGACGGTGCTCCGGGGACGGGCGGCGGGGACGACGGTGGCGTTGGACTCGTAGTTGGACATAAGAAAAACACTCCTTTACATACTTGAAAACACCCTGGACGCTTTGACTTCTCCAAGGTGAACAAGCAGCAAAGAAGCGCGCCGAAAGACGCGGCTCAAGCCGCACTCATCTTCTTCCATCCAGACTATGACTGTTGGTCCCGGAGTCTCACCGGGTCAGCGGGGGCCGTGCGTGGGGAAACGGCCTCCGGTCGCGGACTGTACCGCCAGTGGGGAATTTCGCCCCGCCCTGAAGACAAAGTATTCAGTTCTGTTTTCTGGGCTTAGTATACGACAGCGGTCAGGAAAATGCAACCCCCAAATTTAATTTTTTCGCGGAGGGGAACGAGGCCCTTATTCCGGGGCCTTGTCCGCCTCTTCCGGCTTTTGGTACTCCAGCAGTTCCTCCACCCGGCAGTCCAGGACGTAGCAGACCTTGGCGAGAAAATCCAGGTCGGCCCGTTCAATCCGTTTGCCCTTGTAGTACCGGTCAATAATCGAATACTGGACGCCCGTCAAAGACGATAGGCGGTTGCGGGTGATTCCCCGGCTGTCTATGGCCTCCGCCAGCTTCACGATAATCCGGCCATATTCGCCGGTGCGGTAAGTGACAATACTTTTAACCTCATCCATATCTGTCTCCCCTTTGGGGGCTATTCTAACAAGAATATATCTTCTTGACATTTCGTAAATTCAGATTTAGTATTTATATACTATGTATATATCTGCTGAATATACAAGAAGAAAGAAGAAAGGAGAGGGAATTTATGGAAAACAACAAACCTTACACAACCTTGTTCAATGCCATCACAGACGCTCTGGGGGCGCTGGATAAGCTGAACCTGGGCGACGTGAGGAAAATCCTCGTGGACGCGCAGCAGAGGACCGAGGAGATGTTCCTGGAGGAAGGGAAATAAAAGGGGAGCGGCTGAGACGCCGCTCCCCTCTTTGGCTTTTTACTAGTCCTTGTCAATATGGCTCTGAATCCGCTGCATGATCATCTCCAGGGCCACCAGGTTGTGGCCCCCCTCCAGGACGACGATGTCCGCGTACTTCCGGGAGGGCTCCACGTACTGCTCGTGCATGGGCTTCACCGTGGTCAGGTACTGGGTCACCACGGACCGCAGGGTCCGGCCCCGCTCCTCCACGTCCCGGAGGCAGCGGCGGAGGATGCGCTCGTCCGCGTCGGTCTCCACGAAGATCTTGATGTCGAACATCTCCCGGAGAACCGGGTCCTGGAAAATCAGGATGCCCTCGACGATCAGCACCTTGGTGGGGAAAATCTCCGTGGTTTTGTCCGTGCGGTTGTGGTCCACGTAGGAGTACACCGGGCACTGGATGGACCGGCCCTCCCGCAGCTCCCGGAGGTGCCGGACCAGCAGGCCGGTCTCGAAGGCGTCGGGATGGTCGTAGTTCTGGAGGGCCCGCTCCTCGTAGGTCTTGCCCTCCTGCCGCCGGTAGTAGCTGTCGTGGCCGATGACGGTGACCTCGGGGCCGAAGTGGTCCTTTAAGTGCCGGGTCAGGGTGGTTTTGCCGGAGCCCGTGCCCCCGGCGATGCCGATGATGATGGCGCTCATGCTGTGTACCTCCCGTCGATTCGATTTGATTCTCCAAGTTCCATTATATGGTTCCCTGGCGAAAAAGCAAGGAGAACCTGAAAAGTTCACAAATTTTGACGAACTGACACTTGACGGCGGCTTGGAAAATGGATATGATATAAACTGCGGATATCATGAAGCGGCACGCTTCTTTACGAACGATCGCTTGGGAGGATCTATACATGGCAATGAAACGCTGCCCCGTCTGCGGGGAGAGATATTCCGACACATACAAGGAGTGCCCCTTCTGCGAGGAGGAGGAGTATTGGGAGGAGGAGCAGCCCGACACCGACCGGCACACCATCCTGCGGGAGGGAAGCCGGGGCGCCTCCAGGGGCGGCAGGAGCGCCTACAGCATTGTGACGCCGATTCTGATTGTGCTGATTGTGCTGATGGCCCTGCTTCTGGTGTACCTGCTCTACGGGGACAAGCTCAAGGGCAAGGACAAAACCCCGGAGGACGACAAGCCCGGCGTCACGGAACCCCAGAAGCCCGGCACCACTCCCGCTGTCACCCCCGGAAACACCCCCGCCATGGACCCCGCCGGAACGGAGGACCCCGAGGGAGACGGCCAGCAGTCCGGCGGAGAGAACACGCCGGGTGACGGCTCCATGCCCGAGGGAAGCGGCGGCACGACCCCCGATACCGGGACCTCCTCCGGCGGCATGAGCTACGCCAGCGCGGCGGCCCTGCCCGGCGGGCTGACCCTCAGCTCCACGGACTTCACGCAGCCGGTCTCCCGGGGTGCGGTGAAGCTGCGGGTGTCCGGCGGCACGGGCACCTACACCTGGATCAGCGAGAATCCGTCCATCGCCACGGTGGCCAGCGACGGAAGCGTCACCCCCGTGGCCAACGGGACCACCCACGTGGTGGTAACGGACGGGTCCAAGAAGGCCATCTGCATCGTCCGGGTCACCGGCGGCTCGGCCCCCAGCGGCGGAACGACGACGACCACCACCCCGCCCTCCGGCACCACAACGACGACCACACCCTCCACGAACCCGACTCCCGCGCCGTCCACCGGCGGCGGAAGCCTGAAAGCGGGCAAGGGCGTGGTGGTCAACGGCGGAAACGGCGTCCGGGTCCGCTCGGGCCCCGGCACCACCTATGACATCCTGGCCACGGTGCCCAACGGCGGCAGCGTCCAGATTGTCCGTTCCGCCGGAGTGGACGACTGGTATGAGATCACCTTCTCCAACGTGGGCGGCGTGACCACTACGGGCTATATGAAGGGCGAGTTCCTGGCGAACTCGTGAGGATGAAAAACCAGGATAGAAAAGAACAAGCATCCCCGGACAAAGCCGTCCGGGGATGCTGTTTTTTGCAGTGCGGGTTCACTCCAGGATGCTCCTGTCAATCGCTTCCTCCTCCGACATCTCCTCGTCAATCAGGGCCGCCGCCTCCGGGCTGATGGTTCCCTCCACCTCCCGCCCGGTCAAATTCCCGCAGTACCTTTAGGGCGGCGCGCTCTCCGCTGCGTCCCAGGAGGTCGGAGAGGTACACGTAGTCGTGGGATTGTATTTTGCCCCGCAGTTCCGCCAGGGAGGCGGCGAGAAATGGGTCCAGAGGAAGCGGGCCGCCGAGGGCGGCGGCCCCTACCGATAGAAGGTGGCAGACCAACCATTCCCCCCCAACCGCCAGGTTAGCGGCAGCGAGGATAAACGGACGGGCCTTGCATCAACCACTCCTCCCCGCCCGCAAGGGCGAGTAAAGGCTCCCCTTTACGGGGAAGAAAAAGCCCCGCCGGACGCTCCGGCAACCCCATTGTTCCTTGCATCCCCGCCAAAACCATGCTATAATCCTAAACTGTAAAATTATGTTCTGACAATGGAGGGCTCCCCCTATGACCACCCAGGAATTCCAGCGGAAATCCGCCCTGCAAATCTTCCTCTCCTACTTCCGGCCCCACCGGAAGCTGTTCATCCTGGACATGACCTGCGCCCTGGTGATCTCCCTGATCGACCTGGCCTTTCCCGCCGTGTCCCGCTGGTGCATGTACGAGCTTCTGCCCCAGAGCGCCTACAGGACCTTCTTTGCCGTCATGGCGGTGGTCCTCATCGCCTTCATCCTCCGGGCCCTGCTGACCTACGTCATCTGCTACTGGGGCCACACCTTCGGCATCCTGGTGGAGGCGGACATCCGCCGGGACCTCTTCCGCCACATGCAGGAGCTGAGCTTCAACTACTACGACAAAAACCGCACCGGCCAGCTTATGAGCCGTCTGACAGCGGACCTCTTCGACATCACGGAGCTGGCCCACCACGGGCCGGAGGATATCTTCATCTCCGGCGTCACCATCGCCGGGTCCCTGGTCATCATGTTCGCCATCCAGTGGCGGCTGGCCCTGGTGATTGCCTGCATCGTGCCGGTGTTTTTCGCCGTGGTCTGGTCCTGCCGGAAATCCATGAGCGACGCCTCCGCCGCCGTGAAGCAGAAAACCGCCGTCATCAACTCAGACATCGAGTCCGGCCTCTCGGGCATCCGCACGGCCAAAGCCTTCGCCAACGAGGGGGCCGAGCTCCAGAAGTTCGACAGCTCCAACGCCACCTTCAAGACCTCTAAGCGGGCCTTCCACAAGGCCATGGGCCGGTTCAACGCCACCATGGAGTTCTTTCTCTGCATCCTCTCCGCCGCCGTCATCGCCGCCGGGGGCTTCCTGATTATGCGGGGCGAGCTGAACGTCATCGACCTGACCACCTTCAGCCTCTATATCACCACCTTCGTCAACCCCGTGCGGAAGCTCTCCAACTTCGCCGAGCTCTTCGCCAACGGCACGGCGGGCCTGGGCCGCTTCATCGAGCTGATGCGGGAGGAGCCCGCCCTGAAGGACGCGCCGGACGCCCAGGTCCTGGACCGGGTGGAGGGCAGGATCGACGTGGACCATGTCAGCTTCGCCTACCAGAGAGACGCGGCGGTGCTCCACGACGTGGACCTCCATATCCGCCCCGGCGAGACCTTGGCGGTGGTGGGGCCCTCCGGCGGGGGGAAGTCCACCCTCTGCCAGCTGATTCCAAGGTTTTACGACGTGACCCAGGGGGCCGTCCGGCTGGACGGCACGGACGTGCGGGAAGTGACCCAGGAGTCCCTCCGGCGGAACGTGGGCGTGGTCCAGCAGGACGTGTTCCTCTTCGCCGCCAGCATCCTGGAGAACATCCGCTACGGCCGCCCCGGCGCCACGGAGGAGGAGGTGGCCCAGGCCGCCCGTCTGGCGGAAATTTACGACGACATCTGCGCCATGCCCGACGGGTTCAACACCTACGTGGGAGAGCGGGGCGTGCTCCTCTCCGGCGGGCAGAAGCAGCGGATTTCCATCGCCCGCATCTTCTTGAAGGACCCCCCGGTGCTGATTCTGGACGAGGCCACCTCGGCCCTGGACAGCGTGACGGAGGCCAAGCTCCAGGAGGCGTTCGACAAGCTCTCCCAGGGCCGGACAACCATCATCATCGCGCACCGGCTCTCTACGGTGCGGAACGCGGACCGCATCGCCGTCATCGAGGACGGGAAAATGGTGGAGCTGGGCAGCCATGAGGAGCTGATGGAAAAGGACGGTGCCTACGCCGCCCTGGTCCGCACCCAGGAGCTGCGCCATGGATAAGGGCGCGTTATTGGACCGCCTGGGCCTCACGGGAGAGGACCGGCTGACCTTGGCCAAGGTCCTGGACAAGGCGGAACAGGCCGCAAACCGGAACATTCCCGCCGCCACGGATTTTCTCAGCCCCCAGCAGCGGGCCCAGGCCCTGGACCTTCTGCGGCTGGCGGGGATTTCCGAGAGCGCTTACGTGCTCCAAGGGGGCTATGAGGGGGCGGAGCGGCAGGTTTTGCAGTTCCTCCCCGACTGGATGGAGCCGGAGGGCGCCGAGGCCCCCATCCGCTGCCTCCGGGCCGTCTTTCGGGAGGAGGAGAAGCTGAGCCACCGGGATTTCCTGGGGAGTCTGATGGGCATGGGCATTGTGCGGGAGAAGGTGGGGGACATTCTTGTGGCCCCCGGAAGCGCGGACCTTTTGGTTTTGGAGGGCGTTGCGGACTTTCTCCTGCAAAGCTGGAACTCCGCCGGGCGAGCGAAGCTCCGGGTTTCCGCCATCGAGCCGGAAAACCTCCATATTCCAACGGTTCAGCGGAAGGAGGTCCGGGACACGGTGTCCTCCCTGCGGCTGGACGCCGTGGCGTCCTCCGGCTTCCGATTGGCCAGGGGCAAGGCCGCCGCCCTCATTGAGAGCGGCAAGGTTCAGCTGAACTGGCGGGAGTGCGTGAAGCCGGACAAGCTGCTGGAGGCGGGGGACGTGGTGTCCGCCCGGGGCTTTGGAAAATTCGAGCTCGGCGAGGTGGGGGGCCTGACCCGGAAGGGGCGAATCTCCATCGTCTTGCAGGTCTACGTTTGAGGCGGGAAAAAATCCGGTACCAATTTGAAGAACGGCGGGCCGGAAGGCCGTATGAAATAGGGGAGGAGTTTGGAATGCTGGAGTATGAGTTTGAAATCGTCCAATGCGATTATGGAAGCGGGTACAGCCTCTTTGGCGGCGTGGGCCTGGAGACGGACGGACACCGGGAAATCATCCTCCGCCGGGGGGCGGAGGGCTGGCGCTATGCGGGCTTTGTGCCAAAGAAGCAGCGGGCCGGCGGCTTTATCGAATCCATTGAACTGATCTTCGAGCGGGAAACGGAGGGACAAGCGTGAAGCAGGAGCAGATTGACCGCATCAACGAGCTGGCCCGGAAGGCCAAAACGCCGGAGGGGCTCACCGAGGAGGAGAAGGCGGAACAGGCCGTCCTCCGCCGGGCGTATATCGACTCGGTGCTGGGGAACCTCAGGGGGCAGCTGGACCACACCTACATTGTGGACGAGCAGGGGAACAAGCGGAAACTGAAGGAGAAAGAGGGCTGAACCATGGCGGACAACAAAAAGAAATCTTCAGGCGGCGGGGACTGGAGCTGGCCCCTGATTGTCCTGGCCTTCTGGGGCTTCTGGCCCCTGGGACTGCTTCTGCTGTTCGGCAAGCTCTTCGCCGAGGACGAGAAAAAGCCCGCCCAGAAGGCCCCGCCCCTCCAGGGAACCGCGGGACAGGCCGGGACCTCCAACCCGTCCCGGCGGCAGACCAAGGCGACGAAAGCGGTGAAGAAGGTCACCAAGTCTCCCCAGACGAAAAAGTCCACCGCCCGGTGGCTGAAAATGATGGGTTTGATCGTGCTGTTCTTCGGGCTGAACGCCGCAGGGGATGGGCTGAGCAGCACGCTGTGGGCCTTGCAGAACGACTGGACCTCCCTCTGGTGGCTGGAGGACCTGCTCAGCGGGCTGGCGCTGACCGCCGGCGGCGGGGCCATGATCTACAGCGGCTTTGCCATGGACCGGCAGCTGAAGCGCTTTTCCCGCTACCTCCTGGTCATGGGGGACCGGGAGGCCATGCCCATCGACGAGCTGGCCCGGACCCTGGGGTACTCCGAAAAGCGGGTGGAGAAGGACCTGGAGAAGATGATTGACAAGGGCTACTTCGGGGGCAAGGCGTACCTGAACATGGAACTGGGCTATCTCTTCCGCTCCAGCGGGGCGGGGGAGGAGTTCCGCCGGAAGTTCGAGGAGGCCATCCAGGTGGAGGCGGAGGAAGCCGCCGCGCCCCCGCCCCGAGGGGCCGCCGCGGTCCCCAAGGAGGCCGGGGAGGGCTATTCCGGCATCCTGCGGAACATCCGCCGGGCCAACGACCAGATCGCGGACCCCGTCCTCTCCGCCAAGATCGACCGGCTGGAGGCAATCACCGCCAAGATTTTCAAGGCCGTGGAGGAGGACCCCAGGAAGAAGGACCGCATCGGCACCTTCCTGAACTACTACCTGCCCACCACCCAGAAGCTGCTGGACTCCTACGCTACGTTCGAGGCCGCCGGGGTGGAGGGGGACAACCTCCGCCAGGCCAAGGAGCGCATCGAGAACACCATGGACTCCATTGTCAAGGGCTTCGAGCACCAGCTGGACGAGCTCTACCAGGCGGACGCCATGGACGTGGACTCGGACATCCGGGTCATGGAGCACATGCTCCGCCGGGACACCGGCGGCGCGGAACAGGACTTCGGCCTGGGCGGCGGCGCCGTCCAGACCGGGGACGAATGAGGAGGCGGGGATGAAAAGAGACCTGCGTATGGTTCTCGGGGCCCTGGTCCTGGCGGCGCTGATGACGCTGACGGCGGCGGCGGGCCTGCTGAACAAGGCGGACTGGGTTGTCTCGGACGCGTGGTATCAGGACCCCGACCCCTTTGACGGGGACATTGTGCTGGTGGGCATCGACCAGCGGGCCATTGAGGACATCGGCCCCTATGACCAGTGGGGGCGGGACATTATGGCCCAGGCCATCGAGTACCTGAACCAGTCCGAGGACTGCCGCCCGGCGGCCATCTGCCTGGACGTGCTGTACATGGGCGAGGGCGCCGACCCGGAGGCCGACGCCTGGCTGGCGGAGGCGGCGGGGGAATACGGCAACGTGGTGACGGGCTGCGCCGCGCTGTTTGAGGACGGCTTCGTGGAGGGGGAGGACAGCGAGTTCTCCCAGGGCCGCTTCATCATCCGCCTGTTTGAGGAGCCCTTCCCCGCCATGAAGGAGGCGGCCACCCTGGGCCATATCAACGCCATGCTGGACGCCGACGGCATCCTGCGCCACCATCTGCTGGCCATCACCCTGCCCGGCGGGCAGGAGGTGCCCTCCATGGCCCTGGCGGCGGCGGAGAAGTTCCAGGCCCATCAGGGCCTGGGCCCCGTGGAGCGCCCCCCGGTGGACGGGAACGGCTTTTGGTACGTCCCCTTCTCCGGCGGGCCGGAGGACCTCTGGGAGTCCATCTCCGTGACGGACCTGCTGGCGGAGGAAATCCCGGCGGACTATTTTGCCGATAAGGTGGTCCTCATCGGGCCCTACGCGCCGGGCTTGCAGGACAGCTATTTCACCTCCATCGACCACGCCCAGGCTATGTACGGCGTAGAGTTCCAGGCCAACGCCATCCAGGCCCTGATCTGGGGGAACTACCGCCGGGAGGTTGGAAACGGGCCCCAGCTTCTGGCGCTGTTCCTGGCGCTGGTGATCTCCCTGTGGGCCTTCTGGCAGAGGCCCGTCAAGATTTCCACGGCGGTGTGGGTTCTGCTGGCCGGGGGCTGGCTGGGGCTCAGCAAGCTGGCCTATGGCCGGGGCTATGTGCTCCACGCCCTGTGGATTCCCCTGGGGGTGACCATCCTCTACGCCGGGTGCCTGGGGGCCAACTACATCCGGGCCGCCCTGGAGCGGCGGAAGATCACCAGCACCTTCCAGCGCTACGTGGCCCCGGAGATCGTCCGGGAACTGCTGAAGGAGGGCGAGGCCCTGGAGCTGGGGGGCAAGCAGGTGGACATCGCCGTGCTGTTCGTGGACGTGCGGGGCTTCACCACCATGTCCGAGGCCCTGGAGCCCCCGGAGGTGGTGGAGATCCTCAACCGCTACCTGACCCTGATTTCCGACTGCATCCTCAACAACCACGGCACCCTGGACAAATTCGTGGGCGACGCGGCCATGGCCTTCTGGGGCGCGCCCCTGCCCCAGGAGGACTACGTCATGCTGGCCTGCCGGGCCGCCATGGACATGGTGAAGGGCTCGGAGGCCCTGTCTCAGGAGCTCCTGGCCCAGTATGGCCGGACGGTGTCCTTCGGCGTGGGGGTCCACGTGGGCCCGGCGGTCGTGGGGAACATCGGGTCCCCCAAGCGGATGGACTACACCGCCATCGGGGACACGGTGAACACCTCCGCCCGGCTGGAGGCCAACGCCCCCGGCGGCACCGTCTATATCTCCCGGGCCGTGGCCGACGCCCTGGAGGGCCGGGTCCGCACCGTGTCCCTGGGGGACACCATTAAGCTCAAGGGCAAAAAGGACGGCTTCGAGATTTTGACGCTGGAGGAAATTCTGTAAAAAATCCCCAGGAGAGGGCCCGCCTTGGCGGGCCTTTTTCCTGCTTTCGGGCTCAAAGTAAAGGTTGCGTTCCGGCGGAATTTCTGTTATACTGTACCTTGAGATTTCCCGAAAAAAGTACGGAAGGGGGCGTGACAAACGTGCGCCCGCGCGCCACACTTTTTAAGCGAGCAAGCAAGCCTAGCATAGCATAGCGGAAACGATACTTTTTTGTCATGCCCCCTTCTGTGCCTCACCCAGGCGTTTTGTCCCGGAGACGGGATTTTTTGCGCCTGAACACAGACAGAGAGGAGGCGGCGGAATGACGAAAAAGAAACTGATATCCCGTCTCCTGGCCTTGGCCCTGCTGACGGGGCTGGCCGCCCCCGCCCTGGCGGCGGATACGGCCACGGTCATCCGGCTGGAAAAAACCACCGGCGGCGTGTCCGTGAAAAAGAGCAGCGGAAAGGCCGTGTCCCTGATTTCCAACATGCGGCTCTACGGCGGCTATCACGTCCTGACGGACCCGGAGAGCTACGCCTGGATCAACCTGGACAACTCCCGGCTCCTCAAGGAGGACGCGGAAAGCGAGGTGGAGGTCCGCAAGGAGGGCAAACACCTGGAGGTGCTCATCACCTCCGGCAACGTGTTCTTCGACGTGGCCGAGCCCCTGGAGGACGACGAGTCCATGTGCATCCGCACCTCCACCATGGTGGTGGGCATCCGGGGCACCAGCGGCTACGTTCAGATTTCCGACGGCCAGGTCACCCACATCTCCGTCCTGGAGGGCGAGGTCCAGTGTTCCGTGGCGGAACCCATAACCGGTCAGGTGAAAACCGAGACCGTCTCCGGCGGCGAGCGGGCCAAGGGCGTGGTCTACGACCTGAACCGCGCCGGGGACAAGTGCGACATCATCAAGGAGAAGCTGACCCTGGACGAGATTCCCGGCTTTGTGCTGACGGACCTGGTGCGGGACATCCCCCTCTGCGACAAGATTGAGGTGGAGACCGGCCTGGACATCCCCCGGGATTTGGCCGAGACGGACGGAGAAGACCCCGCCGCCGCCCCCGGCCCCCGCGCCGGTACCGGACCCGGAACCCACGCCGGAACCGGAACCGACAACGTATACCATTGCCTTTGACGCCAACGGCGGGAAATGGGCAACAGGCGCGGTTCAAACTCCCGTCCAGACAAACCCGGACGGCACCGTCACCCTTCCGGCGGCCCCTGTCTATGGGGACCCGGAACATCCCCCCATACATAAATACCGCTTCCCTCGGCGCAGTGATGCAGTGGGAGGAGAGACCTGACTTCAATGGACTGAAGTTCTTCGGCTGGTATGACGCGCCGACGGGCGGTAACGAGATAAAGGAAACCACCCAGTTCACAGGAAGCAAGACGGTCTATGCCCACTGGGACGGCTGGTTTATCGACCAAGGCACAAACACCCTGGTTGTGGCCGGAAGCGCGGCTGTGGGCCCCTATGACGTTTCTAGATTCCAAGACATCAGTTCACCTCATGGAGATATCTTTCATTCATCCGCCCCTTGGGGGGGTGCAATGATATACAGAACTGTAAAAAACATCCAAATCATAGGAGACGTTACCGAAATCGGAAAGTATGCTTTTTGGGGGGGCAATGACCTTCTGAATAGTGCTGATTCATACCCTTCAATTCCAGCCAGCGTCTCGATGCCAGCCAGCGTTGCCAGAATTGGGGATAATGTTTTCAAGGGCTGTCCCCTGAACATCATCAATTTTGACGGGACACAAGCGCAATGGAATGCGATGTACAGAGGGTCCGATTCGATACCCGCCAATGTCACCGTCAAATGCACGGACGGCGACCTCACACCCCCCTGACATACCCCGAGGAGACAACCAGACATGAGACAAGGAGAGAGGACCATGAGAAACCGGATAATCAAGTCCGCCCTAGCGGCGGTGTGCGCCCTGGCGCTCAGCGTTCCGGCCCTGGCCGCCGAGGGGGGCACGGGGTACGCCGACGTGCCCGAAAACGCCTGGTACGCCGACGCGGCGGTCTACTGCCGGGACCGGGGGCTGATGAGCGGCACCGTCCCGGACCGCTTCTCCCCGGACCGGCCCATGACACGGGGGATGCTGGCCGTTGTGCTGCACCGCCTGGCCGGGTCCCCGGCGGCGGGAGAGGCGTCCTTCCCCGACGTGGAGCCGGAGGGCTGGTGCGGCCCCGCCGCGGCCTGGGCCAGGGAGAAGGGCGTCCTGAACGGGTACGCCGGCGGGCGCTTCGGCCCCAATGACCCCATCACGAGAGAGCAGCTGGCGGCGGCCTTCTGGCGCTTCGCGGGCAGCCCCGCCGCCGATGCTGCGGACTACGCCGACGAGGCGGACATCTCCGCCTATGCCCGGACGGCGGTGGACTGGGCCCGGACCACGGGGCTGATGAGCGGCGGGTCCGACGGGCGCTTTGCCCCCCAGGGCGGGGCCACCCGGGCCCACATGGCCAAGGTGCTGGCGGGTTACGCCTCCGCGCCCCGGACGGCCACCCAGGTCAGCGCCATCGACATCCTGTGCCAGCCCTGCGGCGTGGCCGCCCTGGAGGACGGGTCCCTCCTGGTGACGGACGGGTACAACAAGGTCATCTGGAAAGTGACCAACGGGAAGAGCGCCCCCTTCGCCGGGGCGGTGACGGCGGAGGATGTCTACGGCCAGCCCATCGGCGGCTATCACGACGACACCCGGCCCAACAGCATCTTTAAGGACCCTTGGGCCATCGCGCCCTTCCTGGGCGGCTGGGCCGTCTCGGACCCGGCCAACGGCGTGGTCCGCTTCATCCGCCCGAAGGAGGAGAAGAACCGCACGGAGGTCACGGACCTGGGCATCAAGTTCAGCTATCCCACGGGCCTGGCCGCCGACGGGGAGGGGAACCTCTACGTGTCGGACACCCTCCAGGGCACGGTGATGCGGATTACGCCCAAGGGGGAAATCACCACCCTGGCCTCCAAGCTGGCGGAGCCCATGGGCCTATGCTGGGCGGACGGGCAGCTCTACGTGGCGGAGTGCGGCGGGAACCGGATTCTGCGGATTGACAAAAACCGCCGGGTCTCCACGGTGGCGGGGAGCGGCGCCGCCGGCAGCGCCGACGGCACGGCGTCCCAGGCCCAGTTCTGCGGCCCCAAGGGCGTGGCCGTGGACCGGGACGGCACGGTTTACGTCGCGGATACGGACAGCGGCGCGGTCCGCCGGGTGCGGGACGGCCAGGTGACGACGATTCTCACCAGGGACCCCAGGGACCTGACGAAGCTGTACCCCGCAGCCCCCACGGGCCTGCTGATTCAGGGGGACACGCTGTACATCGCGGACACCTTCGCCCGGAAGCTCCTGGCCCTCCCCCTGCGGTAAGATGAAAGAAGCGGCGCCCCATTTCGGGACGCCGCTTTTCTGCTGTTCAGAGTTCCGCTGAGTAGACCTTCCTCCCGGCGCTCCACACGGCCCGGAGGGCGTTTTTCTGCCGCCGGTAGACGCAGCGCTCCAGGCGCTCCTGGGGCGTCATGGGGTGGGGCCGGGGGAGGTCCCGGTCTTCCAGAACCAGGGCGTGGAGGGGGTTCCCCGGCGCGAAGCCGGGCCGTTCCCCGAAGAAGGCCGCCCCGGCGGAGGTGCCTAGATACCAGCCCTCCGCCACGGTGAGAAAGTCCGTCCCCCAATCGTCCAGAATCCGCCGGGCCTTGGAGGCCCGGATGGCCGCCGCCGTCACGTCGAACATATTGAGGTGGTCCCCCCCGGCGATGTCGCTGCCCAGGGCCACCTTCAGCCCCTCCTTCAGCATGGCCCGGACGGGGGCCACGCCGGAACAGATATTCTGGTTGGAGTCCGGGCAGTGGACCACGGTCACCCCGGCCTCTCGCATAGCGGCCCGTTCCCGCCCGTCGGACCAGACGCAGTGGGCCATGAGGGTGCGGCCGTTCCAGAGGCCGTACTTGGCGTAGGTCTCCCAATACTGCCCGCAGTCCGGGTGGAGCTCCTTCACCCAGGCGATTTCGCCGGTGTTCTCCGACAGGTGGGACTGGACGGGCAGGCCCCGTTCCGCCGCCAGCTTCCCCAGAAAGTCCAGGAGGCCGTCGGTGCAGGAGGGAGTAAACCGGGGGGTGAGGATGGGCTTGATATGCCGGAAGTCCCGGCACTGGTCCAGCCAGAGGAGGGTTTCCCGCTTGGACTCCTCCGTCTCCTCCTGAAGGACGGGGGGAAGGCCGTTCCGGTCCATGTTCACCTTGCCCACGTACCCCGTGACCCCGGCCCGCTCCAGTTCCTCCATCAAAATCAACGTGGCCTCCCGGTGGAGGGAGGAGAACATGCAGACTCTCGTGGTCCCGCCCTCGATGAGTTCCCGGGCCAGGCGGCGGTAGACCTCCCGGGCGTAGTCCGGGTCGGCGAACCGGGCCTCGGTGGGGAAGGTGTAGGCGTTCAGCCAGTCCAAAAGCGGCAGGTCCATGCCCATCCCCAGCATGGGGTACTGGGGGGCGTGGAGGTGCAGGTCCGCGAAGGACTGGAGAATCAGGGCATCGCCGCAGTCCTCCACCTCCGCCCCGGCGTACCGCTCCGGCAGGGCGGGGAAGACGCCGGTGATGATCCCGTCCTCCGAGACCAGGTAGCCGTTTTCTGTGATCTCCAGCTCGCCCAGGGCGGGGGCGGAGACGATGGTTCCCTTGATGATTGTGATGGGCATAGGGAAGCCCCCTTTCCAGATTTGGTTCCTTGACAACACCATATCACAGCCCGGAGGAGAACGCAAGCACCACTTCTGCCCCGGCGGCTTATACTGGTATACGGGCGTCCCGGCGGGGGCCCGAATCGAGAGTAAGGCGTTGATTGTTATGCTTCGTGCAATCGGCTGGGCCGCCCTGGGCACGGGTTTCACCTTCCTGATGACCACCTTGGGCGCAGCCATGGTTTTTTTCCTCTCCGGGGAACCCAGGCCCCGGTTTCAAAAGGCGATGCTGGGCTTCGCCGCCGGGGTGATGACGGCGGCCTCCGTGTGGAGCCTGCTCCTGCCAGCCATCGACCAGGCGGCGGAGAGGGGGACCCTCCCCGGCTGGCTTCCGGCGGCGGCGGGCATGCTGCTGGGCGTGGTGTTCCTGGCGGCGCTGGACGCGCTGCTGCCCCATTTGCGTCAGGAGAAGGAGGTCAGCGATGCCTGGCGGCAGAACACCCTGCTGATGACGGCCATCACCCTACATAACGTGCCCGAGGGCATGGCGGTGGGTCTGGCCTTTGCCCTGGCGGCGGAGGGCGCGGGGACGGCGGGGGCCATGGCCCTGGCCTTAGGGATCGGCATCCAGAACTTCCCCGAGGGCGCGGCGGTGGCCCTGCCCCTGCGGCAGGAGGGCCGGGGGCGGCTCGGCGCCTTCACCGGCGGCATGCTCTCCGGGGCGGTGGAGCCGGTGTTCGGCATCCTGGTGGTATTGATCGCCGCCTGGGCCCACCCGGTGATGCCCTGGCTTCTGAGCTTTGCCGCCGGGGCCATGCTGTACGTAGTGGTGGAGGAGCTGGTGCCCCAGGCCCACAGCCGGGCGGGGACCTGCGGCTTCGTGGGGGGCTTCCTCATTATGATGGTGCTGGATGTGGCCTTGGGGTGAGAAAGCGCGGCGGCAGGGCCTTGGCCCTGCCGCCATATTTATGCTCAGGATTTTTTAGCCTTCGCGCCCGCGTAAATCGCAATGAAGTAGCAGGCGATGCAGAACCATACTGTGCCCATATCGGCGTGCTCCTTTTTCAGGTCTTCGCGTTGATCTGCGCCCCGCACTTGGGGCAGGTGATGACAATCTTCCCCTTGCCCACGGGGACCCGGCAGATGGTCTTGCAGCTCTTGCAGGTGAAATATTTGTGCTCCTTGTCGGCGTGGCGGGCGCGGGCCCCGGCGCTGCGGTTCTTGATTCCGCAGTACCAGTTTACCCACTTCTGGTTCTCCGTCCGCCGCCGGTAGAGGTCCTTGGAGAAGGTGCGGTAAAACAGAAAGACCATCAGGACGAACAGCGCGCCCTCGAAAACGCCGGTCACCAGGCGGTTTTTCAGCAGCACGGAAACCGCGATTTCCGCCACCCACAAAATCAGATACCCCCGGAACAGCGCCTGATTCAGCTGGTCCCACCCGTTGCGCCCATACATGAAGCGGGCGAGGGCTCCGCCGATCCTCTGGAAGAATCCCATACGCACGAACTCCTTTTCCGGTTCTGTCGTTTTTTGATACCCTACATTTTACTCGCAACCGGGCGGACAAACAACCTGTTTGGGCGTAAATTTACAAAATGGTCATTTATTTTCCATGGGGCCTGTGCTATATTTTAGTGTTGTTATTAAATATAAAAAAGGAAGTGTATCCAAATCATGGCAAAGAAGCAGTTCAAGGCGGAGTCAAAGCGGCTCCTCGATCTCATGATCAACTCCATCTACACCCACAAGGAGATCTTCCTCCGGGAGATTATCTCCAACGCCTCGGACGCCTGCGACAAGCTGTGCTACCAGGCCCTCACCGACGATTCCGTGGGCATGGACCGGGGGGATTTCCAGATCGAAATCACCGTGGACAAGGAAAACCGGACCCTGACGGTCTCCGACAACGGCGTGGGCATGGACAAGGCGGACCTGGAGAACAACTTAGGCGTCATCGCCTCCTCCGGTTCCTACAAGTTCAAGCAGGAGCTGGGGGACGACGCCGGGGACACCGATGTCATCGGCCAGTTCGGCGTGGGCTTTTACTCCGCTTTTATGGTCTCCGACCATATCACCGTGGTGACCCGGAAGTACGGCGCGGAAAGCGCCTATATCTGGCAGTCCTCCGGGGCCGACGGGTACACCGTCTCCGAGTGCGAAAAGGAAACCGTGGGCACGGACATTGTCATGCATATCAAGCCGGACACCGAGGACGAGAAATACGGCGAGTTCCTGGAGAGCTGGAAGCTCCAGGAGCTGGTGCGGAAATACTCCGACTATATCCGCTTCCCCATCCGCATGGAGGTGTCCAAGACCCGCAAAAAGGAGGACTCCCCCGAGGACAAGCCGGAGTATGAGACCTACACTGAGGTGGAGACCCTGAACTCCATGGTCCCCATCTGGCAGCGGGCCAAGAGCGAGGTCACGGCGGACGAGTACAACAAGTTCTACCGGGACAAGTTCCACGACTACGCCGACCCCCAGCGGGTGGTCCCCGTCTCCGTGGAGGGCAGCGTCACCTATAAGGCCCTGCTCTTCGTCCCCGGCGCCACCCCCTTCGACTACTACACCAAGGAGTTTGAGAAGGGCCTCCAGCTCTACTCCAACGGCGTGCTTATCATGGACAAGTGCGCCGACCTGCTGCCGGAACACTTCCGCTTCGTCCGGGGCGTCGTCGATTCCCCGGACCTGAGCCTGAACATCTCCCGAGAGCTCCTCCAGCACGACCGGCAATTGAAGGTCATCGCCGGGAACCTGGAGAAGAAAATCAAGGCGGACCTGGGCAAGTTCCTGGCGGAGGACCGGGAGGGATACCAGACCTTCTGGAAGAATTTCGGCCGCCAGCTGAAATACGGCGTGGTGAACGAGTACGGGCGGCACAAGGACCTGCTCCAGGACCTGCTCCTCTTCTACTCCTCCACGGAGAAAAAGCCCGTCACCCTGGACGAGTACGTGTCCCGGATGAAGGAGGACCAGAAATATATTTACTACGCCTCCGGGGACACGGCGGACAAGATTGACAAGCTCCCCCAGACCGAGGGACTGCAGGACGCGGGGACGGAGATTCTCTACTTCACCGAGGAGGTGGACGAGTTTTGCGCCCAGACCCTGCGGACCTACAAGGACAAGGAATTCCGCTCCGTGCTGGACCAGGAGATTGAGGAGGGCGCGGAGGAAAAGGCCCAGGAGGAGGCCCAGGCCCACAAGGCGGCTTTCGACTTCGTGAAGGAGACCCTGGGGGACAGGGTCAAGGAGGTCAAGGCCAGTGCCCGGCTGAAATCCCACCCCGTGTGCCTCACCGCCGGGGAGGGGCTGAGCTTCGAGATGGAGAAGTATTTCCAGGCTGTCCAGCCGGACGCGCCCCTCAAGGCGGACCGGATTCTGGAGCTGAACGTGGAGCACCCGGCTTTCCAGGCCCTGGAGGCTGCCGTGGAGGCGGACGCGGAGAAGGCGAGGGCCTACGCCGAGCTGCTGTACAGCCAGGCCCTGCTCATCGCGGGACTGCCCCTGGACGACCCCTCCGGGTACACGGATCTGGTGTGCGGCCTGATGAAATAAAAAGGACGGGACCCGGCGGAAGCCGGGTCCCGTTTTTCGTGGGTCGGGGTTCTGGGGTCAGGGGTTGGAAACTCCTTCACTCCCATCAACTTTGTAGGTGCCGTCCGAGCAGGTGACGGTGGCATTGGTGGGGTACTCACCGGTTTTTTGGTCGAAGGTTCTCCACTGCGCTATCGTGCCGTCAAATGTGATGGAGAGGTTGGAGTTGCAATGCAAAAAGGCACAGCTTCCTATGCTGGTGACGCTGGCCGGAATGTTCACGCTGGTCAGGCTGAAGCAGCTTACAAAGGCGCTGTCCCCAATGATTTCCAGCTTGCTGGGGAGGGTCACGCTTTGCAGCTTGGTGTTGTTTTCAAAGGCATTCTCCCCGATAGAGGTCACGCTGTCTGGAATTGAGACGCTGGTTATCTTCTGGGCAAACTCGGGAAGCCCATTATTATGGTTCAGTCCCCCATAAAAAGCATAGTTTCCTATACCAGTAACTCCATCTTTGATTACAATATTTTGTATTGCTTTTATTGTTTGTTCTGAATCAAAGAGCATTTGCACTCCCCATGGTGCGGTCGTATGATAAAAGAATAACCCTCCGCCGTCTACTATCTCATGTTGGAGAATGTAGTCGGCCATATTTCCGCTTCCGGCCACTACCAGTGTGTTTGTCGCGCTGTCGATAAACCAGCCGTCCCAACGGGCATAGAGCGTTGTGTCTGCCTTGAATTCGTTGTCTGCCGTCACTTCATTGGTGCTCGTCGGCGAGTCGAACCAGCCCAGGAATTCCAGTTGATTATCTTTAGCGGGCCTGAAACTCCCGTCGTTATTCAGTGGTGAATAGCTGGTGTCCCCATAGACGGGGTCCTCCGGCCAGGGGTCCAGTTTCCCGGCTTCACTCTCGCTGGTTCTCTGGACCGACGTGTTCCCGCCGTTTACCAGGCCCCCGTTGGCGTCGAAAGTCACCTGGTAAGTTGTAGAACCTGCCGGTGTCCACTGCGCGAATATGGTTTTATCCCCTGAGAAAGTATGGTCTCTCGCAATCGCGTTTCCACCAGTGAACGCGTCGTACCAGCCGGTGAAGTTGAAGCCCGCCCGGGCCGGGGCCTCAGGCCAGGCGGCGGTGCCGTCCGGGTTCGTCTGGACGGGGATCTGAACCGCGCCTGTTGCCCACTTCCCGCCGTTGGCGTCAAAGGCAATGGTATAAGTTACCGGCGTAGGCGGCGTGGGTTCCGGTTCCGGGTCGGGGTCCGGCACCGGCGCGGGGGCCGGGGGATCGCCGTCGTCATCGTCGTCGTCGCCGTCCTCGGGCGGCGGCGGCGGGGGCGTGGTGTCGCTCTCCAGGGC
>CAJUJW010000006.1 GCA_910586735.1 uncultured Oscillibacter sp. | reverse complement strand
CCAGGCGGGGACGGAGCAGAGCGGAATTTCTTCCGACGAAATGGGGGGTGCATTGCACCAGCCATCGCTGGCCTCCAATCCCCCCCGCCCGTAAGGGCGTGTAAAGGCTCCCCCTTACGGGGGAGAAAAAGTCCCCCGCCCGCCAGGGCGAGCACCATCCCCCGCCCCCGGCAAGGGGGCCACCCCCCAAAAAACCATTTCCCCGGTTGCAAACCGGCAGAATTCATGCTATATTATATACCTTGTAGAAATCCCCCCACTCACTATCAAACAGGAGGAGGCTGTCACATGACTGCTTTCAAGGACGAGATCGCCCGGAGGCGCACCTTCGCCATCATCTCCCACCCCGACGCGGGCAAAACCACCCTCACGGAAAAGCTCCTGCTCTACGGCGGGGCCATCGCCCAGGCGGGCGAGGTCAAGGGCAAGCGCGCCCGGGCCGCCACCTCCGACTGGATGGAAATCGAGAAGCAGAGGGGCATCTCCGTCACCTCCTCCGTCATGCAGTTCCAGCACGACGGCTTCTGCGTCAACATCCTGGACACCCCCGGACACCAGGATTTCTCCGAGGACACCTACCGCACCCTCATGGCCGCCGACTCCGCCGTCATGGTCATCGACGCCGCCAAGGGCGTGGAGCCCCAGACGAGAAAGCTCTTCCGGGTCTGCGCCCTGCGGCACATCCCCATCTTCACCTTCGTCAACAAGATGGACCGGGAGAGCCGGGACCCCCTGGAGCTCTGCGGCGAGGTGGAGGCGGAGCTGGGCATCGACACCTACCCCATGAACTGGCCCATCGGCTCGGGCCGGGACTTCCAGGGGGTCTATGACCGGGAGTCCGGCCGCATCCTCTTCTTCTCCGGCGAGGGCCACGCCAAAAAGGCCGAGGCCACCGCCGTGGACCTGGACGACCCCTCCGTGGGCGATATGATCGGCGAGAGCCGCTGGCGGCAGCTCCAGGAGGAGGTGGAGCTCCTGGGGGCGGGGCGGGAGTTCGACCTGGAGGCCGTCCGAAACGGGACCCTCTCCCCGGTCTTCTTCGGGTCCGCCCTGACCAACTTCGGCGTGGAGCCCTTTTTGAAGGAGTTTCTCCGCATGACCTCCGCCCCCCTCAGCCGCGTGGCGGGGGAGGAGGAGATCGACGCCTTCTCCCCGGACTTCTCCGCCTTCGTCTTCAAGATCCAGGCCAACATGAACAAGGCCCACCGGGACCGGCTGGCCTTCATGCGCATCTGCTCCGGCCGCTTCCAGCGGGACGCGGAGTATTATCACGTCCAGTCCGGCAGGAAGATGCGCCTGAGCCAGCCCCAGCAGATGATGGCGGCGGAACGGGAGATCGTGGACGAGGCTTACGCCGGGGACATCATCGGCGTGTTCGACCCCGGCCTGTTCTCCATCGGGGATACCGTCACCGTGCCGGGGAAGAAGTTCCGCTTCGCGGGCATCCCCACCTTCGAGCCCGAGCACTTCATGCGGGTCTCCCCCAAGGACACCATGAAGCGCAAGCAGTTCATCAAGGGCACGGAACAGATCGCCCAGGAGGGCGCGATTCAAATTTTCAAGCGCCCCGGCGGCGGCATGGAGGAGGTCGTGGTGGGCGTGGTGGGCACCCTTCAGTTCGACGTGTTCCAGTACCGCATGAAGGCGGAGTACGGCGTGGAGCTCTATATGGAGGGTCTGCCCTACGACCACCTGCGGCTCATCACGGCGTGCCCCGTGAAGCCCGACGAGCTGGTCCTGTGCACCGGATCCGCCATTCTGGAGGACTTCAAGGGCCGTCTGCTGGTGGCCTTCGGCGGCGAGTGGTCCGTGGGCTTTTTGACCAAGCACAACCCGGGGCTGGTGCTGGAGGACGCGCTGAGCGTGAGCTGAATTGATAATGGACAATTGATAATGGACAATGGACTGTGAGACGGGAATGCTTCCTCAACCGCCCCATTGCCAATTATCAATTGTCAATTTGGAACGGGGGACAACGGGATGAAGCGGATTCTGATTGTGGAGGACGACCGGGCCCTGGGGGACGGGCTGTGCCTGGCCCTGAGGGACCCGGCGCTGGAGCTGACGCTGTGCCGCTCCCTCTCCGCCGCCCGGTCCGCCCTGGAGGCGGGGGACTTCGCCCTGGTGATTCTGGACGTGAATCTCCCCGACGGCAGCGGGCTGGACCTGCTGCGGCGGCTGCGGGCCGGGGGGAATCAGGTCCCCGTGGTCCTGCTCACCGCCAACGACATGGAGACGGACATCGTGGCCGGGCTGGAGTCCGGGGCGGACGACTATGTGACCAAGCCCTTCTCCCTGGCGGTCCTCCGGGCCAGGGTCAACGCCCAGCTTCGCCGGACGGAACGGGTTCAGACCGGGCCGGTGGTCCTGGACGGGTTCTCCTTTGACTTCGAGGACATGGAGTTCCGCCGGGACGGGCGGCTCATCGACCTGAGCAAGACGGAGCAGAAGCTCCTCCGGGTCCTGGTGGAGAACCGGGGCCGGACCCTGCCCAGGGAACTGCTGGTGGACCGGGTCTGGACCGACGGAGCGGAGTACGTGGACGAGAACGCCCTGTCGGTGACGGTGAAGCGCCTCCGGGGCAAGCTGGAGGAGAACCCCTCCAAGCCCCGCTACCTGAAAACCGTCTACGGCATCGGCTACACTTGGACCGCCGGGGAGAAAGAGGGCTGAGGCATGACTAGCGCAGGATTTGCGTTCCTGGCCGCTTTGGCCTTCCTGGCGGCGCTCCTCTGGGAGCGCCTGCGGACCCGGCGGCTCCTCCGCCGCCTGAACCAGATGCTGGAGGAGGCCGCCCGGGGGGACTTCCGGGAGGAGATGTTTGACGAGAGCCTCCTCTCCGCTGTGGAGACCAAGCTGTCCCACTTCCTCAGCGCCACCGCCGCCTCCTCCCGGAACCTCCAGGAGGAGCGGGACAAGATCAAATCCCTCATCGCCGACATCTCCCACCAGACCAAGACCCCCATCGCCAACGTGCTGCTCTACGCCCAGCTTCTGGAGGAGCAGTGCCCGGAGGACTGCCGGGCCTACACCGCCGCCCTGGGGGAGCAGGCCCGGAAGCTCCAGTCCCTCATCGACGCGCTGGTGAAGACCTCCCGGCTGGAGGCGGGGGTGCTGGTCCTCCACCCCAGGCCGGGCCCCCTGGGCCCCATGCTGGAGGAGGCGGCGGCTCAGTTCGCCCCCAGGGCGGCGGAGAAGGGGCTGGACCTTGTCCTGGAGCCCACGGAGGTCCGGGCCGTCTTCGACCCCAAGTGGACGGCGGAGGCCGTGTGCAACCTCATCGACAACGCCCTGAAATACACCCCGGCGGGCCGGGTGGCCGTCAGCGCCAGGGCCTATCAGCTCTTCTCCCGGATCGACGTGACGGATACCGGGCCCGGCGTGACGGAGGAGGAGCTGGGCAAGCTCTTCCAGCGGTTCTACCGGGGGAGAGGCGCCCTGGACGCCGAGGGCGTGGGCGTGGGACTCTACCTGGCCCGGCAGATTGCCGAGGGCCAGGGGGGCTATATCAAGGCGTTTTCCCGGCCCGGGAAGGGGACGAGGTTCTCCCTCTTCCTGCCCAGCGGGAACTGACAGCAAAGGAGCGTTTGTATGAAAGCAGAATACGTCCGTGTGGGCCGGATTGTAAGCGTCCACGGCATCCGGGGAGAGGTGCGGGTCCTGCCCCTGGAGGGGGAGGCGGACTTCCTCACCGGCTTCGAGACCTTCTATCTGGACGGGCGGGCCGTGGCCGCCGAGACCTGCCGGGTCCACAAGGGCATGGCCCTTCTCAAGCTGGAGGGCGTGGAGGACCGCACCGCCGCCGAGGGCCTCCGGGGCAGGGAACTGCTGATCCGCCGGGCCGATGTCCGGCTGCCGGAGGGGGAGTATTTCGACGGCGAGCTCCTGGGCCTGGACGTGTACGACGGGGAGACCGGGCAGCGGGTGGGAGAGCTGGTGAAGGTGGACCGCTACCCCGCCAGCAAGGTCTACACCGTCCGGGGAGAGAAAGAGTTCCTGGTCCCGGCGGTGAAGGACGCCTTCATCCTGAACGTGGACCTGGAGAACAATCGCATGGACATTCGGATGTGGGAGGGGCTGGCAGAGTGAACATCGACATTCTGACCCTCTTCCCGGACTCCGTGGACGCCATGCTGAACGTCAGCATCCTGGGCCGGGCCCAGGAGCGGGGGTACATCGCCATTCGGACCCACCAGATTCGGGAGTATACCACCAACAAGCAGATGCAGGTGGACGACTACCCCTACGGCGGGGGTCGGGGGGCCGTCATGCAGGCGGACCCGCTGTACCGGTGCTGGGCCCACGTGGTGGAGACCCACGGGCCGGGGCGGACGATTTTTCTCTCCCCCTGCGGGCGGACCTTCACCCAGGGGCTGGCCAGGGAACTGAAGGAGAAGCACGAGCACCTGATTCTGGTCTGCGGCCACTACGAGGGCGTGGACCAGCGCTTTCTGGACGAGTGCGTGGACGAGGAGATCTCCATGGGCGACTTCGTCCTCACCGGCGGGGAGATTCCCGCCATGGCGGTGGCGGACGCGGTGTGCCGCATGGTGCCCGGCGTCCTGCCCGACGAAGAGTGCTTCCAGGAGGAGTCCCACTGGAACGGCCTGCTGGAGTACCCCCAATACTCCCGGCCCGCCGTCTGGCACGACCGGGCGGTGCCGGAAATCCTCCTCTCCGGGGACCACGGGAAGGTGGCCGCCTGGCGGAAGAAGGAGAGCTACAAACGAACCATGCGCCGCCGCCCGGATATGTTTGCCAGGTTCGACGAGAGCCAATTGACCACCAAGGCGGAGAAAAAGGTCCTCCAGGAGGCCAGGGAGGAGCTGGCGGCGGAGGACGGGGAGGCGTAGGCCGCCCCGAGGTATGAGGATAAGGAAGCCCCCTGTGCAGGACAGTCAAGTCTTACACCGGGGGCTTTTTGTCTTTGCGATTCGCGCCGGGCGGGCCGCCGGAGAAAACCGGCCCCGCGGCATCAGCGCAATTTTGTACAAGCCCGCCCCGCCCCTCCGTGGTAAGCTGACGGAGGACAGACGCCCACGGCATAGGGCGTTTCCAGAAAGGAGTATGGAACACATGAATTTCTTCGACCAGCTTGACGCCGGAGGGCGGCTGCGCCTCCCGGCGGGGGAGACCGCCTTTGGGGACCTCCCCTGGAACCGGCACCCGGACTTTGAGGGCGTGGAACTCAAACACCTGATTACCGGCCAAGAAACCGGCGGGCAGTTCAGCTGCCATCTGGTGCGGGTGGCGCCGGGCGGGGTCATCGGGACCCATGTACACAGGGACCAGACGGAGCTGCACGAGGTGGCCGCCGGAAGCGGCGTCTGCGTCAGCGGCGGGGCCCGGCTCCTCTACGAGCCCGGCGTTCTCTCCATCCTGCCCAAGGGAGAGCCCCATGAGGTGACGGCGGGGCCGGAGGGCCTCCGGATGCTGGCAAAATTCGTCCCGGCCCTTCTCTAGGGACAGCTTCTGCGGCGCCGCCTGTAGTCCGCCGGGGTCAGGCCCACCAGCCGTTTGAACTGCCGGTCAAAGTGGCTCTGGTCGCAGAAGCCCGCCGCGGCGGCGGCCTCCGCCACGGTGGCCGGTCCCGCCAGGAGGCGCTGGCCCTTGCGGACCCGGTTTTGAAGCTGAAACTGGTGGGGTGTCAGCCCCGTCTCCCGCCGGAAGGAGCGGATGAGGTGGTACTTGCTCATAAAGGCCGCCTCCGCCATGTCCTCCAGCTTCCAGGGGAGTTCCGGCCATGCCTCCAGCCGCGCCCGCAGCTTAGCCAGGGGGCCCGCTTCCGGTTCTCTGATTTCCCCCGGAGTGAGGCGGGCCAGGCCCTCCAGCAGTTTGTCCGCTGCCTCCGGGCCGGCGGCCCGCCGCAGAAGGGGGGCGGCGGCCTCACGCGCCTCCTCCATCCCGCCGGAGGCGGCCAGTTCCTTGGGCACGCACAGGCTCACCAGGGTGCAGGGGGACCTGGCCAGGAGGCTGTGGGGCGCGTAGGGCGGAAGGGCGAACAGGCCGTTCTCCCGGTAAATCTCCGTCCCCCGGTCTGTCTCCAGCTCCACCGCCCCCTCCAGCACGAGGCCCAGGGTCAGGGTGGAGACGTGGTTGTGCCGGGAGTAGGACAGGGCGGACCCCCGGCAGACAATCACCTCCGCCCGGTCCCCCTGGAAGTATCTCACAGCCCCCATTCTGCCGCCCCCTCTCCTGATTTCATCCTCGACAAGGCCCCAAAAACGCGTCAGCCAGGAGCGCGCTCCTGGCTGACGCCTGTTTATTCCCCGGTCTCCCCTTCCGCCGGGGGTTCCGGCATCCTCCCGGAGAAGACCGCCAGGAACGCCTCCCGCTCCATGGTCTCGTGCTCCAGAAGATAGGCCGCCACGGCGTCCAGCGCCGCCCGCTTCTCCGTGAGAATGTCCTCACAGCGGCGGTATGCCTCGTCCACCACCCGGCGGACCTCCTCGTCGATCTGGGCGGCCACGGCCTCGGAATAACTCCGGCCCTGGCTCATGGTCCGGCCGATGAACACCTCGTCGTGTCCGCCTTCGAAGGACACCGTGCCGATGGTCTCGCTCATGCCGTACACGGCCACCATTTTCCGGGCGATGTCCGTGGCCCGCTGGATGTCGTTGCTGGCCCCGGTGGAGATGTCCCCCAGGCACAGCTTCTCCGCCACCCGGCCCCCCAGCAGGGCCACAATCCGGTCCTCCATATAGCGCTTGGAGAGGAAGGTCCGGTCCTCCACCGGCAGAGCGATGGTCATGCCCCCCGCCTGCCCCCTGGGGACGATGGTGATCTGGTTCACCGGGTCGTGTTCCGGCAAGGTCTCCATCACCACGGCGTGGCCCGCCTCGTGCCAGGCGGTCAGCTCCCGCTCGTGGGGGGAGATGACCCGGCTGCGCTTTTCCGGCCCCGCCAGGACCTTGATCTCCGCCTCCCGGAGATCGTTCATGGTGATATAGTCCCGGTCCCGCCGGGCGGCCAGCAGGGCCCCCTCGTTCACCAGGTTTTCCAGGTCCGCCCCGGTGAACCCGGCGGTGCCCCTGGCCAGGGTTCTGAGGTCCACGTCCTCGGACAAGGGCTTGCCCCTGGCGTGGATTTTCAAAATGTCCTCCCGCCCCTTGATGTCCGGGAGGCCCACGTAAATCTGCCGGTCGAACCGCCCGGGCCGCAGAAGGGCCGGGTCCAGCACGTCCGCCCGGTTGGTGGCCGCCAGGACCACCACGCCCTCGTTGGCGGCGAAGCCGTCCATCTCCACCAGCAGCTGGTTCAGCGTCTGTTCCCGCTCGTCGTGTCCGCCGCCCACGCCGGTGCCCCGCTGGCGGCCCACGGCGTCAATCTCGTCGATGAAGACGATGGCGGGGGAGGTCTTCTTGGCCTGGTCAAAGAGGTCCCGGACACGGGACGCGCCCACGCCCACGTACAGCTCCACAAAGTCGGAGCCCGAGATGGAGAGGAAGCCCACCCCGGCCTCCCCGGCCACGGCCTTGGCAAGCAAAGTCTTGCCCGTGCCCGGCGGGCCGACGAGCAGCACGCCTTTGGGAATCCGGGCCCCCAGGGAGATGAACCGCCGGGGGTCCCGGAGGAACTCCACAATCTCCTGGAGCTCCTCCTTCTCCTCGTCTGCCCCGGCCACGTCGGCGAAGCGGACCTTCTTGTCCTTCTCCGAGAGACTCCGGGTCCGGGCGGAGCCGAAGCGGGCCATCCGGTCCGCCCCCATGCCGCCCCCCTGGTTCCGCAGCATGAAGAAATACCACATGCCCCCGATGAGCAGCGCCGTCAGAACCCAGGGCAGCAGAATCTCCAGCCAGTTGGTGGAGTGGTCCTGCTGATAGTCGTAGGAGGTGATGACCCCCCTGGCGGCCTGGTCCTTCACCAGCTCTCCCAGGGTGTCGTAGAACAGCTCGAAGTCGTAGAGCTCATAGCGCAGGGTGTTCCGGCCCTCCGGTTCTCCCCGCAGGGTGGCCACCAGGGTGTTGTCCCGGATGACGAAGGACTCCACCTTCTCCTGGCGGAAGAGCCGCTCCACTTGGGAAAACTCCACCCGCTCGCTCTCTCCGTTCAGCTGCCAGATCCAGCTCAGGCACAGCAGGATCACCAGCCCCAGCATCAGGAAGCTGAGGCCGGACGTTCGGTTTTGCTTGGACACGACGGCATTCCTCCTTTGGACCGCCCCCAGGGCGGCGCTTGGGTCGTTACTTTCCGGCGTAAACCTCCGGCTTGAGGACGCCGATGTAGGGGATGTTCCGGTACAGCTGGGCGTAGTCCAGGCCGTAGCCCACCACGAACTCGTCGGGCACCGTGAAGCCGGAGAGGTCCGCGTGGATGGCCTTGGCCCGCCGGGCGGGCTTGTCCAGCAGGGTGACGATGGTGATGGAGGCCGCCCCCTTGGTGAGGAAATACTCCTTCAAGAAGGCCAGAGTGTTGCCGGAGTCCAGGATGTCCTCCACAATGATCAGGTGCCGTCCGGTGATGTCCTGCCGGAGGTCGTGGTCGATCTGCACCCTGCCGGAGGAGGCCGTGGAGTTCCCATAGGAGCTGACGGCGATGAACTCCACGTCGCTCTTGAGCTGGCAGGCCCGGACCAAGTCCGTCATGAAGACAAAGCTGCCCTTCAACACCCCCAGGAACAGCGGCTTTTTGCCCTGGAAGCGCTCGTACAGCTCCTCGCCAAGCTCCGCCACACGGGCTTTCAGCTCCTCCTCGGTCACCAGTACCTTCAGAATATCTTGCTCCATTTCACTGCGCATCATTTCCGTCCTCCTCAATATGTTTTTCTGTCTCCGCGATCTTGACAAACCGGACGGGCTCTCCGCCCCCCGGCGCAAAGGCCGTATCCACACCCAGCCGCCACACGGCGGCAAGCTGCCCGTTCACGTACACGGCGGGCAGGCGGTCCCGCTCCGCCAGGGAAATCCCCCGGTCCAGGCAGAGGCGCTTCACGCTTCGCGCCCCCCGGCTTTCCGGCAGGGTCAGACGCTCTCCCGGCACGCAGGGACCCACGGTGACGGCGGGGCTTTCCCCCGGCCTTCCCCGCCAGAAAAAGGCGATGCCCTCTCCCTCCGGTTGGTCCAGCAGGGTCAGGGTGCGGCCCCCCCATTTGAGGGGCCGCCCAGGAACCAGCCGGACTTCCGTCAGGTCCTGGGGCCGGGTCTCCAGAATAAGCCAGCGGCGGAAGTACCGGACGGTGACGCCGTGGGGCAGGGAGAGGCTTCCTCCGGGGGTCAGGTCCAGGATGGCGTTTAAATGCGCCGCCCCGATGTCCTTCCGCCCCGCGCCCAAAAGGTCGAAGAGGCGCAGCAGCATCCGGGGCCGCACCGCCTCCGGCGCGCCGGACAGCGCGTCCGCAGACAGTGTCACCCGGCCCTCCCGGACCTCCACGTGGGCCGTTCGTTCCGCCGCGTCCCGCTCCAGGGAGCGGTCCACCCCCTGGAGCCGCCGGGCCGCGCCGCAGATGTGCTCCACGGCCCTGGGGTTCAGCTCCCTCAAGAGGGGCATCACCTGGAGCCGCAGCAGGTTCCGGGCGGCGGCCTCCGGGTCGGCGTTGGTCTCGTCCTCTATGTGGGGCACGTTCCACCGGGCGGCGTAGCTCTCCAGCTCCTCACGGGACGCGGCCAGCAGGGGGCGGCAGAGCCCGTCCCGCTGCCAGTCCATGCCCGTCAGGCCCTTGAGGCCCGTCCCCCGAATCAGGTTCAGGAGGACGGTCTCGGCGTTGTCGTCCGCGTGGTGGGCCGTGTAGATCCGCCGGGGGCCCGCCGCCTCCCGCAGAAACGCATAGCGCAGAATCCGGGCGGCCTCCTCGATGGAACAGCCCTCCCGCCCGGCGTATTCCCGAACGTCTCCCCGGCCCATGACCAGGGGGATGTTCCACTGCTTGCAGATTTCCCGGACGAAGTCCTCGTCCCGGTCCGCCGCCGGGCCCCGGAGCCCGTGGTTAAAGTGGGCGGCGGTCAGTTCCCCGCCCCGCTCCCGGCGCCACCCGGCCAGCATGCGCAGCAGGCACATGGAGTCCAGCCCTCCGGAGACGGCGCAGAGAACCGCCTCCCCCGGCTTGGGCAAAACGGCGCAGGGGGCCCGCTCCAGGAGCTCAGTCCTCGTCGTCATAGCGCCTGTCCAGGGTGGCGAAGAGGGTGTAGTCCGGCATCCAGCGGAGCTCCACCTTGCCGGTTTCCCCGTGGCGGTTTTTGGCCACGATGCACTCGGCGATGTTGTGCTTTTCCGAGTCCTCGTTGTAGTAGTCGTCCCGGTAGAGGAACATGACGATGTCCGCATCCTGCTCGATGGCGCCGGATTCCCGGAGGTCCGAGAGCATGGGGCGCTTGTCGTCCCGCTTCTCGTTGGCCCGGCTCAGCTGGCTGAGGCAGATGACGGGGACGTTCAGCTCCTTGGCCATGATTTTCAGCATCCGGGACATGTCGGACACAACCTGCTGGCGGTTCTCGCCCCCCCGGCTGTTCCCCCCGGCGGAGGTCATCAGCTGGAGGTAGTCCACCACCACCAGGCTGAGGCCCTCCAGACGGCGGCACTTGGCGTTCATGTCCGCCACGGACAGCAGGGGATTGTCGTCAATCAGAATATTCATCTGGTTCAGGGCCGTGGCCGCCCCGGCGATTTTCTCCCAGTCCGTCTCCCGGAGGTAGCCGGTGCGCAGGCGGTTGTTCTCCACCAGGGCCTCGGCGCTCAGAAGCCGGGTGGCCAGCTGTTCCCGGGACATCTCCAGGGAGAACATCGCCACGGTCCTGCCCCCCCGGGCCACGTTCAGCGCCACGTTCAGCGCCAGGGAGGTCTTGCCCATGCCGGGCCGGGCCGCCACCAGAATCAGGTCCGACTTGTTCAGCCCCGTGATTTTGCTGTCGATGGCGGAGAGGCCCGTGGACAGCCCCGGCAGGTGGTTCTCGTTCTCGCTCATCTCGCTGAGCCGGTCCAGCACGTCGGGGAGGACCTGCCGCAGAGGCACCATCTCCTGGGCGCTCCTGCCCCGGCGGACGGCATAGATTTTCTGTTCCGCCGCCTCCAGAATCTCCCCGGCCTCGCCCATGCCCTCCTGGACCAGGGCGGTGATCTCCCCCGCCGCCTGGGCCACAGAGCGGAGGAGGGCCTTGTCCTGGACAATGGCGGCGTACTCCATGACGTTGGCGCTGGTGGGGGTGATTTCCATCAGCTGGGCCAGGTAGGACCGGGTGGAGTCGTCGGTGAGCCCGGCCTTTTCCATCTCCCCGAAGACGGTGATGCCGTCGATGGGCCGGGCGTAGGAGAACATGGTGTAGATGGTCTCGAAAATCTCCCGGTTCTGCCGGAGGTAGAAGTCCCCCGGCCGGAGCTTGTCCATCACGTGCTTCACGCAGTCCGGGTCGATGAGCATGGACCCAAGCACCGCCTGTTCCCCCTCCAGGCTGTGGGGCATCTGGCGCAGGAGCAGGTCCTCATTCGCCATGGCAAACCGCCTCCCTTCTCAAAGCCTCCGGGGGTTATTTTTCCTCAAACACGGATACGTAAACCGTGGCCACAACCTCAAAGCCCAGCCGGGCCTTGACCTCGTAGTTGCCGAAGGACTTGATGGGCTCCTCCAGCACCAGCTTCTGCTTGGGAATGTCAATGCCGAACTGCTTTTGCAGCCCCTCGGAAATCTCCTTGGTGGTGACGGCGCCGAAGAGCTTGCCGCCCGCGCCCGCCCGGGCGGTCAGCTTCACCATGCACTCCTTGAGCTTTTCCGCCGTCTCCTCGGCCAGGGCTTTCTGCCGGGCCTCCTCGGCCTTTTTGGCTTTCTCTTTCAGGTTCATGGTGTTGATGGCGTCCGCCGTGGCGGGGATGGCGATTTTCCTGGGCAGGAGGAAGTTCCGGGCGTAGCCCTCGGAGACCTCCACCATCTGGCCCTTCTTGCCCTGGCCTTTGACGTCCTGCTGTAAAATCACTTTCATTGGTCATTCTCCTTATTCTCTGAATCATTAGAATGTTCTGGGTTTTCCATTGCCTGAATCCGTTTTTCCAGCGCATCGATCCGCTCCTCCTGCGCCAGCCACACCGTTATGACGACCGCCAGCACAAATGCGATGGCCGCAAAAGCGCGAAAGGGGTGGCCCTGGAAATCAAACAGCATGTATCCGCCGAAAAACAAAAACACCTCCGAAACCACCAGACACACCGCATAGGTCTTTAAAAACTTCAATATGCCGCCCCCTTATTTCTCAAAATAAGCGTCGATGGCCTGGGTCAGCCGTTCCCGAACGTCCAGAATGTCCCCGTTCTCAATCCGCCCCCCGGCGGTGGCGGAGTTGCCGCCGCCTCCCAGAGCCTCCAGAATCACCTGGACGTTGATCTCCCCCAGGGACCGGCCGCTCATGAGAATGGCCGCGGCGCTGCGGTACACCACGAAGGAGGCTTTCACCCCCTTGAGGGTCAAAAGCTCGTCCGCCGCCTGGGCGGCGGCCACCCGGTCCACGCCGTCCTGGTTCACCACGGCCAGGGCCACGTCGGGCCGGTACAGCTCCGCCTGGCGGACAATATCGTACTTGGACACCATGCCCTCCAGGTCCCCCTGGAAGAGGCGCTGGACGTCCGCCGTGTCGGCCCCCGCCCGGCGGAGGAAGGCCGCCGCCTCGAAGGTCCGCCCTCCGGTGCGGAGGACGAAGTGCTTCGTGTCCAGCACGATGCCCGCAAGCAGGGCCTCCGCCTCCTCCCGCAGGAGGTTGGACGGCTCGATGAGGTATTGCAGCAGCTCCGTCACCAGCTCCGACGCCGAGGAGGCGTAGGGCTCGTGGAAGCTGAAGGCGGCGTTTTCGATATAGCTGGCGGCCCGGCGGTGGTGGTCGATGACGGCCACCCGGCTGGCGGCCTCCAGAATCTGGGGGCTCTCCACCAAATCCGGCCGGTTGGTGTCCACCACCACCAGCAGCGTCCCCGGCCGCATCTTCACAAAGGCCTCCGCCGGGTTTACGAACACGCCCTCATACTCCGGCAATGCCCGGAGCATGGCCAGCACGGACTGGGCGGCGTTCTTCTCCGGCTCAATGACGATCTGGGCCCTCCGGCCCAGCTTTCGGGCGGCGCAGCAAACTCCCACGGCGGCGCCCACTGCGTCCATGTCGGCGTAGCTGTGGCCCATGATATAGATGTCCGGGGAGTCCGCCAGCAGTTCCCGCAGGGCGTTGGCCATGACCCGGGACTTGACCTTGGTGCGCTTTTCCGTGGTTTTGGACCGGCCGCCGTAAAAGGCAAAGTCCGTCTTGCCCCGGACCACCGCCTGGTCGCCCCCCCGGCTCAGGGCCATCTCCAGGGAGAGGGCGGCGTTTTTGTGCAGGGCGGGGATGCTGTCCGCCTCCCGCCCCAGGCCGATGGAGAGGGTGGGGTGGCCCCCCTCGCCCACCTTGATGTCCCGCATGGCGTCCAGGACGGAAAAGCGCTCCTCCACGAAGTGGTCGTAGTACCGCTCCTCGAAGAGGAGGAGGTAGTGGTCCCGTTCCGTCTTGATGAGCAGGCTGTTTCCCACGGCGGCCCAGCTGCTGAGCTTTTCGTCAATCTGGGCCAGGACGGCGCTGCGCTGGGTGTCGGCGCAGGTGTTCATCAGGTCCTCGTAGTTGTCTACCATGACGATGCCCAGCACCAGGCGGGTGGCGTCGTAGTCCTCCCGGAGACGGTCCATCTCCGTGGTGTCCACCCAGTAGGTGGTGGCCACCAGGTTCTGCTCTCCGCCCCGGCCCTTGGCCCGGACCAGACTGCCGTACACCCGGAAGCGGCGGTTGTTCATGACCACCCGGTCCGGGCACTCCTGCCGCCCCTCCAGCAGCCACTGGACGGGGAACTCCGGCGCGGCGTCCTCCACCTTCATCTCAAAGAGGTGCTCCCGCACCCCGGCCAGCTGGAGGAAGTTCTCGTTGCTCCAGATGACCTCCCCGGTGTCGGGGCGGAAGACCATGATGGGCAGGGGGGAGTTGATCAGGGTGGATTTGCTGGCCGTGTCCACGTTCCCCGTCACGTTGTCGATGTATTGCAGGACGCTCTGGCGGCGCTTTTTGCTGCTGCGGACAAAGTAGGCGTACAGCGCCACGGTGGCCACGCCCTCCACCAGCGCCAGGGGCGGGCTGACGGTGACGGCGGCCAGGGTGAAGGTCAGGAGGCAGAGGAAGTAGAATTGCAGGTTGGGCTCCAGCAGGCGGGAGAGTTTCTTGTTGTTCATATCGCCGCTCCTTGATGAAGAAGTAAGCGCAATAGTGGATTTTATTAGTATAACAGTTTCCGGCCAAAAAGACAAGTGCGGCGGCGGGCAATTTTCCCCTTGACATTTCGCCGGTTTTCCTGTAAACTAAGCAACGTTGTAAAGCGGCTTGGCTTTACACGGCGGAAGGGGGCCTCTTTGTGAAGAATCAGACCTACCGGATGACGATGCTCTACGACTTCTATGGGGAACTTCTGACCGAGCGGCAGAAGGAGTTTTTCGACCTCTATTATAATGAGGACCTCTCCCTGGCCGAGATCGCCGAGAACGCGGGCATCTCCCGCCAGGGCGTCCGGGACGTGATCGTCCGGGCCGAGGCCGCCATGCAGGAGGTGGAGGACAAGACGGGCATCATCAAGCGCTTCCACGCCCGAAGCGCCCACGTGGACGCCATCGCCGCCGCCGCCGAGGAAATCTCCACCCTGAACTACCGCTATTATGAGGACCGGCGCCTGGATGAGCTGGCGGACGCCATCCGCCGGGAGGCCGCCGCCTTGAAGGAATGAGCTTATGGCATTTGAAGGATTGACCGAAAAACTGAACGCCGCGTTCAAGCGCCTCAAGGGCAAGGGCCGCCTGACGGAAAACGACGTGCGGGAGGCCATGCGGGAGGTCCGCCTGGCCCTGCTGGAGGCCGATGTCAGCTATAAGGTGGTCAAAGAGTTCGTCTCCGCCGTCACCGAGCGGGCCGTGGGCAGCGACGTGCTGGACAGCCTCACCCCCGCCCAGCAGGTGGTGAAAATCGTCAACGAGGAGCTGACGAAGCTCATGGGCGGGGCCAGCGCCAAAATCACCATGGCCAACTCCGGCCCCACCGTGGTCATGATGGTGGGTCTCCAGGGCGCGGGCAAGACCACCACCACCGCCAAGCTGGGCGGCCTCATGCGCCGCCAGTACCAGAAGCGGCCATTGCTGGCCGCCTGCGACGTGTACCGCCCCGCCGCCATCGAGCAGCTGAAGGTGGTGGGCGGCCAGATGGACCTGCCGGTCTTCGAGGAGGGCCAGGGGGACCCGGTGAAAATCGCCGAAAACGCCATCCGCCACGCCCGGGACCACGGCAGCGACATGGTCTTTCTGGACACCGCCGGCCGGCTCCACGTGGACGAGAACCTGATGGACGAGCTGAAACGCATGAAGGCCGCCGTCCATCCCAACGAGATACTGCTGGTCGTCGACGCCATGACGGGCCAGGACGCGGTGAACGCCGCCTCCGCCTTTGACGAGGCCCTGGGCATCGACGGCGTCATCCTCACCAAGCTGGACGGCGACGCCCGGGGCGGCGCGGCCCTGTCCATCCGGGCCGCCACGGGGAAGCCCATCAAGTTCGCGGGCACCGGGGAAAAGCTGGACATGATCGAGCCCTTCCACCCGGACCGCATGGCCTCCCGTATCTTAGGCATGGGCGACATGCTCTCCTTCATCGAGAAGGCCGAGGCCGCCTACGACGAGAAACAGGCCGCCAAGCTGGAGGAGAAGCTGCGCAAGAACCGCTTCACCCTCCAGGACTACTACGACCAGCTCCAGCAGCTGAAAAACATGGGGGACTTGAGCCAGCTCCTGGGCATGATGCCCGGCGGCCTGGGCAAGCAATTGCAGGGGGCCAACATCGACGAGCGGCAGATGGCCCGGACCGAGGCCATCATCCTCTCCATGACCCCGCTGGAGCGGGAGAACCCCCAGGTGCTGAACGCCAGCCGGAAGCGGCGTATCGCCGCCGGCTGCGGCCTGGAGGTGGTGGACGTGAACCGCCTCCTGAAACAGTTTGAATTGATGCAGCAGCTCACCAAGCAGATGAGCAAGGGCAAAATGCCCTCCTTCGGCGGCATGGGGGGAAGGGCCCCCTCCCGGCTTCACGGCTTCGGGAGGAAGAAGCGCTTCCGCTGAATCCCCGTGCCTTAGACAGGTTTCAACCGTACAGGTGAAATATAAATTTTATAATCAAAATATTTTGGAGGTACAACAGCATGGTTAAGATCAGACTGCGCCGCATGGGCGCCAAGAAGGCCCCCTTCTATCGGGTTGTGGTGGCGGATTCCCGGTTCCCCCGGGACGGCCGCTTTATCGAGGAGATCGGTACCTATGATCCCTGCGTTTCCCCCGCCGCCATCAAGATCGACGCCGAGCGCGCCCAGGCTTGGATCAAGTCCGGCGCCCAGCCCACCGACACCGTCCGGGCTCTGCTGAAAAAAGTGGATGTCCTCTGATTCGGAGGGCGGCGAATGAAAGACTTGCTGCTCTATATCGCCCGGAATCTGGTGGACGATCCCGAGGCGGTCACCGTTACGGAGACCGTCTCCGGCAACCAGGAGCTGACTCTGGAGCTGCGCGTCGCCCCCGACGACATGGGTAAGGTCATCGGGCGGCAGGGCCGCATCGCCAAGGAGATCCGCACCGTGGTCCGTTCCCGCGCCCAGCGGGAGGGCGTCAAGGTCTCCGTCGATATCATGGATTGACGTTTCTAAACATAAGCGCACCGGCGGACCATCCCGCCGGTGCGCTTTTCTTTTCAGTCCAGATATCCGTAGACCGCCTGGGTGATCTCGCCGCAGACGGCGTAGATGTCGTGCTGGTCCTTTTTGCCGTAGGCCCCCATGGTCAGCACCACCACGCCGTCCCCGGTGTCCGGGTCGTAGCTGAGGAGGTTGTAGACCCCGTAGGCGCTGCCGGTGTGGTAGTACAGCCGGTCCCGGCCATAGATGTCAAACCGCAGCCGCAGGGGCAGGGCCTGATAACTCCCGCCGGGGAGAGCCTCGTCCCCATGGCTCTCCATCAGGGCCACGGACTCCGCCTCCATGAGCCGGACGCCCTCAAAGCAGCCGTCCCCCGCCAGCAGGGCCGTCAGCCCCGCCATATCCAGGGCGCTGGCGGTGAAGCCCCCGGCGAACTGCCGCCCGGAGGCCCCCGGCGCGTCCCAGCGGCGGACCCGCAGCTGGTTCTCCACCGAGCGCCGCAGACCGTCGGTCCGGTACAGGGGCGTCACCAGCTCCGGTTCCTCCAGCTCTCCCGCGGCAAAGGCGCAGTCTGCGCCCATGGGGCCCAGCAGGCGCTCCTCCAGCACGTCGTCCAGATAGCGCCCCGCCGCCAGCTCCAGGGTTTGGCCCAGGACGCCGAAGGCGTGGTTGTTGTAGCTCCAGCATTTCAGGTCCCCCGGCGTCCCCCAGGCGTAGCCGGAGGGGCTTGTCAGCTGGGACCGGACTCCCGCGCAGTCCCAGGAAATATCCTCGTTGTTCACCAGGGTGGAGGTGTGGCTCAGCAGGTGGCGGACGGTGACGGGCTTCCGGGTCTCCACGCCCCAGTATGTACCGATGTCCGCGTCGTAGTCCAAGGCCCCCTCCTCCCGCAGCAGGGCGGCGGAGAGGCCCACGGCCACCTTGGAGAGGGAGGCCACCCGCATTTTGTGCCGGTTGGTCATGGGCTCGCCGCCCTTCACCGCCCAGCCGGAGTGATAGGCGTCGGTGACGGCGCCATTTTCCACCACGGCCACCTGGACCCCCACCGCCCCGTGGCGGCGGGCGGCCTCCTCAACGGCGGCGGCGATGGCCTCGTGGTTTTCCCGGGAACGGCTCTCCGCCGGGCCCTCCGGCAGGTCCAGAGCCCCCGCCAGGGGGTCCCGGTCCCGCTGAAGCCGGGCCAGAATCACCGCCAGCTGCTGCCGGGACACCGGCAGGGCCGGGTAGAGCCCGTGGCCCGTCATGCCCTGGTACAGCCCTCGGTCCATGACCCAGTTGACGGCCTCCTCCGCGTAGGCGGGGACCTCCGCGCCGTCCCAGGAGACGGCGGTGCGGCTCTCCGTATCCTCCCCCCGCCAGGCGGCGAAGCGGTGGAGCATCACCGCCAGCTGGGTCCGGGTCACGGCCTCATCGGGGGCGAACCGGTCCCCGGCCACGCCGCCGCTGATACCGCAGACCGCCGCCCAGGCCACGGCGTCCTGGTACTCCTCCGGCACGTCCGGGTAGGGGCACGGGTCCACCCGCATCAAAATGCCGCTGAGCCGGTAGAGGGCCTGGACGGCCTCGGCCCGTGTGGCCGGTCTCTCGCCGTCAAAGCACCCGGCCTCCTCCAGAGGCAGCAGGTCCCGGTACACCGCCCAGCGGGCGGCGTCCAGGTTCTCCGCCGCCACGTCCGCCGCCCGGATGGTCCGCAGGTCCTCCAGGCTGTCCTCCGGTTCCTCCAGCGCCTCCACGGCCAGGACCTCCCCGGACTCCGCCTCCCCCGCCGTCTTCAGAGGCGAGGCCGCCGGGGAGGTCTCCTGCCCCCTGGCCGCCGGCAGGGCGGAGACCGCCCACAGCAGCGCCAGCGCCAGAAAGGCCCCCGCCGCCCAACGTTTTCCCATAGCTTCCCAATCTCCCGTCTCCGGGCCGGAGGGCCCGGGTGCTTCTCTTTCTTAATTCGACATTATATCCGCTGTTTCGACTCCTGTCAATGTTCCCCAAAGGGGGGTGTCCGACGCAAACAGAGAAGAGCGGAAGAGTCATCCCCCTCTTCCGCTCTTTTCCCAATCCTCAGACCGTCCGCACCAGGTTCGTATACCCCGTCAGATAGGCGTCCGCCTCGGCGGCGGCGGTCCGGCCCTCGGCGATGGCCCACACCACCAGAGACTGGCCCCGGCGCATGTCCCCGGCGGCGAAGACCTTCTCCACGTTGGTGGAGAACCGGCCCTCCGCCGTCTGGACCGTCCGGCCGTGCTCCACGCCGAAAGCCTTGCACACCGCCGGGGCGCACCCGGCGAAGCCCGTGGCGGCGATGAGCAGGGTGCAGGGCAGGGTCTCCCCCTCGGAGGTCACCACGCCGGTAAGGGCCCCGTTTTCCGAGACCAGCTCCCGGACCTGGACCCCGAACCGCCGGGGGTCCCCCCCGAAAACGGCCAGGGCCTCCTCGTGGGCGTAGTCCAGGGGGAGTCTGCCGTCCTCCAGATAATCCTCTATGCCCCGGCGGACCAGCTGGACCACGGACCGGCAGCCCTGCCGCAGGGCCGTGGCCACGCAGTCGCTGGCGGTGTCCCCGGTGCCCACGATAACCACGTCCCGGCCCTCCGCCGCAGGGACGGCGGGCTCCAGCCCAAAGCTCTGCCGCTCCACGGCGGCTTTCAGATACTCCGTGCCGTAGTAAACGCCGGAGACGCCCTCCGCGCTTACGTCCAGGGGCCTGGGCCTCTCCGCGCCGCAGCAGAGGATCACCGCGTCATAGTCCCCCAGCAGCCGCCGGGCAACGCTCGGGTCCGACGCGTCCACGCCGGTGACAAAGCTGACGCCCTCGTCCGTCATCAGATTGATCCGCCGCCGGACCACGTCCTTGGGCAGCTTCATGTTGGGGATGCCGTAGGTCAAAAGCCCGCCGCAGCGGGCCTCCCGCTCCACCACCGTGACGGAGTGGCCCCGGTGGTTCAGCTGGTCCGCCGCCGCCAGGCCCGCCGGGCCCGAGCCCACCACGCAGACCTTCTTCCCGGACCACTGGGGCGGCCGGCGGCGCTTCACGGCCCCGGCGGCGAAGGAGTCCTCAATGACGCTGAGCTCGTTGTCCCGGATGGTCACGGCGTCCCCGTACATGCCGCAGACACAGGCGCTCTCGCAGGGGGCGGGGCAGACCCGCCCGGTGAACTCCGGGAAATTGTTGGTCTTCAAAAGGCGGCTCAGGGCGTGGAAGGGGTTCCCCGCCCAGATCATGTCGTTCCACTCGGGAACCAGGTTGTGGAGGGGACAGCCGAAGGTCCGCCCCTCCCAGAGAATCCCCGCCTGGCAGTAGGGCACGCCGCAGTTCATGCACCGGCCTCCCTGCTCCTGCCGGGCGGGCTTTTGCAGGGGGATGTGGAAGGGCTCCCAGTCCCGGACCCGCTCCTGGGGCGGGCGGCTGGAGGTCTCCTGCCGCGCGTAGTCTAAAAATCCCGTTGTCTTTCCCATATCCGTCAACCTCCTTGGCCCCGTGTCACGGAGTAAAACGCCTCGATTTCCGCCCGCTCCCGGTCCATGCCCCGCTCCTCGCACTGGGCCATGGCCCGGAGCATCCGGTCGTAGTCCCGGGGCATGACCTTCTTGAAGCAGGGCACGTAGGACTGGAAGGCCGCCAGAATCTTCTTCCCCCTGGGGGACCCCGTGGCGGCCACGTGCTCCTCGATGAGTCCCCGGAGTTCCCCGATGTCGTGGGCCTCCGTCAGCTCGGCGGCCTGGACCTGCTCCTTGTTGAGGCGGAGGTACAGGTCGTGCTTTTCGTCCAGCACGTAGGCCACGCCGCCGCTCATGCCCGCGGCGAAGTTCTTCCCCGTGGGGCCCAGGATGACCACCCGGCCCCCGGTCATGTACTCACAGCCGTGGTCCCCCACGCCCTCCACCACGGCGGAGGCCCCGGAGTTGCGGACGCAGAAGCGCTCTCCGGCGCAGCCGTTGATAAAGGCTTTTCCGCCGGTGGCCCCGTAGAGGGCCACGTTGCCCACGATGATGTTCTCCCCCGGCTTAAAGGCGCTGCTTCGGGGCGGGTAGAGCACCAGCGTGCCGCCGGAGAGGCCCTTTCCGAATCCGTCGTTGCAGTCGCCCTCCAGAATCAGGGTGAGGCCCTTGGGGATAAAGGCCCCGAAGGACTGCCCGCCGCCGCCGTGGCAGGTGACGGCGTAGCTGTTCTCCGGCAGGGTGTTCCCCCAGGCCCTGGTGATCTCCGAGCCGAACAGGGTGCCGAAAGCCCGGTCCGTGGAGGAGACCTGAATGTCCAGCTTGCCGCACTTCTTGGTTTTCAGAGTCCGGCCCAGCTTTTCCAGGAGCACGCTCATGTCCGCCGTCCGCTCCAGGTGGAAGTCGTAGGCTGCGGCCGGGTCGAAGTGGGGCACCCGGTCCCCCCAGGGGTTCTGGAGCAGGGCGCTGAGGTCCAGGGTCTCCGCCCGGTGAGTCACCAGCTTTTCCCGGACCCGGAGGAGGTCGCACCGGCCCACCAGCTGGTCCACGGTGCGGACGCCCAGCTTCGCCATGTACTCCCGCAGCTCCTGGGCCACGAAGTACATGAAGTTCACCACGTACTCCGGCTTGCCGGAGAAGCGCCTGCGCAGCTCCGGGTCCTGGGTGGCGATGCCCGCCGGGCAGGTGTCCAGGTTGCAGGCCCGCATCATGCAGCAGCCCAGGGCCACCAGGGGGGCGGTGGCAAAGCCGAACTCCTCCGCCCCCAGCATGCAGGCGATGGCCACGTCCCGGCCCGTCATCAGCTTGCCGTCGGCCTCGATGGCCACCTGGTTTCTCAGCCCGTTTTGAATCAAAGTCTGGTGGGCCTCCGCCACGCCCAGCTCCCAGGGCAGGCCCGCCCCCTGGATGGAGCTGCGGGGGGCCGCGCCGGTGCCCCCGTCGTGGCCGGAGATGAGGACCACCTGGGCCCCGGCCTTGGCCACGCCGGCGGCGATGGTGCCCACCCCCGCCTCGCTGACCAGCTTGACGCTGATCCGGGCGTTCCGGTTGGCGTTTTTCAGGTCGTAGATCAGCTGGGCCAGGTCCTCAATGGAGTAGATGTCGTGGTGGGGCGGCGGGGAGATGAGGGTCACGCCGGGGGTGGAGCACCGGGTCTTGGCGATCCAGGGGTAGACCTTCTTCCCCGGCAGGTGGCCGCCCTCGCCGGGCTTGGCCCCCTGGGCCATTTTGATCTGAATCTCCCGGGCGCTGGCCAGGTACTCCCCCGTCACGCCGAAGCGGCCGGAGGCCACCTGCTTGATGGCGGAACAGCGCTCATCGCGGAGGCGGTCCGCCGCCTCGCCGCCCTCGCCGGAGTTGGATTTTCCCCCGATGCGGTTCATGGCCACGGCCATGCACTCGTGGGCCTCCTGGGAGATGGAGCCGTAGCTCATGGCCCCGGTTTTGAAGCGCCGGACGATGGAGTCCGCGCTCTCCACCTCGTCCAGGGGCACGCCGCCGTCGGGGTCAAACTTGAAGTCCAGCAGACCCCGGAGGGTATGGGGCTTGTCGGCAAAGTCCACCAAGGCGCTGTACTTCCGGAAGGTGTCGTAGCTGCCCTCCCGTGTGGCCTTCTGGAGCAGGAGGATGGTCCGGGGGCCGTACATGTGGTCCTCCTTGTCGGGGCCCGAGCGGAGCTTGTGCCCCCCCATAGAGTCCAGGGTGGGGTCGAAGCCCAGGCCCAGGGGGTCAAAGCCCTGGCTGTGGTTCCACTCCACGCCCTCGCCGATCTCCTCCAGGCCCACGCCCTCCACCCGGCTGACGGTGTTGGTGAAGTATTTGTCGATGACGGATTTGCGGATGCCCACGCACTCGAAGATCTGGGCGGACTGGTAGGACTGGACGGTGGAGATGCCCATTTTCGAGGCGATTTTCACGATGCCGTGGAGGATGGCGCTGTTGTAGTCGTTCACCGCCGCCCCAGGGTCCTTGTCCAGCATCCCCAGGCTCACCAGCTCCTCCACGCACTCCTGGGCAAGATAGGGGTTGATGGCCTGTGCGCCGTAGCCCAGGAGGGTGGCGAAGTGATGCACGTCCCTGGGCTCGGCGCTCTCCAGCACCATGGAGACGGCGGTGCGCTTCTTGGTGCGCACCAGGTACTGCTCCAGGGTGCTGACGGCCAGCAGGGAGGGGATGGCCACGTGGTTCTCGTCCACGCCCCGGTCCGAGAGGATGACGATGTTGGCCCCCTTCTTATAGGCCCGGTCCACGTTCACCACCAGCCGGTCCAGGGCGTTCTCCAGGGGAGAGCCCTTGTAGTACAGCAGGGACACGGTCTCCACGTGGAAGCCGGGGCGGTCCATGTGGCGGATCTTCATCAGGTCCACGGAGGTGAGAATGGGGTTTTGAATCTGGAGGACGGTGCAGTTGGCCGCCTTCTCCTCCAGGAGGTTCCCGCTGGGGCCCACGTAGACGGTGGTGTCGGTGACAATCTCCTCCCGGATGGCGTCAATGGGGGGATTCGTCACCTGGGCGAAGAGCTGCTTGAAGTAGTTGAAGAGGGGCTGGTGCCGCTCGCTGAGCACCGCCAGGGGCGTGTCCACTCCCATGGCGGACGTGGGCTCCATGCCGTCCCGTGCCATGGGGAGGATGGCGTCCTTGATTTCCTCGTAGGTGTAGCCGAAAGCCTTGTACAGCCGGTCCCGCAGCTCCTGGGAGTGGGTCTCCACCCGCTTGTTGGGGATGGGGAGGTCCCGGAGGTGGACCAGGTTGGCGTCCAGCCACTCGCCGTAGGGCCGGCGGGCGGCGTAGCGGGCCTTCAGCTCGCCGTCGTCCACCAGGCGGCCCTCCCGGAGGTCCGCCAGCAGCATGCGCCCCGGCCGGAGCCGGGATTTTTTCACAATGTGTTCCGCCGGCACATCCAGCACACCCACCTCCGAGGAGAGGATGAGCCGCCCGCCGTCGGTGAGATACCACCGGCAGGGCCTAAGACCGTTCCGGTCCAGCACGGCCCCCACCGTGTCCCCGTCGGAGAAGACGATGGCGGCGGGGCCGTCCCAGGGCTCCATCATGGTGGCGTAGTAGTGGTAGAAGTCCCGCTTCTCTCGGTCCATCCGCCGGTCCTGGGCCCAGGGCTCGGGGATGCAGAGCATGACGGCCTGGGGCAGCTCCATGCCGTTCATCATCAGAAACTCCAGGGTGTTGTCCAGCATGGAGGAGTCGGACCCGCTCTGGTCCACCACGGGGAGAATCTTGTCCATGTCCTCATCCATGACGGGGGAGGAGATGGTCTCCTCCCGGGCCAGCATCCGGTCCACGTTGCCCCGGATGGTGTTGATCTCCCCGTTATGGAGGATATACCGGTTGGGGTGGGCCCGCTCCCAGGAGGGGGTGGTGTTGGTGGAAAAGCGGGAGTGGACCAGGGCGATGGCGCTCTCGCAGTCCGGGTCCGTCAGGTCGGCGTAGAACTGCCGCAGCTGGCCCACCAGGAACATCCCCTTGTAGACGATGGTCCGGCTGGAGAAGGAGGGGATGTAGGTGTTGACGTTGGACTGCTCGAAGACCCGCCGGGCCACGTATAGCTTCCGGTCGAAGTCCAGCCCCTGGGGGCAGTCCGCCGGGCGCTTCACAAAGCACTGGCTGATATGGGGCATGCAGGACCGGGCCCGCTCGCCCAGCACCTCGGGCCGGACGGGCACGTCCCGCCAGCCCAGAAACTCCATGCCCTCCTTGGCCACGATGATCTCCAGCATCTTCTTGGCCTGGGCCCGCTTGAGGCCGTCCTGGGGGAAGAAGAAGACGCCCACGCCGTAGTCCCGTTCGCCCCCCAGGGCGACGCCGCACTGGGCGGCGGCCTTCACCATCAGTTTGTGGGGCACCTGGAGCAGCAGGCCCACGCCGTCGCCGGTCTCCCCGGCGGCGTCCTTGCCCGCCCGGTGCTCCAGCTTTTCCACGATTTTCAGGGCGCTGTCCACCGTGTCATAGGACCGCCGGCCCTTCACGTCCACAACTGCGCCGATGCCGCAGGCGTCGTGCTCAAAGCGGGGGTCATATAATGGAGAGGAATTTTTCACGGGTATCACTCCGTTTCTCTTAGGCTTACCCGCCGGGGGAACGCGCGTCCCGGCGGGACGGTTCACTGCTTTAACGCGGCGAATTTTGGGTGAAAAAAGCACGGCGGTCCCGGAGGGGGCCGCCGCGCTCTCTCTCGTGTTTCCGATTATACGAGGGGAAACGCCGCTCTGTCAACGGTTTTCCCCTGGGAAACCGGACCCTCCGCCGAATTTCAGAAGCTACGCCAAAACTGACGCCCCCGCAAAAAACGCCTTTGTGCAATTCTCCATAGGCGCACAAATGTTTTTCAACTGTGTACAGCCCGGGCGGCGGTTCCGGTTCCGCTTGGCGTTATTGTCAAAAAACGGGAGGCAAAATTATAGAATCGGTAGAATCTCACCGCCGCCCCCAATCCTCTCTTGACTTCTCCCGGCGGTGAAGTTATGATAACTGTAAATTCATGTTGGAATGTTACCGGTCCGCCGGGCTTGACCAACTCTGTCGCTCTTGTCCCCGGGGGGAGCTCTGCCGGGGATATCGGGATAGGGTCGGTCTATTTTTTTGAGGAGGCAGGGGAGTTGCGCATCAAAAAAGTGATCAACAACAACATCCTCTGCGTGGTGGACGACGGGGGAAGCGAAATGATCGTTACCGGGAAGGGCCTGGGCTTCAAGCGCAAAATCGGGGAGCGCATCGACCCGGCGCTGTTTGAAAAGACCTACCACATGGAGGGCAAGGCCGAACAGCGCAAGCTCCGGGAGCTGTGCGCCCAGATTCCCATTGAGCACCTGCGCCTCACTCAGGACCTGATTGAGTATATCAAGACCCGGATCACCGCGCCGCTGAACGAGTCCCTCCTCATCACCCTGGCGGACCACATCAGTTTCGCCATCAAACGCAAGGAGGCGGGCGTGGAGTTCACGAACCCCCTGGAGGGGGCCATCATGAGCTACTACCCCGCCGAGTACCACCTGGGCCAGCACTGCCTCCGGGTCATCCAGGAGGAGACCTGTGTGGACCTGAACCCCAGCGAGGCGGCCTTCATCGCCCTGCACATTGTCAACGCGGAACTGAACACTTCCATGAGCGTCATGTACGATATCACAAAGCTGATTGAGGGCTCTCTGGAGGTGGTGGAATACTTCTATCAGAAGACCTTCGACCGGGACTCCCTGGACTTCAACCGCTTCGTGGTCCACCTGCGCTACTTCGCCCAGCGGCTGTTCCAGGCCGCGCCGGGGGAGGGCGGCGAGTACGACCCGGAGTTCCAGGAGATGATCATCCGCAGCTGCCGGCAGCATTACAAATGCGCCCAGTGCGTCGGGGAGTACGTGAGGAACACCTACCAGAAGGAGGTCTCCGCCGAGGAGCTGGTCTACCTGACCATCCACTTAAAGCGCATCAACCTTCCCAAAAAGTGAACAGCGAGGGATCGTGACCATTTTCAAAATGGGCGAAACCCATGCGGCGCGGGCCGGGAGTTCTTCCGGCGCGGGCCGTGTGGGTTTTTATATTTCTGCCATACTGTGTGAAACAAGGAGGAGCTTTTATGAAGGACAAAATCTTTGGCGTCTTGCAGCGGGTGGGCCGCTCGTTCATGCTGCCCATCGCCCTGCTGCCCGTGGCGGGCCTGCTTTTGGGCATCGGCAGCTCGTTCACCAACCAGACCATGCTGGAGGCTTACGGCCTCACGGGGGTCATCTACGAGGGCGGGGTGGCCTATACCATCCTGGACATCATGAACCAGTGCGGAAGCGCCGTGTTCAACAACCTGGCCCTGCTCTTCGCCATGGGCGTGGCCATCGGCATGGCGAAAAAGGAGAAGGAAGTCGCCGCCCTCTCCGGCGCCATCGCCTACCTGGTCATGAACACGGCCATCTCGGCCATGATTACGGCCCGGGGCGGCGTGGAGGCCATGGCGGCCAACACCACCACCTCCACCCTGGGTATCACCACCTTGCAGATGGGCGTCTTCGGCGGCATCATCGTGGGCCTGGGCGTGGCGGCGCTCCACAACCGCTTCTATAAAATCCAGCTGCCTCAGGTGCTGTCCTTCTTCGGCGGGACCCGGTTTGTGCCCATCGTCTGCACCGCCGTCTTCGTGGTGGTGGGCATCGCCATGTTCTACGTCTGGCCCATCGTCCAGATGGGCATCGCCGCCCTGGGCGACCTGGTGATCCGGTCCGGCTACGCGGGTACCTGGATTTACGGCATCCTGGAGCGGGCCCTGATTCCCTTCGGCCTGCACCACGTGTTCTACATGCCCTTCTGGCAGACCGCCGTGGGCGGCACCGCCGTCGTAGACGGCATGACCATCCAGGGGGCCCAGAACATCTTCTTCGCGGAGCTGGCCTCCAAGTCCACCCAGGTGTTCTCCGTCTCCGCCACCCGCTTCATGGCGGGCAAGTTCCCCTTCATGATCTTCGGCCTCCCCGGCGCGGCCCTGGCCATGTACCGGGCCGCCAAGCCGGAGAAGCGGAAGGTGGCCGGCGGCCTGCTGATCTCCGCCGCCCTCACCGCCCTGCTGACGGGCATTACCGAGCCCCTGGAGTTCACCTTCCTCTTCGTCGCCCCCCTCATGTACGCCGTCCACTGCGTGTACGCGGGCCTCTCCTATATGCTGATGCATATCTTCAACGTGGGCGTGGGCATGACCTTCTCCGGCGGCGTCATTGACCTGACCCTCTTCGGCATCCTCCAGGGCAACGCCAAGACCCACTGGATATGGGTGGTCGTCGTGGGCGCGGTGTACTTTGTGCTCTACTACTTCACCTTCTATTTCATGATTACCAGGATGGACCTGAAGACCCCCGGCCGGGAGGACGAGGGCGAGGAGACCAAGCTCTTCACCCGGTCCGATTTCAAGGCCAAGACCGGCGTGGGCCCCGACGGCTCCACCCCCGCCGGCGGCGTGTCCGACCCCGTCTCCGCCCTGATTCTCAAGGGCCTGGGCGGCAAGGCCAACCTCTCCGACGTGGACTGCTGCGCCACCCGCCTCCGGGTGACGGTCATCGACCCGGAGAAGGTCCAGGACGCCCTGCTGAAGCAGTCCGGGGCCTCCGGCGTCATCCACAAGGGCAACGGCGTCCAGGTGGTCTACGGGCCCCAGGTGGCCGTCATCAAGTCCAACCTGGTGGACTTCATGGACAGCCCCGAGTCCGACCGGCTGGACCAGATTTCCGCCCCGGCGGCCCCCGCCCCCGCCGCTGAGAAGCCCGCCGCCCCCGCCATGCGGGACGCGGTGCTGGCGGCCCACATGAACGGCACGGTGGTCCCCATGGCGGAGGTCCAGGACGAGGCGTTTTCCAACTGCATCCTGGGCGACGGCGTGGCCATCGAGCCCAGCGAGGGCAAGCTCTACGCCCCGGCGGACGGAGAGGTGGACAATCTCTTCGACACCCACCACGCCGTGGGCCTGGTGACGGACGACGGGGTGGAGGTTCTCCTCCACATCGGCATCAACACCGTCGAGCTGGGGGGCAAGCACTTCGAGGCCCACGTGGAAGTGGGGCAGAAGGTGAAGAAGGGGGACCTGCTGATCTCCTTCGACATGGAGGCCGTCAAAGCGGCGGGCTACCTCCTCACCACACCCATGATCATCTGCAACACTGAGGACTATCAGAGCGTCTCCCCCATCGCGGAGGGAACGATTCAGGCGGGAACCGGCCTGCTGGAAGTGAAGGGATAAGCCCGGCAGCGTGAGAGGCGCGTCTGCCAGACGTTCCTAAAAGGCAAAGGCCCGGGAGCTGAAACAGCTCTCGGGCCTTGTGATTTTCTGACAGATGTATGGAAGCCGGACGCCCCGGCGTCCGCGGGCGGGTTCTCAGGAGAGGGAGGCCAGTTCCTCCGCCACCTGGGCCTCGCTGCCCCGCATGGCCTGAATGGTCTTGTCCATCAGGGTTTCCAGTTCCCAGCCGAGGCGGGCCGCGCCGTTCTTGATGACATCTCTGGAGCACCCGGCGGCAAACTTCTTGTCCTTGAACTTCTTTTTCAGGGAGGAGACCTCCATGTCGGAACAGGACTTGCTGGGCCGCATCCGGGCCGCCGCGCCGATGAGGCCCGTCAGCTCGTCAGCGGCGAAGAGGACCTTCTCCATCTCGTGGGCGGGCTCCACGTCGGAACAGAGGCCGAAGCCGTGGCTGCACACGGCGTGAACCAGCTCGTCAGAGCATCCGATTTCCGCCAGCAGTTCGGGGGCCTTCTGGCAGTGCGCCTCGGGCCACTTCTCAAAGTCCACGTCGTGGAGCAGGCCGGCGATGGCCCAGAAATCCGCCTCCTCGCCGTAGCCCAGGTCCTGGGCGTACCAGCGCATGACGGCCTCCACGGTGAGGGCGTGCTGAAGGTGGAAGGGCTCGGTGTTGTATTTGCGCAGCAGCGCCAGGGCCGCCGCTCTGTCGGGATAGGCTTTCATGGGGAGTCTCTCCTTTGTATGATGTCGGGGGGCAGGAAGCCCGTCCCCGGTCAAGAGGGCCGCGCGTCTCCGGCGGCGCTGTACCTACTGTAGCATACGCGCCGGCAAAAATCAACGGCTTTCCGCAGGCTGTTCCCTGGGGTCCGGGTCTCCGTCCAGGGTGACAAAGTAGTCGTAGAAGGGCAGCAGAAAGGCAAAGCCCTTTTTCAGCCGGTCCACGATGGCACGGGAGAACAGGTCCTCCGTCAGCTTTTCCTCGTGGCAGACGGTGAGGGACTTGGCCTGATACCAGGGCTCCAGCAGCGGCGAGGGTGCGGGGCCCTTGGGGCGCTTGTAGGGCGTCGTCTCCAGGACGAACTCCTCCTGGCCGTTCAGGGCCCGGGTCAAGCGCTCCATGGGCCTGGGGTCCCGGTCCAGCCGGGCCCGGAGTTTTGCCATGGTCAGGGCCTTGGGCATGTAGTACCCCATGCCGTAGGACCAGCTCTCCGGCATCAGCTCGAACCAGAAGGTGGGCTTGGCCGTCCACTGCTCCGCGGGCTCCTCCACGGAGAACCACAGGCTCTCCTTATAGGGTCCCCGGCCGTGGAGGCGGCGGGCGTCCCGGTAGATGCGGGTCACCTTGTGGATCAGGTCGTAGTCCGGGCGCTCCTCCCGGATGAAGTCGTAGATTTCCGCCCCCAGAGCCTGCATGGGGCGGTAGAACTGGGTCAGGTAGATGTCTTTGTGGGCCTCGAACCAGGTCCGCTCGTTGTTGAAGCGGATACCCCACATGAAGTCTACCGTCTCGTCGGTGAAGCCGGTGAACATCAGTCTCCTCCTTTTTCCTCTTTCGGCGGATAGGGAATGCGGTAGGGTTCCGCGCCCCGCTCCTCCAGCTTTTGCGAAAGCCAGCGCCGCAGGGCGGCCACGCCCTCCTCCGTCCAGGGGAAGGTCTCCGTCTCCGCGTCCTTGGCCAGCTCGAAGCAGATGTTCTCATACACCCACGCCTGGAGCTGCCCGTCTCCCATCCGGCCGCTTTGCTGAAAGCGGTAGCGGAAGGTCCCCAGGCTGCCGGGGTACACCGACGCCCGGGTGAAAAACTCCAGGGTCAGGAAATCAAACGCGCCGTCCATTTCGGGCCTCCTTAAATATCAATTCGCTGCGGACATGTGGTCCCGCAGGGTCTCCAGGTTGCCCCGCATCAGGGAGAGGTACGTGGCCCCCGCCTCCAGGTCCGCCCGGCTGACGTTGTGGCAGGTGTGGAACTGGGCCGTCTCCACCCCGGCGGCCTCGGCGATGCTGTCCGCCACCAGGTGGTTGGAGAACTCGATATACCAGACGGCGGGCAAATGCTCCTCCCGGACCTTCTCCAGCAGAAAGGCGATGGTGGCCGCTGAGGGTTCCGTCTGGGCCCCGCAGCCGGGGAAGGCGGCGTAGTAATCCAGATCGTAGGCCTCGGCGAAGTAGAGGAGGGGGAAGCGGTCCCCGAAGACGATGGTCCGGTCCGGCAGGCCGTTGAAGAAGGCGGCAAAGTCCCGGTCCAGCGCCTCCAGTTCCAGGGCGTAGGCTTCGGCGCCCGCGGCGTAGGCCCCGGCGTGTTCCGGGTCCAGGGCGGCCAGCCGTTCCCCGATGGTCCGGGTGACGGCGGCGGCGTTCAGCGGGGCGGTCCAGACGTGCTCGTCCATGCTGAGCACCTCCCCCAGATGGCCGTGATCCTCCTGGTGCTCGTGGTCATGGTCGTGGCCCCCCTGCATGCCCTCCACGGTCTCCTCCTCCAGGAGGTCCACGCAGTCAATCATCCGCAGGGCCTCGCCCTCCATGTCCACGGCGGAGAGGATGGTGTCCACCCAGGCGTCGGACTCGCCGCCCAGGTAGATGAAGAGATCGCAGCGCTGGACCCGGAGGATGTCCGCCGGGGTGGGCTCGTAGGAGTGGCTCTCCGCGCCGGGAGGCAGCAGGAGCTTCACGTCCGCCAGGTCTCCGGCGGCGGCCCGGGCGAAGTCATAGGCCGGGAAGACGGCGGCGACGATTTGTAGTCGGTCCGGGTTCTCCGGCGGCAGGTCCGGGCCGCAGCCCGCCAGCAGAAGCAGGGCGCAGAGGACAGGTAATATCCGTTTCATGGGCGGCCCCCTTTTCCGTTCAGCAGTTCTTTCAATATACTACAGCGCCGGGGAAATTGCAAGGAGGCAAAGGCTGAAAAAGCCCCCTTGCATTCTGCCCGCTTTTCCGCTATAGTGAATTTGCGGAGATAAAAACACGGCCCGGTCGGTAGTCCGGGCGTACCCCGCCCCCGCGCCGGGGTATCAGTAACCTGCCTCCTTGGTTGTCCCTTCTCCGTAAGAGACACGAAAAGGAGGAACCGCGTATGGAAACCGGATACGCAAAGCTCACCGTCCGCTTCGAGGACCCCTTCTGGGTCCTCCTCTACGAGCGGGGCGGCGGCGGATTCTTTGAGGTCTGCAAGCACCCCTTCGGGGCCGAGCCGGGGGACCAGGAGGTCTACGCCTTTTTGCTGGAGAACTGGCGGAGCCTGCGCTTCAGCCCTCCCGTCGCCGCCAAGGGCCCCTTCGAGAGGAAGGTCAGCCCCAAGCGCGCCCGCCGGGAGGCCCGGAGGGCCGTTCGGCCCGCCGCCCCGGGCACCAAGGCCCAGCAAGCCCTGGCCCTCCAAAGGGAGGAAGGCAAAGCCGCCCGGACCCGCAAAACCCGCCAGGAGCGGGAGGCGGAGGAGGAACGGAAGTTTGCCCTCCGCCGGGAGAAACGGCGGGAAAAGCGGAAGGGACATTAAATTCGGAAGCAGTACGCAAGGCAGCGCCCCGGAGGGACTTCTCCTCCGGGGCGCTGTCTCATGGCTGCGTTTTTAAGTGCGCTTGATACTCTTCTATCACCTTTTGCTGTCGCTCCATGGACTCGGCGTGTTCCCGCTCCATGACATCCAGCAGTTCCGAAATCCTGCCGGAGGGATAACGCTCCCGGCAGGAGGCCAGGGTCTGGGCAAACTCCTCCGACCCGCCGTGCCAGACGGCGTCGGCGGAGGCGATACTTTGGCAGACGATCTCCGCTGCGGGCATGGGGTCCCAGCCGGGGAGCGTCACTTCCTGGTCCCCCATGAGAACCAGATAGGCCAGCACCGTGTCCGGCGCTTCCAGGAAGCGGCTGCGGAGTTCCTCGCTGGACCCCTCCGTCAGCGCGTCGCCCCACAGGTCAAAGACGATGAGCTGGTCCAGGGGCACCGCAGCCGTGTGCTCAAAGATATACATGAGCCGCTCGTCATCAGAGCGGATGGTGAGGCCGAAGGACTCCAGGTCGACGCTGACCGCCTCCCACTCCGTCTTCTCCAGTTCCGGGAAGCCGGGCGGGACCGGCGGCGCGGGTTCGGCGGGCGGGACGGTCTCGGAGGTTTGGGCCGGGGGCTCCTCCGGCGGCGGGGCGTCAGACGGCAAGGCCCCCTGCCCGCCGCAGGCGGCAAGCAGGAGGCACAGCGCCAACGCCAAAGCGGTTATGCCCTTGACGCTTTCTCTCATTATTTGCTCAGGGCCTCGTCGATGGCCTTGGCGGCGGTCTTGCCCGCGCCCATGGCCAGGATGACCGTGGCCGCGCCGGTAACCGCGTCGCCGCCCGCGTAGACCTTCTCCCGGGAGGTCAGGCCGTCCTCGTTGACCACGATGCCGCCCTTGCGGTTGATTTCCAGGCCCTTAGTGGTGGACTTGATCAGCGGGTTCGGGCTGGTGCCCAGGGACATGATGACGCAGTCCACGTCCAGATCGAACTCGCTGCCGGGGACCTCAATGGGCCGCCGCCGCCCGGAGGCGTCGGGCTCGCCCAGCTCCATGCGGATGCAGCGGATTTTGTTCACGTCGTCGTTTTCGTCGGCGAAGATTTCCACCGGGTTGCAGAGGGTCTTGAAGATGATGCCCTCCTCCTCGGCGTGCTCCACTTCCTCCTTACGGGCGGGAAGCTCCTCCATGCCCCGGCGGTAGACGATGTAGACCTCGGCCCCCAGGCGCTTGGCGCACCGGGCCGCGTCCATGGCCACGTTGCCGCCGCCCACCACGGCCACCTTCTTGGGCCGCTGGATGGGGGTGTCGGAGTCGGGCAGGTAGGCTTTCATCAGGTTGATCCGGGTCAGGAACTCGTTGGCGGAGTACACGCCCCGGTAGTTGACGCCGGGGATGTCCATGAACATGGGCAGGCCCGCGCCGGAGCCGATGAACACGGCCTCAAAGCCCTGCTCCTCCATGAGCTCGTCGATGGAGATGGTCCGTCCGATGACCGTGTCCGTGGCGATGGTGACGCCCATGGCCTTGAGCCCGTCCACTTCCTTCTGGACGATGGCCTTGGGCAGACGGAACTCGGGGATGCCGTACACCAGCACGCCGCCCGCCAGGTGGAGGGCCTCGAAAACGGTTACGTCATAGCCCTTCCGGGCCAGGTCGCCGGCGCAGGTCAGGCCCGCTGGGCCGGAACCGACCACGGCGACGCGGTGGCCGTTGGAGGCGGGCTTTTCGGGGGCCTCGGTGGCGTGGGCGTTGTGCCAGTCAGCCACAAAGCGCTCCAGCCGTCCGATGCCCACGGGGTCGCCCTTCTTGCCCCGGACGCAGTACATCTCGCACTGGGTCTCCTGGGGGCACACCCGGCCGCAGACGGCGGGCAGGGCGGAGGTATTGGAGATGATCTGATAGGCCTCCTCAAACTCCCCGGCGGCCACCTTCTCGATGAACTCGGGGATATGTACCATGACGGGGCAGCCCTGCATACAGGGCTTGTTCTTGCAGTTCAGGCACCGCTTGGCCTCGTCCAGAGCCTGTTCCTCGGTGTAGCCCAGGGCCACCTCCTGGAAGTTCTTATTGCGGACGTTGGGGTCCTGGGAGGGCATGGGGTTCTTCTGTAAAGACATATTGGCCATGATTATTCGGCCTCCTTCTTAAAGAGGTTGCAGGTCTCCTCGTGCTTGTGCTTCTCGAATTCCATATACATCTGGTTCCGCTTCACGGCCAGGTCCCAGTCCACCTTGTGCCCGTCGAAGTCGGGGCCGTCCACGCAGGCGAACTTCATCTCCCCGCCGACGCTGAGCCGGCAGCCGCCGCACATGCCGGTTCCGTCGATCATGATGGGGCTCATGGAGACGGTGGTGGGGATGCCGTAGGGCTCCGTGGTCTTGGAGACGAATTTCATCATGACCATGGGGCCGATGGCGAAGACCTCGTCGTACTGGTTCCCCGCCTCGATGAGCTCTTTCAGGGCGTCGGTGACCAGGCCCTTGCGGCCATAGCTTCCGTCGTCGGTGCAGACAATCAGCTTGTCGCTGGCCTTCTTAAATTCCTCTTCCAGGATGACCAGGTCCTCGGTGCGGAAGCCGACAACGGCGTGGACCTCGGCCCCGTCGTCGTGGAATTTCTTCAACACCGGGTAAGCGATGGCGCAGCCCACGCCGCCGCCGACCACGCAGACCTTTTTCTTGCCCTCGGTCTCGGTGGCCTTGCCCAGGGGGCCCACGAAGTCCTGGAGGCAGTCGCCCTCGCTGAGGTGGCTGAGCTTTTCCGTCGTCGCGCCCACGGTCTGGACGATGATGGTGACGGTGCCCTTTTCCGGGTCGTAGGCGTTGATGGTAATGGGGATGCGTTCGCCCTTTTCGTCCACCCGGAGGATGATGAACTGTCCCGGCTGGGCCTTCTTGGCGATCAGCGGAGCCTCAATCTCGTACAGGGTGACGGTGGGGCGCAGAGCCTCTTTTCTGACGATCTTGTACATATGTTTCCTTCTTTCCCAAATCTGTCATGGTCGTGATGTTGGAGCCCGTGTCCTGCCATTGACACATTGTTATTAGTTTATCATACGGGGCGGATGCAGTCAATTCATTTTTTTGCCAACTGGGGAAATGAAGCCCCGCCCGTCAGGGCGAGTAAAGGCCCCTTCCCCGGCGGGGGAAGCAGATTCTTTCAACTCTGTAAGATTTCAGAAAGAATCTGGACAGATTCCTATGGTAGAGTATCCACAATGAAAGCGGCGCGCCGCCGCCAAACACACTTTGCCTTGGAGGTAATCAAATATGACCATCTTGGAAACCAAATCCCTGCGCAAGCACTACGGTTCCGGCGAGACAGAGGTCCGCGCCCTGGACGGCGTCGACCTCCAGGTGGAAAAGGGCGAGTTCGTCGCCGTCGTCGGCACCTCCGGTTCCGGCAAGTCCACCCTGCTCCACATGCTGGGCGGACTGGACCGCCCCACCTCCGGTTCCGTCACCGTGGACGGCAAGGACATCTTCTCCCTCAAGGACGAGGCCCTTACCATCTTCCGCCGCCGGAAAATCGGCTTCGTCTTCCAGAACTACAACCTGGTCCCCGTCCTCAGCGTCTATGAGAACATCGTCCTCCCCATCCAGCTGGACGGGCAGAAGCCCGACGACGGCTACGTGGGCCAGATCATCGAGACCCTGGGCCTGGAGAAAAAGCTGCGGAACCTGCCCAACAACCTCTCCGGCGGCCAGCAGCAGCGGGTGGCCATCGCCCGGGCCCTGGCGGCCAAGCCCGCCATCATCCTGGCCGACGAGCCCACAGGAAACCTGGACTCCCGGACCAGCCAGGATGTCATGGCCCTGCTGAAAATCACCAGCGAAAAGTTTACCCAGACCATCGTCATGATTACCCACAATGAGGAAATCGCCCAGACGGCGGACCGTGTCATCCACATCGAGGACGGAAAAATCCGCTCCTCCCAGATTACCAGGGGGGAGGCGTGACCATGATCCGTGTCGCCAACAAGGGCTGCGTCCGCCGCCTGGGCTTCCGGTCCATGCGGGCCGCCCGGACCCGCAACATCGTGGCCGTCCTGGCCATCGCCCTGACCACGGTGCTCTTTACCTCCCTCTTTACCATTGCCGCCTCCATCAACTACTCCTACCAGCAGGAGAACTTCCGCCAGGCGGGGGGCGACGGCCACGCCTCCATCAAGGACATCACCTGGGAGCAGGTGGAGGAGTTCCGGACCGACCCTCTCATCAAAGAGGGCTTCGCCCGGCTGTTCGTGGGGATGCCCACGGAGCCTCCCTTCAACAAGTCCCACGTGGAAGTCAGCTATATGGAACCCGCCGCCGCGCCCCACCACTTCTGTGAGCCCACCGTGGGCGCCCTCCCCCGGGAGGGCACCAACGAGGCCGCCACGGACCTCCGGGTCCTGTCCCTCCTAGGGGTGGAGCCGGAGATCGGCGCGGAGTTCACCATAACCTTCGATATCGACACCCTGACGGCCAACCCCACCCCCGTCACCCGGACCTTCACCCTCTCCGGCTGGTGGGAGTACGACAGCGCCACGATGGCTAGCCACGTCCTCCTGCCCCGGTCCGCCGCCGAGGAGCTCTGCGCCCTCAGCAGCGGGGACCCCTACTCCATCACCGGAAAATGGACCCTGAGCATGATGTTCAAAAACGCCATGAGCATCGAGGAGGACGTCTATCAGGTCCTCCGGAACCACGGCTATCAGGGGGAGGACTTCCAGGCGGACAACTACCTGGACACCGGCGTCAACTGGGGCTACTCCGGGGCGCAGTTCTCCAATAACTTCGATATCACCACCCTCCTGGCCATCGTGGTTTTGCTGCTGCTGATTATCTTCACGGGCTATCTCATCATCTACAACGTTTTCCAGATCTCCGTCACCAACGATATCCGGTTCTACGGCCTCTTGAAGACCATCGGCACCACCGGAAAGCAGCTCAAACGCATCGTCCGCCAGCAGGCCCTGATGCTGAGCCTCATGGGCGTCCCCCTGGGGTTGATTCTGGGCTTCGTCATCGGCAACAAGCTGACCCCCATCATCATGGCCCAGCTGAGCTACAAGCACGCCTTTGTCTCCTTCAACCCCCTGATCTTCATCGGCGCGGCCCTGTTTTCCCTGCTGACGGTGTTCCTCTCCTGCGCCCGTCCGGGGCGCATGGCGGCGAAGGTCTCCCCGGTGGAGGCCGTCCGCTACACCGAGGGCGGAACCCCCAAAAAGCCCGGCAAACGAGAGAAGACCCGGAAGGCCCAGGGCGGCGCGTCCCTGCCGAAAATGGCCTGGGCCAACCTGGGCCGCAGCAAGGGCAAGACCGTGGTGACGGTCATCTCCCTGACCCTGGCGGTGGTGCTGGCCACCATGACCTATACCTTCTCCATCGGCTTCGACATGAACAAGTACCTGGCCCGGAACGCCAACGTGGACTTCATTCTGGGGGACGCGGCCTACTTTCAGGTTAGCGGCGGGGGCTTTACCTCCACCGACGATGCGGTGCCGGAGGAGATCATCTCCGATGTGAACGCCCAGGGCGGCATTGAGGAAAACGGCCGAATCTACGGCAACGTCTCCGACATTGAGGAGTTCATCACCGAGGAGTGGTTCCGGGGCGTCTGGGGCAAGTGGAACCCGCCGGAGGTTCTGGACCAGCAAATAAAATTCAAGGAGCGGCTGGACAACGGCCTCCTGGCGGACCGGGTGCAGCTCTACGGCATGGAGGACTTCCCCCTCAGCCTGGTGGATGTGTTTGAGGGGGACCTGGCCCCGCTGTCGGACCCCACACAGAAGGCCATCGCCGCCGTGTACCTGTCGGACGACTACAACGCCACCATCTTCGGCTCCAACTGGGCCAAGCTGGGAGACAAGGTGACCCTGCGCTATGTCACGGAGCGGGAATACTTCTATATGGACAACGGGGAAGTCATCGAGGACACCGAGAATGTGGACCCCAACCGGAACTGGACCAGCCGGGCCGTTGCTTATGAGGACGTAGAGTACACCGTCTGCGCCCTGGTGAAGGTGCCTGGCTCCATCAATTACCGCTACTACGGCGCGGACCAGTTCGTCCTGGGCGCGGAACGCTTCAAGCAGGACACCGGGACGGACAGCGTCATGACCTATATTTTCAACACTACCGACGAGGCGGAGCCGGACATGGAGTCCTTCCTGGCGGAGTACACCGAGAGCGTCCAGCCCCTCTACGACTACGAGAGCCGGGCCACTTACGCGGCCGAGTTCGAGGGCTTTCGGAGTATGTTCATGACCATGGGCGGGGCCCTGAGCCTCATCATCGGCCTGGTGGGCGTGCTGAACTTCGTCAACGCGGTCCTCACGGGCATCCTCACCCGGAAGCGGGAGCTGGCGGTGCTCCAGTCCATCGGCATGACCGGGAAGCAGCTGAAAATCATGCTGGTGTACGAAGGCCTTTATTACACGCTCCTGGCCCTGGCGGTGTCCCTGGTGATGACGGTGTGCATCGGCCCCCTGATGGGGACCGTCCTGTCGGATGTCTTCTGGTTCTTCTCCTACCGGCTCACCGTGACGCCCATTCTGGTGATCCTGCCCATCTTCCTGGCTCTGGGGGCCCTGGTGCCCCTTTGGACCTACCGCTCCGTGTCAAAACGGACCATTGTGGAGCGTCTGCGGGAGGCGGAGGGATGAGAAAGCTGTTTTGGGCGTTCGGCCTCCTGCTTCTTCTCGCCGCCTGTGGGCAGAGGGAGGAAGCCGTGGAGGGCAACCTGATTCTCACCAACTACGCCCCGGAGGCCATCTCCAACATCACCGTGGAATACGGCGGCGAAACCCTCTCGTCGGAGGCGGCCATTTCCGACACCCAGCTCTGCTCCTTTACCCTGCCGGAGGAGGACGGCCTGACCTATACGGTTTCCTTCGAGACGGCGGAGGGCGAAACCGTCCGCGAGAGCTTCACCGACAGCTTTGCGGGGGAAACGGCTGTGTACCTTCGGGCGGACCGGGCGGAGGGCTTCTGGCGGCTGGAGTACGACCAAGCATCCTGAAAAAACGCAGGGCCCGCCCAAAGGCGGGCCCTGCCGCTATTGGCAAAAATACGCCCGATATCCCCCGCATTTTTCGTGAATTTTTCCCAAAAAAGAGATTGCATTTCCGCGGCGCTTTGCTTATAATCAAGGGAACAACTTCAGAAGAGGGGGCTCCTGCCATGCGCACCGAACAAAAGCTGAACATGACCATGCTCTGTGACTTCTATGAGCTGACCATGGGCAACGGCTATTTCCAGGCGGGCTTTCAGGACCGGATGACCTATTTCGACGTGTTCTTCCGGGACGTGCCGGACAAGGGGGGCTTCGCCGTCTGCGCCGGGCTGGACCAGATCATCGAGTATATCCTGAACCTGCACTTTGACGAGGAGGACATCACCTACCTCCGGGGCCGGGGGATGTTCTCCGAGGAGTTCCTGGACTATCTGCGGAACTTCCGCTTTACCGGGGACATCTGGGCCATCCCCGAGGGGACCCCCATTTTCCCCCAGGAGCCCGTGCTGACGGTCCGGGCCCCGGCCATCCAGGCCCAGCTCATCGAGACCTTCGTCCTCCTAGCCACCAACCACCAGAGCCTCATCGCCACCAAGGCCAACCGCATCGTCCGGGCGGCGCAGGGGCGGACGGTGCTGGAATTCGGCTCCCGCCGGGCCCAGGGCACCGACGGGGCCATCACCGGGGCCCGGGCGGCCTACATCGGCGGCTGCGCCGGGACCGCCTGCACCATCTCCGACCAGCTTTACGGCGTCCCCGCCGGGGGCACCATGGCCCACGCCTGGGTCCAGATGTTCGACACCCAGTACGAGGCGTTCGAGACCTACTGCAAGCTGTACCCGAATAACGCCACGCTGCTGGTGGACACCTACAACACCCTGAAATCCGGCGTGCCCGACGCCATCCGGGCTTTCGACGCGGTTTTGAAGCCCCTGGGAATTAAGAAGTGCGGTATCCGCCTGGACTCCGGGGACATCGCCTACCTCACCCGGAAGGCCCGGAAGATGCTGGACGACGCGGGCTGGACGGAGTGCCAAATTTCCGCCTCCAACTCCCTGGACGAGTATATCATCCGGGACCTGCTGATTCAGGGGGCCCAGGTGGACATGTTCGGCGTGGGCGAGCGGATGATCACCGCCAGCAGCCAGCCGGTCTTCGGCGGGGTGTACAAGCTGGTGGCCCTGGAGGACGGGGCGGGGAACATCGTCCCCAAAATCAAGGTCAGCGAAAACGTGGACAAGATCACCAACCCCCACTTTAAAAAGGTCTACCGGATTTACGACAAAGCCACGGGCAAGGCCGAGGCGGATTATATCGCCGTCTGGGACGAGACCATAGACGAGAACCAGCCCCTGGAGCTCTTCGACCCCAGGGCCACCTGGAAGCGGAAGACCTACACGGACTTCTCCGTCCGGCCCCTCCAGGCGCCCATCTTCCAGGGGGGGAGGCTGGTCTATCAGCGGCCCGGCTTGAAGGAGATTCAGGCGTACTGCCGGGAGCAGGTGGACACCCTCTGGGACGAGGTGAAGCGGTTTGAGAACCCTCACCGGTACTATGTGGACCTGAGCCAGAAGCTGTGGGACATCAAGCAGGGGCTTCTGCGGCAGAGTGAGTGAGATAGGAAAACGGGGCCCCGTCCGGCTGGACGGGGCCCTGTTTTTGAACTCGCCCGGAGGCCGGCGTCACGCCTCCGGCAGCTCCTCCAGGGAGGCGAAGTGATAGCCCATGTCCTCCCACTTGGTCAAGAGCTCGTCCAGGATATCCGCGTTGGTTTTGGACGTGGAGTGCAGCAGGACGATGGCCCCGTCGTGAATCCGGGGAAGCAGCTTGGCATAGGCCTGTTCCGCCGTGGGCTGGTTGTCCGTGTACCAGTCCACATAGGCCAGGCTCCAGAACACCGTCTTATAGCCCAGGGCCTGGGCCTGCCTCAGGTTCTCCTGGCTGTACTTCCCCTGGGGCGGGCGGTAGAAGTGGGGAAGGTCCTTCCCGGTGGTCTCCTTGTAGAGGTCCGCCAGGCTGTCCAGCTCCTTCTGGAAGGCCGCCTGGCCGCTGATGGCGGACATGTCCGGGTGGTGGTAGGTGTGGTTGCCCACGATGTGGCCCTCCTCCGCCATGCGGCGGACGATGTCCGGGGCGGTCTCAATCATGTTGCCCACCACGAAGAAGGCCGCCGGGGCGTTGTGCTTTTTCAGGGCGTCCAGGATCTTTTCCGTGTAGCCGTTTTCATAGCCGCAGTCAAAGGTCAGGTAGATGACCTTTTGGGACGTGTCCCCCAGGAACCAGGCGTCGTACTGGGCCAGATCCTCCACAGAGGCGTTGCCCACAGGGGACTGGCCCTCGTTGGGGAAGGAGAGGCCCCAGTTGTCGGCGGAGGCCGGGATAACCGCCGGGGCGGCGGCGGGCAGGGACTTTCCCTGCCAATAGAGCATGGCCCCCAGGAAGAGAACCGGGAGCATGAGCAGGCATAAGTTTCGCATACGCTGGAGCATAGGCGCCTCCTTGTTGAATGTTGTCACAACTCAGCATATCCGGGGCCCGGCGGATTATCGGTTGAAAAAGCTGGCGGGAAATGTTATATTTGGAGTGTCGAAATTTTGCGGCGCAAGGAGGATGGATATGGCGAAGCAGGGAACAAGAAAACAGCTCACCCCCAAGCAGATGGCCCTGGCGCTGGCGCTGTGCCTGGCCATCGCGGCGTTCCAGTGGTACTTCCGGCCGGAACCGGCGTCTCTGGAGAACATACCGGAGTGGAGCGGCGCGGCCTATGTGGAGCTGGAGGACAACCAGCCGGGCTTCACCAAGGAGGAGATGACCCTGGAGGTCTTCGAGCTCTACAGCGACCTGGACGGCCTGGGCCGCTGCGGCGCAGCCTACGCCAACATCTGCCCGGAGCTGATGCCCACCGAGGACCGGGGGAGCATCGGAAACGTGAAGCCCACGGGCTGGGTCTCGGCCAAGTACGACTGCGTGGACGGGAAGTACCTCTACAACCGCTGCCACCTCATCGGCTTCCAGCTGGCGGGGGAGAACGCCAACGAGAAAAACCTCATTACCGGCACCCGGTACTTAAACGTCACGGGAATGCTGCCCTTCGAGAACGACGTGGCGGACTATGTCCAGCGGACGGACAACCACGTCCTCTACCGGGTGACGCCGGTGTTCGTGGGCAATGAGCTGGTGGCCCGTGGGGTGCAGATGGAGGCCTACTCCGTAGAGGACGCCGGGGACGGGGTCTGCTTCAACATCTTTGCCTACAACGTCCAGCCCGGCGTGGTCATCGACTACGCCACCGGGGAGAGCTGGCTGGAGGAGGACGCGGCGTGAGGCTCTGGGAACAGTTTGACCGTATCATCGTCTTCGACACGGAGACCACGGGCATTGACTTCGGCCGGGACCGCATCATCGAAATCGGCGCGGCGGCCCTGGAGGCCGGGGCGGAGACCGGGGGCCTGGACCTCTTCATCCGCCTGCCGGAGGGGCGGCGGCTGGACCCCTTCATCACGAACCTGACCGGCATCACCGAGGAGCGCCTTGCCGCCGAGGGCGTGGGGGACCAGGAGGCCGCCCAGGCCTTCGCGGGCCTTCTGGAGGGGGCGGAACGGCCCCTCATCGCTGCCTACAACGCCCAGTTCGACCTGAACTTTCTGTTCTATCTCCTCCAGCCCTGGGGCCTGGCGGGGGTGCTGAGAAAGCCCCGGTTTCTGGACGCACTGACGGTGTACCGGGACCGGCGGGACTACCCCCACAAGCTGGAGAACGCCATCGCCGCCTATCACCTGGAGGACCGGGCGGTGAACAGCCACCGGGCTATTGACGACGCCCGGGCGGCGGCCCTTCTGCTGGAGGCCATGGCGGAGGAGCGGGACGATTTGGAGCGGTACATAGACCTGTTCGGGACGCACCCCAAGTACGGCGTCTCCGGGCGGAGAATCGCCTCCGTCACCTACCGGCCCCAGCCCTACGACCGGGCGAGGCCGCTGTATGAGCGGACATAAAACAGCGCCCGGCGCAAGCCGGGCGCTGTTTTGCGCCTATTGACCTTCCAGATACCCCTCCGCCTCCCGTACGGTACGTACAAAATACTCCATAGCCTCCACCGGGTGCCGCCCTGCGGCGGTCTCCCCGGTGAGCATCACCGACGCCGCCCCGTCCAGCACGGCGTTGAACACGTCGCTGACCTCCGCCCGGGTGGGGACGGCGTTTTGCTCCATGCTGGCCAGCATCTGCGTCACCACCATGAAGGGCTTCCCCGCCGCCCGGCAGGCGGCGGCAATCCGCTTTTGCAGGGCGGGCAGCTTCCACAGCGGCCCGGCGTTCCCCAGGTCCCCCCTGGCGATGACAATCTCGTCGGCGGCGGGCAGCAGCTCGGGCAGCTTCTCCACGCCCTCCAGATTCTCAATCTTGGCGAAGAGGCGCAGCCCGCCGCCCCCGGCGGCCTCCAGGGCCCGCCGGACGGCCTCCAGGTCCTCCCGGCCCCGGACGAAGGGCTGCATGACCCCGGTAACGCCGCAGCTCTTGGCCAGGCGGAGGTTCTCCCGGTCGCTGTCCGTCACGGCGGGGAGGCGGATGTCCGCGCCGGGGAGGGCGGCGCTCTTCCGGCTGAGGAGCACGCCGCCCCGCTCCACCCTGGCCAGGGCCCCGGCGGGCCGGGTCTCCGTGACGCGGAGGAGGAGCTTCCCGTCGTCCAGCAGTACCTCCTGTCCAGGAATCAGATGGGGCAGGACGGCGGCGGGCAGGGGGACGGCCTCCCCCAGGCGGACCAGGTCCCCCTCCTCCAGAGGAAGGGGGGCGGGGAGGGCGCCCACCCGGAGTTCCGGGCCCTGCATGTCGATGAGGAGCTGAGGCGTGACGCCGCACTGCCGGGCGGCGGCCCGGAGGTCCTCGATCTGCCCCGCGGCGGCGGCGAGGCCCGCGTGGGAGAGGTTCAGCCGCATGCCCGTCATGCCCGCCCGGAAGAGCCGGACCAGGGTCTCCCGATTGGAACAGGCGGGGCCCAGGGTTCCGTAAATCTGAAGCATAGGGGCCTCCTCAGCGGAACAGGGCCGCCAGGCTCTCGGTGTAGGGCGGGCGGCAGACGCCCTTTTCCGTGACGATGCCGGCGATGAGTTCGTGGTCCGTCACGTCGAAGGAGGGGTTGTAGCACTTCACCCCCGGCAGGGCCATGGGCTTTTCGTACCAGAGGGTTTTGATCTCCTCCGGGTCCCGGAGCTCGATGGGGATATGGGCCCCGTCGGGGCAGCCGAGATCCACGGTGCTGGTGGGGCCCAGGACGTAGACGGGGATGTTGTAGTGCTTGGCCAGGATGGCCACGCCGCTGGTCCCGATTTTGTTGGCCGTGTCCCCGTTGGCGGCCACCCGGTCGCAGCCCACAAAGCAGGCTTGTACCCAGCCGTTTTTCATCACCATGGAGGCCATGTTGTCGCAGATCAAGGTTACGTCCACCCCGGCCCGGTGGAGCTCGTAGCTGGTGAGCCGGGCCCCCTGGAGCAGGGGGCGGGTCTCGTCGGCGAAGACGCGGATACGCATACCCCGCTCCGCCGCCAGCAGGAAGGGCCCCTGGGCGGTGCCGTAGCGGGAGGTGGCCAGGGGCCCGGCGTTGCAGTGGGTGAGGACGCCGTCCCCCTCTTTCAGGAGGCTGAGGCCGTACTCGGAGATGGCCCGGCACTTGGCGATGTCGTCCTCGTGAATCTCCACGGCCTTTTGGTAAAGGGCCTCCAGCAGGGCGGGGCGGGGGGCGTTCAAGCGGGCGGCGGCGGTCTTCTCCATCTCCCCCAGGGCCCAGCTGAGATTCACCGCCGTGGGGCGGGAGGCGTTCAGCCGGGCGGAATACTCCCGGAGCCGGGCCTGGAAGGCGGCGGGGTCCTCCGTCTCGATGGACCGGGCCAGGACATAGAGGCAGTAGGCGGCGCAGATGCCGATGGCGGGGGCCCCCCGGACCCGGAGTTTCTGGATGGCCTCCACCATCTCCTCCAGGGTCTGGAGGCGGATCTCCCGCTCCTCGTTGGGCAGGAGGCTCTGGTCGATGATGTACAGGGCCCCGGCGGCCTTGTCATAGCGGATATTCCGGGCGTGGGTAACGGCTTGGATGGAATCGGGCATGGGAAGCGCTCCTTTCTTTTCCGGGAAATCTCATCGCCCGGATTGTACCATAAACCGCCGTGTTTTGCAACGCCGGTCATTATCCATTGTCCATTGACCGGCAAAGAAAAAGCGCCCGGAGTTCGTCCGGGCGCTGGGCGTGATCTTCAACGAGGCAATATGATGGAGGCTGCGGCCGCCGCTTCGCGGGGACCGTCATATCGTCAACGGGCTCGGAAGTCCGATCCGCAGAAAAGAAAAATCCACGCCGACGGCGTGGCTTCCGGTTTTCAGCGATCGCTGTGAGTCCAAGTCTCATCCAGAAAGATCATGTCGTCCAAATCATCAGGTAACGCTTGTGTGTAAATTCTCATATCTGTAAACTCCTCTCTTGAAATTTCTGTAAGATACTATAGCACATTGGTAGACATAACGCAAGAGGAATTTTCTGTATTTCATAAATTTTTAACTTTTGCCTCGACAAGTTTCGTCACCCCGCCCTAAGGTTGCCCTTTCGGCGGCGGGGCGCACGAAGTTTTCTGTATCCCTGGGGCGTTCTTTGTGTATTTTTCCTCTCGCCAGGGAAATACTCCCTGTGCTATACTGTACTTCACTATGGTATTTTGGCCGTTTTCCGGCCTGGAGGTGACTATGGAGAGGCGTTCCAAACGGCCCCGCCGCCGGGGGCGGAAACTGTGGTTCCTGGCGGCGCTGGCCGTGCTGGCGGGACTCTTTGTCTACTGGGACAACACGGCCTTACAGGCCGCCTCCTTCTCCCCGGCCCTCCCGGACCTGCCCCAGGGCTTTGACGGCTGCCGGGTCGTGGTGCTGGGGGACCTGCACTCCACGTACTTCGGCGAGGACAACGAAAAGCTCCTGGAGGCCGTCGGGGCCCAGGAGCCGGAGTACATCTTTCTGGTGGGGGACCTGCTGGACGCCTTCCGGGACGTGCCGGAGGGCTACGCGAAGGAGACGGCGGCGGGCCTGACCGCCATCGCCCCCACCTACTACGTCACCGGGAACCACGAATGGGCCCTGGGGGACGTGCGGTCACTGAAAAAAACCCTGGAGGCCCAGGGGGTGACGGTGCTGTCCAACGAGTTTGTGACCCTGGAGCGGAACGGGGACGCGGTGGTCCTGGCGGGCATCGACGACCCCAACGGCTACGCGGACCAGAAGTCCCCGGAGACCGTGGCGGCGGAGGTCCGGGCCGCCTGGGGGGACCCCTTCTGGATGCTGCTGGCCCACCGGAACGACCACTTCCCGGAGCAGTACAGCCTCCTGGGGGCGGACCTGGTGATTTCGGGCCACGGCCACGGCGGGGTCATCCGCCTGCCCTTCACCGACGGGCTGGTGTCCACGGACCGGACCTTTTTCCCCTCCTACACGGCGGGGTTGTACGAAAAAAACGGCTCGACCCTGTTCGTCACCCGGGGCCTGGGGAACACGGGCCCCAGCTTCCGCCTGTTCAACCGCCCGGAGGTGGCCGTCCTTACTCTTCGGCGGGGTTAAATACCTCTTCCCGGAGGGCATCGGAAATCCGCGCACCCATGCGAAGGCCGTAATAAAAGGAATAGAGCCCCCGGATTACCGCCGGGTCTCCCCGGAGGTAGTCCGGCCAGTCTTTCTGATCGGGAATGACAACCGTCCCGAAATAGAGGTCCTCCACAATTTGGGGGATGTCGGTCATGATGTCCGCCTCCAACCCACGCACAATTAAGTATTGTCCAAATGATATCACACAAACTTAGGTATGCCAAGGGGGAACTATGGAATTTTCTGAAAAGTTGAAGATGCTGCGGAAGGAGCTGCACATGTCCCAGCCCGCCGTCGCGGCGGAAATGGGCCTTTCCATGCGCGGGTATCAAAACCTGGAATTGGGCACCGAACCCCGGTACAGCTCTCTTATGCGCGTAGCGGAGTTTTACGATGTCTCCGTAGACTGGCTGATGGGCCGGACGGAGAACCGGTATGCCCACCGGGGCTGAGCTTATGCAGGAATTTCAAGCCGGAAAATTCGATATCGCTGTAGTCGGCGCCGGCCACGCCGGCATTGAGGCCGCCCTGGCCTCCGCCCGTCTGGGGATGGAGACCATCGTCTTCACCATCAACCTAGACGCCGCGGGCAACATGCCCTGCAACCCCGCCATCGGGGGCACCGGCAAGGGCCACCTGGTCCGGGAGCTGGACGCCCTGGGGGGCGAGATGGCCAGGGCCGCCGACGAATGCTGCATCCAGTACCGCCTCTTGAACAAGGGCAAGGGCCCCGCCGTCTGGTCCCTCCGGGCCCAGGCGGACCGGAGAAAGTACCAGGGCCGCATGAAGCACGCCCTGGAGCGGCAGGAGCGTCTCACCGTCCGCCAGGGGGAGGTGACGGCCCTCCGCCGCCTGGAGGGCGGGGCTTTTGCCCTGGTCCTGGCCACCGGGGCCGTGTTTGAGGCCCGGGCCGTCGTCCTGGCTACGGGGACCTACCTGACGGGCCGGACCATCGTGGGGGAGTGGGTGGAGGACTCCGGCCCCGACGGCATGCACGCCGCCACCCGTCTGACGGAGTCCCTGCTGAAAATGGGCCTCCCCCTCCGGCGCTTCAAGACCGGCACGCCTCCCCGGGTCAACGCCCGGACCGTGGACTTTGACGAGATGGAGGTCCAGCCGGGGGACGAGCTGCCCGTGCCCTTCTCCTGGTCCACCCAGAACCGGCCCGAGAACCGGGCGGTATGCTGGCTCACCTGGACCACGGAGGAGACGAAACGGGTGGTCCAGGAGAACCTGGACCGGGCCCCCATGTACTCCGGCCTCATCGAGGGCGTGGGGCCCCGGTACTGCCCGTCCTTTGAGACGAAGATCGTCCGCTTCCCGGACAAGCGCCGCCACCAGCTCTTTGTGGAGCCCATGGGCCTTGACACCGAGGAGGTTTACATTCAGGGCTTTTCCTCCTCCATGCCGGAGGACGTGCAGATTCAGATGCTCCACAGCGTCCCCGGCCTCCGCCGGGCCGTCATGACCCGGCCCGCCTACGCCATTGAGTACGACTGCGTGGACCCCCTGGCCCTCAGCCCGGCGCTGGAGGTCAAATCCGTCCCCGGCCTTTACGGCGCGGGGCAGTTCAACGGCTCCTCCGGCTACGAGGAGGCGGCGGTCCAGGGCTTTGTGGCCGGGGTCAACGCCGCCCGGAAGCTCCGGGGGCAGGACCCCTTCATCCTCTCCCGGTCGGAGAGCTACATCGGCACCCTCATTGACGACCTGGTGACCAAGGGCACCAACGAGCCCTACCGCATCATGACCTCCCGCAGCGAGTACCGCCTCCTGCTGCGCCAGGACAACGCGGACCTGCGTCTGACAAAGCGGGGCTATGACATCGGCCTGGTCCCGGAGGAGCGCCTCCGGGCCGTGGAGGAGAAGTACGCCGCCGTGGAGCGGGAGATCAGGCGCCTCAGCCGCACCGGGGCCTCTCCCTCGCCGGAACTGGCGGCCTTCCTGGCCTCCAAGGACACGGCGGACGCCCCCGGCGGCTGCCCCCTGGACGCTCTGCTGAGGAGGCCCCGGATTCACTATGACGAGCTGGCCCCCTTCGACCCGGCGCGGCCGGACCTGCCCCCGGACGTGCGGGAGCAGGTGGAGATCTCCGTGAAGTACGAGGGCTATATCCGCCGCCAGCAGAGCCAGGTGGAGGACTTCAAAAGGATGGCCTCCCACCGCCTGCCGGAGGACATCGACTACGGCTCCATCCAGGGCCTCCGGCTGGAGGCCAGGGAGAAGCTGGCGGCGGTCCGGCCCCTGGACCTGGGACAGGCGTCCCGCATCTCCGGGGTGTCCCCGGCGGACATCGCCGCCCTGATGATCTATTTAGAAAAATAAGCCCCCCTGTTTCCAGACCGGGAAAGCCGTCAATACTGTATAGAAAGGAAGCGCTTCCCATGCTGATCGACATGACTCACACCATCACCCAGGAGATCCCCATCTACCCCGGCACGCCGGCCCCCACTCTGGCCCCCGCCTGCACGCTGACCAAGGACGGCTTCCGGGAGACCCTGCTGACCTTCTCCTCCCACACCGGCACCCACATGGACGCCCCGGCCCACCTGCTGCGGGAGGGGCGGACCCTGGACGACATGCCCATGTCCCAGTTCTCCGGCCGGGCCACGGTGCTGGACGTGTCCGGGGAGGGAAGCGTCATCACGGAGGAGTTCCTCCGGTCCAACTACGAGGCCATCCACTGCGCGGACTTCATCCTGTTCTACACCGGCTGGGAGGACCGCTGGGGCACCGAGGGCTTCCTGGAGGACACCTTTCCCGTCCCCAACGAGGCGGCGGCGAAATACCTGGTCTCCCGGGGCCTCAAGGGCGTGGGCACCGACGCCATCAGCATCGACCGGATGGCTGACAGCCACCTGCCCATTCACCACATTCTCCTGAAGGACAGCGTGGTGAGCATTGAGAACCTGTGCCTGAAAAAGGTCCGGGGCCGGAAGGACTTCCTGTTCTTCACCCTGCCCATGAAATTCAAGAACACCGACGGGGCCCCCGTCCGCGCCTTCGCGGAACTGCGGGAGGCCAACGAGGCGGACAGGAGAAGAAGATAACAAGGGAGACTGTCATATGAGGAAACTATTCGCCATCATAGTCTGCAAGCTGGGCCACGCCGTGGGCAAGCTCATCGGCAAGGGCAGCTCCATGCCGGGAAAGTTCGCCCTGAAAATCTGCCCGGACATCCTCCGGCGGGTGGAGCTGCCCCGGCACATCATCGCCGTCACCGGGTCCAACGGGAAGACCTCCACGGTGGAGATGATCGCCGCCGTCCTCCGGGCGGACGGGAAAACCGTTGTCTACAACGAGGAGGGCTCCAACCAGATCGAGGGCGTCGCCACCCTGGTGCTGACCCACGCCACCCTGGGGGGCAAGGTCAAGGCCGACGTGCTCCTGATTGAATCCGACGAGCGCTACGCCGCCCGCACCTTCCAGTTCTTCCACCCCACGGAGTTCGTCATCACCAACCTCTACCGGGACCAGCTCACCCGGAACGGGCACCCGGAGTGGGTCTACGACTCCATCCTCCCGGCCCTGCATCCCGAGACGGAACTGATCCTCAACGCCGACGACCCCCTGTCCTCCTGCTTTGGCCGGGGGAGGGAGAAGGTCAAGTGGTTCGGCCTGGACAAGTGCTCCATCTCCACCGGCGCGCCCACGGGGGTCTATCACGACGGGACCTACTGCCCGGTGTGCCGTGCCCCCATGGAATATGACTACGTCCACTACAACCACATCGGGGCCTACCACTGCACAAAATGCGGCCACAAAAAGCCCCGGACCGACTACACCGTCACGGCGGTGGACCTGGAGAAGGCCCGGCTGACCATCGACGGCCAGGTGACCATCGCCCTGGCCTTCCGCAGCATCTACAATATCTACAACATCCTGGCGGCCTACGCCGCCTGCCGGGAGTGCGGCGTCAGCGGCGGGACCGCCGCCGGAGTCCTGGGCAATTACCTGCTGAAAAACGGCCGGATGCAGACCTTCCGCCTGGGGGCCCGTCACGGGACCCTGCTGACCAGCAAGCACGAGAACTCCATCGCCTACGATACGAACCTCCGGTACATCGCCGCCTCGGAACAGGACTGCGCGGTGCTGGTCATCGTGGACGCGGTGAGCCGGAAGTATTTCACCAGCGAGACCAGCTGGCTGTGGGACATCGACTTTGACCAGCTGAACGCCCCCCGCGTGAAGCGGGTGGTGCTGGCGGGCCGGTACTGCAACGACCTGGCGGAACGGTTCTCTTACACGGACCTGGAGAACTGGTCCGTGGAGCCGGACATCGCCGCGGCGGCGGCCCAGCTGAAAAGCGGCGGGAACGAGGAGCTGTTCGTGGTCACCTGCTTCTCCGACCGGGACAAGATTCTCAGCCGCGTGGAAAAGGAGGCGTGAGTCATGGACGTGCGGATCATCCACTTTTACCCGGACCTGATGAACCTCTACGGCAGCCGGGCCAACGTGCTGGCCCTGCGGCGCTACCTGGAGCGCCTGGACTGCGATGTGACGGTGGAGGCCGTCCTCCCCGGCGGCGGGGCGGACATCTCCAAAGGGGACTTTTTCTACATGGGCGCGGGAACCGAGCGGGCCGCCCGGGCGGCCATGGAGGACTTCGCCCGCTGCGGGGAGCCGCTGAAGGCCGCCGCCCGGGACAGCGCCGCCATGCTCTTCGCCGGGACGGCCATGGACCTCATCGGCAAAACCGTGAAGGAGGCGGACGGCGGCTCCTACGAGGGCCTGGGCCTGGGATCCTTCACCACGGAACACGGCAAAAAGCGCATCGTGGAGGACGTATACGGCCACACGGACCTGTACCCCGAGGCGGTGGTGGGCTTCATGAACAAGTGCGGAATCGTCACCGGCGTGGAGACGCCCCTGCTCACCAGCCTGGACCTGGGTTTCGGCAACGAGAAGGAGCGGGGCCCGGAGGGCTTCCGCTGGAAGAATGTGCTGGCCTCCCAGCTCACCGGCCCCCTGCTGGTGAAGAACCCCAAGCTGCTGGAGACCGTGGCCGCCGCCATTTACGCCCGGCGGGGGAAGCCCCTGCCCGTGGACCGGCCCCTGGACCGCTGGGCCCAGGCGGCCTACGACGTGACGGAGGAACAGCTCCGTTTACGGGCCCAGGCGAAATAAGCGCGAAAACGAGGAGCCGGGGGAACCCGGCTCTTTATCTTTATAGCATATGGCAATCGTCAGATAAACGGGCCGGCCAGGGGGCCGGCCCCTACGGAGATTTGCAGGGGCCGCCGCCCTCGGCGGCCCGGTGCTGCCCAGTGTTCGTTATCGTTTTATCCAGCCCCTTCCTCCGTCTCCAGGTTTTGAGGGTTGCCCCAAGCCCGCGTTTCCGGTATCCTTGTTGGTGAACTCCACACAAGAAAGGAAACATTATGAAACGCAAGCTCTTATGCGGACTTCTTGCCGCCGCCTCCCTGTGCCTCCCCGTCCGGGCCGCCCGGCCCGTGGCCGTCCAGGTGGACGGCGCGCCCCTGAGCGCCCCCGCCTACGTGAGGGAAGGGACCACCTACGCCCCCCTCCGGGAACTGCTGGAGGCCCTGGGGGACTGGAGCGTCTGGTGGGACGGCGCCTCCGGCACGGCCCAGGCGGTATCCGAGGAGGCGGCCCTGCGGGCGGACCCGGATGAAAACACGCTCCTGGTCAACGGCCGGGCCCACGCCTGCGTGGTGGACGTGGTGGAAGGCCGGACCTACGTGCCACTCCGGCTGACGGCGGAGGCCCTGGGGGCCGCGGTCCAATGGGACCCCTGGCTGGACGGCGCGGCGGTGACCTCCCCCGGCGCGGCCCATGACGCCATGGATTACTACTGGCTCTCCCGCATCATCTGCGCCGAGAGCGGCGGCGAGGCCCTGGAGGGCCAGATCGCCGTGGGCAACGTGGTTTTGAACCGGGTGGCCAGCGGGGACTTCCCCGGCAGCGTCCCGGAGGTCATCTTTGACACGGAGAACGGCGTACAGTTTGAGCCGGTGGCCAACGGCACGGTTTCAAACGAGCCCACGGAACTGTCCCTGGAGGCGGCCCGGCGGGTCCTGGCCGGGGAGAATACGGCGGGGGACGCCCTGTATTTCTTCGCCCCGGCCCTGTCCCAGGGGACCTGGATCGACTCCAGCCGCGTCTACTCCCACACCATCGGCTGTCACCGGTTCTACCAGTAGACCGGAGGAAGGGTGCGAAAACCCAGGAGGGGTTTCCTGGGCCAATTGAATCAAAAAAGATTTTCACAGCGTGAAAATCTTCACAAAAATGCCGCCTCCGGGCGGCGTTTTTGTGGTTTTCGCTTTATAATAAGCGTAAATTTCCCCTGCATTTTAGGAAATTTATTTCTTGTGCGGGCCCCCGTTTTTCCTATATTCTATAGGCAGGAAATTTCCCGGCCCGCAGATGCGCCGAAGCTGCCAGAAAATGGCATAGTTTCCCCCGCCGGGGGAATACTGGGCAGCAGGCGGACTGAGCCGGACAAAGGGGCGATTTTATGTTAAAGAGCGAGTATTTGCAGCGCGTCTACAGCCAGGTGGTCACCAGGGACCCGGACCAGAAGGAGTTCCACCAGGCGGTCCTGGAGTTCCTGGAGAGCCTGGACCAGATCATCGACCAGCATCCCGAGTATGAGAAAAAGGGCATTGTGGAGAACTTTGTGGAGCCCGAGCGGGTCATTACCTTCCGGGTGCCCTGGGTGGACGACAAGGGGAACGTCCACGTGAACCGGGGCTACCGGGTGCAGTTCAGCTCCGCCATCGGGCCCTATAAGGGGGGCCTCCGGTTCCATCCCACCGTGAACCTGTCCATTCTGAAATTTTTGGGCTTTGAGCAGATTCTGAAAAACAGCCTCACCACCCTGCCCATGGGCGGGGCCAAGGGCGGCGCGGACTTCGATCCCAAGGGCAAGAGCGACGAGGAGGTCATGCGCTTCTGCCAGAGCTTCATGACCGAACTCCAGCGGCACATCGGCCAGTTTGTGGACGTGCCCGCCGGGGACATCGGCGTGGGCGCCCGTGAGGTGGGCTATCTCTTCGGCCAGTACCGCCGGGTCCGGGGGACCTACGCCGCCGGCGTGCTGACGGGCAAGGGCCTGTCCTTCGGCGGCTCTTTGGTCCGCACCGAGGCCACGGGCTACGGCCTGTGCTACCTGACCCAGGAGATGCTTTCCAAGATGCGGAACGACAGCTTCCAGGGCAAAACCGTGGTCATCTCCGGCAGCGGAAACGTGGCCATCTTCGCCGCCCAGAAGGCCACGCAGCTGGGGGCCAAGGTGGTGGCCCTCAGCGACTCCAACGGGTATATCCACGACCCCAACGGCGTGGACCTGGACGTGGTGAAGGACATCAAGCTGGGCCACCGGGGCCGCATCAAGGAGTACGCCGACCGGGTTCCCGGCAGCACGTATACTGAGGGCTTCCGGGGCATCTGGAACGTCCCCTGCGACATCGCCCTGCCCTGCGCCACCCAAAATGAGATCGACGGGGACATCGCGAAAATCATCGTGAAAAATGGCTGCCTGGCCGTGGCGGAGGGGGCCAACATGCCCTGCCGCCCGGAGGCCATCCAGGAGTTCCAGCACGCGGGCATCCTCTTCGCCCCCGCCAAGGCGGCCAACGCCGGCGGCGTGGCCACCAGCGGCCTGGAGATGAGCCAGAACTCCATGCGCTACGCCTGGAGCTTCGAGGAAGTGGACCGGCGGCTGAAAACCATCATGACCAATATTTTCCATAACATCTACACCGCCGCCGAGGAGTGCGGAAAACCCGGCGACCTGGTGCTGGGCGCCAACATCGCGGGCTTCATGAAGGTGGCGGAGACCATGCTGTCCCAGGGGTTGATCTGAGGGAGGGGACCCGCGCTGCCCCAGATTGGCGGACAGTACAAAAATTTCCCCTTAAGGAGAAGAATAGAGATTTAAGCGGAGTGGTGCAGCGAGAGCGGCGCCACTCCGGTTTTTTAGCTGGATACACTCATGGTTATAGGAATAAATGAGATTGATTTTTATCTGCTCCATTATTGTAACGGTTTCCGCGTCTTGACATAGAGGACGCGATGCTATATTCTTTAGTCAGGAAATAATTAAAAAGGACATCAGCAGGAGACACTGGAACCCGCAGACTCAGCCTCAAGATTTTTTGGAAGGATGTGTCATAAATGAGCATGTTCGACAAATAGAAGAAGGACGACTACAATGTGTTTGGGAAACAATACCCCCAGCTTAGCAAGGGCCCCCATAAGTCTCCCAGGACCGGCCGCCTGCACAAAACCATCAAGGGTGCTCAGCTCGACGGCCTCGATGTTTCTCAGACAGTCAAGCGCATAAATTGCGATGGGAACCCGAAGCATTACAAGTTTCTTTATAACAGAGAATGCCCGATTTGCTATGGCAGCGGCCGTATGCCCATGAAGTGACCGCCTACTATTCACTGCCCCTACAGCTATTTACTTATCCATTTTTCAAGGAGAGCAGCTGCCTTACGGATAACCGTCGAAAGCCCCCCGCGCGGAATCGTACCGCGCGCGGGCTTTTTCTGTCCGTGTGTTTGCTATATGCTTCCATATCTGGAGGTACGCGCGGTTGACCTTCCCGTCTTCGGCCAGCCGGGAGCAGAGGAGCACAAGAAAAATATATTTGCGCTTTTGGGCAAGCCGGGGTATGATGATGCAAGAGAGGCGCTGGAGGCCCGCCTGAAGGGCCTGGAGAGCGCAAAACAAGAGGAGGTCCCGGAGATGAAACAAGGCGCGATTTTCGACATGGACGGCCTGCTGCTGGACACGGAGCGGGTGTACCAGGAGAACTGGGTGGAAACAGCCAAAAAGTTTGGCCAGACGCCGTACCCGGAGTTTCCCACAGCCGTCAGCGGCACCACCGGCGAGGGACAGCGGCAGATCATTCACCGGTATTACCCGGAGGTGGACGCCTGGGCGTTTCAGCGGGACTGCATCTCCCGCGTGGACGGCATTCTGAACCGCCGCTGCGCCCCTGAAAAGCCGGGGGCCCGGGAAATATTGGAGTTCCTTCGCGGGAAGGGCGTTCGGACGGCGGTTGCCAGCAGCAGCGGCCGGGAGCGCATCCTGTCAAACCTCTGCCAGACGGGACTGGAGAACCTGTTTGACGCAATTGTCAGCGGTCAGGAGGTCGCCCAGGGGAAGCCGGAACCGGGCATCTTCCTGTTGGCGGCGGAGCGGATCGGCTGTGCGCCGGGGGAGTGCTATGTGTTTGAGGACAGCGTCAACGGTGTCCGGGCCGGTATAGCGGCGGGCTGCGTGACCGTCATGGTCCCGGACCTGGTTCCGCCGCCGGAGGGCCTGGCTATCAGCAGGGTCTGCGCCAGTCTGCATGAGGCAAGGGAACTGATTGAGAAGAGCCTCCTCTGACCGCGTATGTCCAAATTGAGCGAGCGGCGGGAAAACATCAAATCCCTATGTTGAATAGCTTGCCATAGTTGACAGGCATGGTATGTCCTGCTATACTTTTTCCCATGAACAAGGGGGTGTGTTTTATGGAACTGCGGGTCCTGCGCTACTTCCTGGCCGTGGCCCGAGAGGAGAGCATCTGCGGCGCGGCGGAATCCCTGCATCTCTCTCAGCCCACCCTCTCCCGCCAGCTCATGGATCTGGAGGCGGAGCTTGGGAAGAAGCTGTTCCTCCGGGGCAACCGCCGGATCACCCTGACGGAGGACGGTGCTCTGCTGCGGAAGCGGGCGGAGGAAATCCTGGACCTGGTGGAAAAGACCACCGGCGAGCTGACGGCGGAGCCCGCGGATCTTGCGGGGGACATCTACATTGGGGCCGGGGAGACCCGGGGCTTCCCCTCATCATCTCCCGCCGCTTCAAGGATGCAAGCGCCCTGGAGGACTGGTTTGGCCGACGGTTCGACACGCTGAACATCGTGGCCAGTTACAGCCTGCTCTACAACGCCTCCCTGATGGTGGAGGACGGCCTGGGTGCGGCGTTGTGCCTGGACGGCATCATCAACACCGCTGGAGACGGCCCCCTCTGCTTCCGGCCTCTTCATCCGCCTATCCCCGCAAGTATGAGCGTGGTCTGGAAAAAATACCAGGTCTTCTCCCGGGCGGCGGAGGCGTTTCTGGAGATCCTGCAGCAGGAGAGCGGGCCGGAAGAACAGCCTCATTTCCAAGCTATGCCTTTCAGACATGGCAAGAGATAGAAACAAAGTATTTTACATTTCACAGGCCATGGAATAAAATCGGAGCTGTCAAACCGGCAGCCCCGATTTTTAATTTTGCGGACAGAAAGGACGACACTTATGAACGCAATGAAACGATTCCAAGCCCTCGCGCTGGCCCTGTGCGCAGTCCTGGCCCTCACCGCCACGACCTGCGCCGTAGAGCCCGCCTTCTCCGACGTGGCGGCGGACAGCCCCTATGCCGGGGCCATCCAATGGGCGGCGGAAAACGGCTATGTCAACGGCTACAGCGACGGGCGCTTTGGGGCCGGCGACAACGTGACCCGGGCCCAGATGGCGGCCATCTTCCACCGCTCCGCCGGAAGCCCCGCCGCTTCCAGGACCACCCGGTTTTCCGACGTTCAGCCCACAGCCTACTATGTAACTGCCGCCAGCTGGGCGGCGGACAGCGGGCTGGTGAACGGTTATGCCGACGGGCGGTTCGGGGTAAACGACCCCGTGACCCGTCAGCAGGTGGCCGCTATCCTCTGGCGCTGGGCCGGAAGCCCGGAGGCCCAGGCAGAGAACTACCCGGACGAGAGCACCATTGCCTCCTACGCCCAGACGGCGGTGGACTGGTGCCGGACCAACGGCATCCTGGCCGCCCGGACCGACGGGCGCTTTGACCCCCAGACCCCCGCCGCCCGGGCCGAGGTGGTCTCCGCTCTGTATCAATACCGGACCCTCTCCGGCGGCGAGGTTCCCGCTCCGGCCCCCACTCCTGACCAAGGCGGCAAGGTCCTGGTGGCCTGCTTCTCCAACACGAACAACACGGAGAACATCGCTAAACACCTGGAAACCATTCTGAGTGCGGACCTCTACAAAATTACCCCGGAGGTCCCCTATACCGCCGCCGATCTGAACTATAGCGACTCCGGTTGCCGGGCCAATCGGGAACAGAACGACGATTCCGCCCGTCCGGCCATCTCCGGTGCGCTTCCCAATCTGGCGGACTACGACACTGTGTTCTTGGGCTATCCTATTTGGTGGGGCCAGGCGCCCAAAATTCTGTACACCTTCCTGGAGAGCGGCGAGTTCGGCGGCAAGACCATCGTGCCCTTCTGCACCTCCGGCAGCAGCGGCATTGGGTCCAGTGCCGAAAACCTCCGGGCTTCTGCCTCCTCCGCCAACTGGCTGGAGGGCCAACGGTTCAGCGGCAGTGCCTCTCAGGAGACCGTGGAAGCCTGGGTGAACGGCCTGAACCTGCCCGCCGCCGACGCCGCAAAACCGGCGCGGGAAGGAGAGCCCTCCGCACTGAACCTCACGGTCAACGGGACCACCCTTACCGCGACGCTTTCGGACAACTCCTCCGCCCAGGCCCTGCGGGACCTGCTGGCGGAGGGGCCCCGGACCATCCAAATGAGCGACTACGGCAGTATGGAGAAGGTGGGCCCTCTGGGCCGGAGCCTTCCCACGAACAATGAGGAAATCACCACCCAGGCGGGGGACCTGATTCTCTACCAGGGAAATCAGTTTGTCATCTACTACGCGCCCAACTCCTGGAACTTCACCCGTCTGGGCCACGTCAACAACACCAGCGCCTCGGAACTGCGGGAACTGCTGGGCGGCGGAGATGTCAGCGTCACCCTCTCTCTGGGGGAATAAAAGGCTCGACTTGGAGTGCCCTCCGGGGCGCAATATAAGGATTAGCAAACTTTCAGAAAGCAGGAGGACAGAACGATGGTAAAGCAGACGGCGGGCCGGGACCAGCTGGGGGACTTTGCCCCCAAGTTCGCGGAGCTCAACGACGACGTGCTCTTCGGCCAGGTTTGGAGCCGGGAGGGGAAGCTCTCCTTAAAAACGCGCTCCATCCTGACGGTCTCCGCCCTGGTGAGCAAGGGGCTCATCGACAGCTCCGTCCAGTTCCATCAGATGCTCGATTTCCCTCAGGCATTCGTCCCGCTGTTCTCCGATACGCTTGGGAAGCTCGTGAAACCGTTTCAAAAAATTCACCACCCGGCGTGCGTTTCCGGCTGAGGATTGTCCCATGTCGATCGGATAGTCCGCTCCATTGCGGGACAGAACAATATAGGGCTTTTTGACGTTCTGACGCCCGGCTTCCGGGACTGCAATTCCGAACCCCAAGACCGAAGGTTCCGGGGGAAAAGCTGTCCTCCCCAAAATCACATCCTCGGTCAGTATCGCTTTCATATTTCTGTAAGCGGCCTGAAAGCCGTCCTCAGAGATGCCGCCCACATAGCCGGCGTTCTGTTCGGTAGCCGCGAGCTTTCCCTTGAGAAGGGAGAATTTAAGGCAGTAGTGGAGGTAGACAACCCCTCCTCGCAAAAATGCTTTGAACGGCTGGGCGCCAAGCTGGCGGGGCTGTGCGACAGTGCGGTTTTGAAAACCGGCGAAGAGAAAAAGAGATTCGAGGAGAGAAACCTTGACCTCATTGACGCGCACATGGTGGAGCTTGCCGGCCGCCTTGGGATAGCTCCGAGGGCCCTGTTGAGCCATCTCCTTGATTACCGGCTGACATGCCCCCTGTAAACATCAGTCTGCCGGGGAATACTCAAAGCTGGCGTTGGGATCCGTATGTTGAAACAGCAGGTCTTTCCCATGCCGGAAGCGATAGCATACCTCCGCACAGAGGCTCTCGTGGATGGTGCGCTCCATGAGACCCTCCACCGGGGCCCGGAGGGCCTGCCTCCGCTCGTTCAGAAGTTCCGCTTCCAGGCGGTACTTCCCCTGGCGAATTACCGCAGCCGAGGGGGACCAAGCCTCGATTCGGGCGCCCCGATAGGTGGCAAGACGGTATTCCCGGCCGCCGTGAAACACGGAGCAGATACAGCCGGTAAAGCCTCCCACAGGCAGGGGGATCGTCGCGACCGCAAGCATCAGGCTGCCGCCCTCCATCCCGTCCCATGCGCACTGGGTCCAGAGGTACTTACTGGGAAAAGAACGGCCCCGGTCCGTCTCAATATAGCCGGTCCCGTCAGAAAAATCCAGGGTCTCGCCGTTCAGCTCCAGCGCTCCGCTCAGAGAGTGCCTCATGCTGACGACGCCGTGGGCGCACTGCATTCCCGAGAAAAACCGGAACGGCCCCATGATGTCGGACTGGAGGGCGGCAAACGGGCCATAGCGCAGAGTCCCCCGGAGAGAAAGGCCGTCCCGCTGGATCTGGAGGTCGATGCCCTGGCAACCGAAGCGGGACAACCCAAGCTGGAGCTGAAACGGCTGCCGGGAAACTTGAAGCTGTTCCGCCGTGTACTCCAGCCACCACGAGCTGACGTTGGAAATGACCTGGAGAGATGCGGAGCGGCGTCCCTCGTTGTCGATATGGAAGGCGGGAATCAGTGCGAGGGTCTGTCCCTGCCGGGTCTGATGCTTGAAATACCAACCCTCAAAATAGGGCCGGTCTGTTCTGTGGAAAAAGCTCATGATAATCATCACCCCGGATTCAGTTTTCCCTGAATCCGGGGATTTTATATGGAAGGATTTCCAAGTGAGAAAACGCCTCAAAACTTACCGGGCCGTATTAAAAGAAGAACCATGCGGTTCGATGAGGGGAAAAGGCCAGTTTGGGCGGAAGACTGGAGATATGCCTTGTAAGCTGGGGCCTTATCCGTTATAATGGAGTAAATTGCCGAACCAAGGAGGGGAGCCGCGATGTCGCCAGAGGAAAAGGCCCGTCTTGCCATAGACCAGAAGCTGATACAGTCCGGCTGGGTAATTCAGGACATGAAACAACTGAATCTGTCTTCTGCCACAGGCGTTGCTGTGAGGGAGTTTCCGACCAGCACAGGCGAGGTGGACTATGCCCTTTTCGTCGATGGAACCCCAGTGGGTTTTGTGGAGGCAAAGCGGACAGAGAGCGGAGAAAAAATTACCACGGTGGAGGATCAGTCCGCACGCTACGCCGGCAGCAAATTCAAATGGATCAAAGGGGAGTATTCCATCCGCTTTGCCTACGAGGCGACGGACAAGCTGACCCGGTTCACAGACTATCACGATTTGAAATACTGCTCTCGAACCGTCTTCTCTTTTCATCGCCCGGAGACTTTGCGGGCACTATTAAACACGCCTGATACCGTCCGCAACAACATGAAGCATTTTCCGCCCTTTGACACCACCGGCTTTCGGGACTGCCAGATTCGTGCGATCACGAAATTAGACCGTTCTTTCTCTGAAAACAGGCCGAGGGCACTGGTGCAGATGGCCACCGGAGCCGGTAAGACCTTTACCGCCATCACCGCCGC
>CAJUJW010000005.1 GCA_910586735.1 uncultured Oscillibacter sp. | reverse complement strand
CGCTGACCTCGCCGTAATACTCGCTATACAATTTCTCCCCAGCGCGGTAGGCGGCGGACGTGACAATGGACTGTCCCGCGCTCCGCTTGACCTGGGTGACGTGGAAATGGAACAGGGCCAATTATCCGCCCTCCTGCTGGTCGGTGGTACGGCTCACCAGGGCGGCAACTTCCGGCAGAGAAAAGATTTGCTCCACTAAAGTGCGAAACTCGCTTTGGCTCATGCCGCGCACCCCCGGAGCTACACTTTCCACATCGGCCCCTCGGACGATAAGCCGATGGTTGCGCTTCTTCCTCTCGCCCTCGGTGTAGTAGCGGACACGGTTCTCCAAACGCTGGCATTGGTGCTGGTACTGCTCCCGTTTGGCAATGGCCTCGTCCCGTTCTTTCTCCAACTGCTCTCGGGATTTTTTCATGATGTTTACCTCCTTCGATGAACATAAAAAGACCGCTTACCGGGTGTGTCCGGTAAACGGTCAGGGGTACAGTGTTCGATTTTGCCCCGCTGAAACGTAACAGATGCGAAGCGGGTGTCACGTTTCAGCGGGGGTGCAGGGATAGCCGCAAAGCGGCGCAAGGGGTGTAGCCCCTTGTAGGTCGCGGAGCGACGCAAACGTCCCCGACATTCGGATGTCGGGGACACCGCCTCGCAGAGCGCACGGATACATGGTCGCAGACCATGTATAGAAGTGCGCCATTCCTCGCTGGCGCTCGGAATGGATTTCGGTACCCCGGAAGTTGTCCGATACCGCCGGGAATGGGCTGACCACGAAACGGTCAGCCCATTCCTGAAATTTGCGCGGGATTTAATTTGTTCTATCACGGTAAAGGAAGGTCACAATCTGAGCGCGGGTGCAGTCGCCATTCGGGTTGAACGTGGTGGCGCTGGTGCCAGCGGTAACGCCCTTATTCACTGCCCACTGGACCGCATTGGCGTAATACGCATCTGTGTCAATATCCGTAAACGCATTGCCGCCGCTGACCGCCGGGGACTTCTCATAGCGATATAGGAAAGTCACAGTCTGACCACGGGTGCAGGCCGCATCGGGACTGAACGTGGTCGCGCCGGTGCCAGCGGTGATGCCCTGGGCAACCGCCCACTGCACAGCGTCATAGTAATAGCTGCCGGAGGCCACATCCGTAAACGGGTTGTTCCCGCCCATCACCGGGGAACCAGCGGTCCGCCAAAGGAAGGTTACAATCTGAGCGCGGGTGCAGGGTACGTCCGGGCTGAACGTGGTGGCGCTGGTGCCGACAGTGATGCCTTCCTCCACAGCCCAGGCTATGGCATCATAGTAGTATGCGCCAGGGTCAACATCTGTGAAACTGATGGCCGGAGTAGCCGGTTGAATGGGGGCCTCGATTTTGACAAAGGTCGCATCCACATTTACCTTGGAAGCAGGCATTGTAAATGTATATTTACCATTGCCTTTGTCTGTCAGCTTCAACTCGTTGCCTTTACTGTCGGTGACAGTTAGATTATTTAGCTGATAGCCTGAGTCAGGTCTAGCTGTAAGGGTGACTTTCTGCCTTGAGGAGGCACTGGAAGGAGTAACAGAAAGTTTTCCTCCAATGATATTAGAAGGAAGACTGATCTGGTACGCTGGAACATCGCTACCGCTGGAACTATTAGAGCCCGAACTTGTAGAAGTGCTTGGAATAACCGGAGTAGACGGTTGCGCCTTTTCAGTATCTGGAGCTGTGAGTATTTCTCCAGTCAGTGCCGTCCACGTATCAGCTTTTCCTGTCGTAGAATCCTCCACCACCAGACGCATAAGCAATCCCGGCTGCATGATTTCGATATGTCCTGTCGTTGTCTTTGATAAAGATACATTCTGAAAAACATATGATTCTTTACTTCCATCATTGAAGGAATCTGTTATTGTCATAGTCATGGTGCCAGTATCTGTCCCATAAAGACTTACCTGCGCTTCGCTGTTCTCAATATACTGGGCTGGAACAGTAGTGCTTACTCTGCGCGTCTGACCTATTCCAGAAACCTCCATAACCGCTCCATTTTTGGAAATCACACCTTCTGAGATCGTCCTGCTATCTAATAGTTCACTTCCAACACGAACTGTCATTTCAATTGGGCAAGCACCGTTAAATGTTGTAGAAGTTAGTCGCCGAGTCTCCTTTGATAAAGTTGAAAGCCTAATCACCTTCGCCCCCATATTATGCCCCGGATGCAGTGGGTGACGGTTAAATACGTAATATTGCTTATTTGCATAGTTGTTAAGCGCTGGATTATGAGAATAGAAAGTGGCAAAACCACGAGAAGAAAAACCACCGCAAATTAAAACATGCGGGGATACATTGCAACTTTCGCACCATTCAAGGACAACATCACCTGCCTCTAAAGATGGGTTATCACTTTTATAGATATGGTAAGCGTCATTATAGCCTTTCCTTAATATTAAATTTTCTTTCTCTAAACCAGAGGCAGCACAGATTGCTCTTGCACATCCGCCCGTGCCGTTTTCTACATTCATATCCAAGCCACCCGCAATTACACAGCGAGAAACGAAATTTGCACAGGCACCATAGCCATCATTCCAATGCCCCCTAGCATACTCAATAGCTTTTTGAACATCATAAGTTTTTTTCCATTGTGCCGTTAAGATCAAATCATTTCCAGGCATTGAAAACTGGCTTCCAGCCGGATATGTATGCAGACCATCAGACCACCCTGCAAACGCAAGACCATTTTTGGAAGGTGCCGATGGCAGTGTTACAAGTTCACCTTCTACGTAGAACGCTGGCCCTGGCAAGTACCCCGTTCCTCCATCTGGATCGAATCCCAACGAGCAGAGCTTCTTCCACTGTGCGAAAAGAACCGTGTCCATATTCGGCATATTAAAGAAATCGCCGGGCGAGTATAGTTTTGTTCCGCCTTCCTTTTTATCAGACCAGCCTATAAAGCGATAGCCTTCAAGCTCAGGAATAGACATCGTTACAATGACCATTTCGCCATGTATCTTGTTTTCAGGCCGTGGTATGTTTTTCCCTGTCCCCCCATTGAGATTATACTCAAGGATCGGGATTCTGCCACCCCATACCGCGCCGAGGACCACATCGTGGTCGGGCATAGTGAACGAATCTCCGGGAAGATAAACCTGATCCGGCCTGTCAGCGCAATACCATCCCAAAAAAACAACATCATGAATTGGAATGACATCGGAAATCTTTATTGTTGTTCCGGCAGCATAAGGTGTCGCCCCAGGGAGTGTCCCTGTTCCGCCCTTCAAGTCATAGGAAAGCATCGGGTATACAGGCGGAGTATACGGGGTCCATTGTGCCGTCAACGTCACATTTTTCTCCGGCATGGTGAACCGTGCTCCAGGCTGATACGTTTTTTGCCCATCAGACCATCCGGCAAATATATACCCTTCTCTGGTAGGCGCAACGGACAACGTTATGACTTCTCCGGCTTTGTAAAATGCCGGTTCCGGCAAGTTTCCTGTTCCGCCATCAGGATAAAACCGCAAGGAATAGCTCTTGGCTTCCTCCCCTAAAAAGTGAATGGTAGCGGTGGTAAGGGGGTCATTGCTTGGAGCGATTGTAATTGCTTTCCACTGTGCGTTTGTACCGGAATAGTAGACATCGGAGATCTTCTGGCAGTTAAAGAATGCCGCAGCCCCAATCTCTCTCACGCTGTCTGGAATCGTGATGCTGGTCAAACTTGAGCATTCTATGAATGCTTCGTTTCCAATACTGGTCACGCTGTCCGGTATTGTGATGCTGGTCAAACTTGAGCAACGAGCAAAGGTGTATTCCTCAATGCTGGTCACGCTGTCTGGAATCGTGATGCTGGTCAGACTTGAGCAGTCTGAGAATGCTTGGCGTCTAATGCTGGTTACGCTATCTGGAATTGTAATGCTGGTCAAACTTGAGCAGTGATGGAATGCCTGGAACTCAATACTGGTCACGCTGTTCGGAATCGTGACGCTGGTTAGACTTGAGCAATCATAGAAAGTGAAATCTTTAATGCTAGTAACGCCATTTGGAATCGCGATGCCGGTCAAACTTGAGCAACCGTTGAACGCCCAATCCCCAATACTGGTCACATTGCCTGGAATCGTGATGCTGGTTAAACTTGTGCAGGCCAAGAATGCCCCACTCCCAATTTCTCTCATGCTGTCTGGAATCGTGACGCTGGTCAGAGTGGTACATCCAGAAAATGCAGATAACCCAATGCTGGTTACACCATTGCCAATAACAACTTCCTTGACTATCTCTGAGTGCCATGGAGCTCCATTATGAAAGTCATCCATTTTCCCTGTACCGCTGATCGTCAGCTTTCCACTATTATCTAGCGTCCAGGAGATATCGTCTCCGCAGGTTCCCGAATAGATCACTGACGCCGCCAAAGTTGTCCCTGGCAGCAGGGCCAGCACCATACATAGTGCCAATAAACTTGAAAGTATTCGTTTTTTCATCTTCTTTCCTCCTAATAACAAAGTGTACGTTCCTGTAACCCTATGCTGGCACTCAAAACTTTTCTCTCGGGTATTGAAAATTGGCAATTCATGTGGTATTCTTTCCCTATATCAAAAGCGAGGCGTACTTGCAGGAAGGTACACATTCCTGTAAATATACTCCTCTTACAACAACTTGGCCTTTTCGTAAATCTCCGCTCGATAGCGAAAGGTGGATAACGGCATCCCGCACTCTTTCGCTGCCGCTGTGCCGGTGATTGCCCCAGCTTTCCACCTTTGATAGGCACTGTGGTAGTTCTCCGGTAGCGGCCTGGGCGGCCTGCCGAACCGGACGCCCCTGGCCTTTGCCGCCGCGATGCCCTCCGCCTGCCGCTGGCGGATGTTGGTGCGCTCGTTCTCCGCCACAAAGGACAGCACTTGCAGGACAATATCGCTGAGGAAGGTCCCCATCAGGTCCTTTCCCCGCCGGGTGTCCAGCAGCGGCATATCCAGCACCACAATGTCGATGCCCTTCTCTTTCGTTAGAATCCGCCACTGTTCCAAAATCTCGCCATAGTTTCGCCCCAGCCGGTCGATGCTCTTGATGTAGAGCAAATCGTCCGGCTTCAATTTTTTGACCAGCTTCTTATATTGGGGCCGCTTGAAGTCCTTGCCAGACTGCTTGTCCAGAAAGATGTTCTTCTCCGGGACAGACAGCTCCCGCATAGCGATGAGTTGCCGGTCCTCGTTCTGGTCACGGGTGCTGACCCGTATATAGCCGTATGTATTTGAAATGGCTATCAAACCTCCTTTGTGTGATGGTGCTTAAAGCCTTTTTCCTCTCTGCACAGCACCCGTGCGGGTGGCCGCGACAGACTGGGCGGGGTATCCATGGGCACGGATATACCTCCGCTTACCTGCAAATCACGAACACGCCCGCGTGGGTGTGCTGAGGGGTCAGCTGTTAGCGTAGCAGTCCGTTATTACATTGCTCAAGGCCCGGATTGAACCGTTGATCGCATCCAGCATTTTCAAAATGTCCGTGAGTTGTTCTTTCGACATTTGGGCGAAAGTATCTGCCTGCTTCAGAAAATCGTTGGTATGCGCTATGGTGGCATCGGCAAAACAGGCCATGCCCATCATGGCGGCAATGTGCTCGTTGGGAATCTGCTGCGGCACTTTCAAGGTTGGTTCACACGGCGGCTTCTTTGCCAGATATTCGTCCACCGTTTGAATTTCTCCCGATACCAGCAGGGCGGATACCTTTTTCTGCTGGTCCGGGTCCAGCTTGGATATTTTCTTCAAGGTCGTGCTGGATATGGGCTTCTCTGCGCCCCGCAAAATCTCCTTCGCCTCCGGTGTCAGATCGGTGGCAATTTTGATGTGCCGCGCGATGGTGCTGGGGTGGGAGCCGATTACGCTGGCAGTGTCCTCTATGAAGGACTTCCTCGTGGATTGCAATTTGCAATCCACGTTGTTCCCTTTCGCCTTGTTCATACCAATCGCCTGAGCGGTCCCGGCCTTCGTTTCGGGATAGAGCATTTCATAAATGTCCTTGCGCCGCCTGTACAGATCACCGATTTCCAGCGGGGAAAGGTTTGTTCGCGCAAAGTTCTCGTCAAGCTCGGCCAGCTCCGCCGTCAGACCTTCCAAGCCGGTGATTGTACACTCGACCTCCGCCCAGCCCAGCAGCTTCACAGCCTCCAGCCGGTGCAGCCCCGCGACCAGGGTGTAGTCCCCGGTCAGCGTGATCGGATTCAGCAATCCGATTTCCGAAATGCTAAGTGCAAGTTCCTCAACGTCATGCTCCAAAGCGGCGCGCCGCCCGGGATTCACTTTGATTTCATCAATTCTGACCTTCACGCTCAATGCTTCCTCCCTCGCTTCCACCAGATAATATCGTAGCCGAGTACATCGGCAAGTTCAATCGCCTCGCTGTATCGCAAAGTGCCGCGCTTGAGCTTGTCCGAAAGATTGGGGACGCTGGCGCTCCAGCCGTGGACTACTGCCAATGTCCGTACTACCTCGCTCATGGTCGTTCCTTCCTGCACGATATGAGCCTTTATCTCGTTTCGTATGTTCATCTTGAGTTTTCTCCTAACTTTTAGTATGATTGCCGTTCTTCCCCGAAACCCGTTCCTGCCCCTGGCTCTCAGCGGCGTTTTGTTCCCGTTGGTACGCTCATATCATCGCATACTTCGCAGGGGAGCATATCCGTTTCAGACGGTCATGCGGTTGTCAAGGTGCGTGGGTATCACTGCATGACCTATCATACTAAAAATTTTCGCTATCTCCCGTATATCCAAGAGGTAGGAAATCGGCCCCCAAACGGGCAAACTTCCACGCTTACGGAAATGCTTCTATTTTTCGACAAAATATTGCCGATAATAGTTGTATAATGGCGAAAAAGACGGTATTATTGCGGGGAAGGGCGAGTTATGGACAACGCTAAACTGGTCATGCACGAACGCTTTTGGGAATTGCGGAAGGATCGGGGCCTGACGCTGGAACAGCTTGAGAAGCAAACCGGCATTTCAAAATCTGCGCTGGGCAATTATGAAGCCGAGGGTCCGAAAGACATTAGTTACTGCGCTGTTGTCAAACTGGCGGAGTTCTATGGCGTAACTACGGACTATCTGCTGGGATTGTCAGCCATAAAAAATCACCCAAACGCAGATTTGAATGATCTGCATTTGAGTGATGAAATGATCGCGTTATTGAAAAGCGGCAAGATTAACAACCGGCTGCTCTGTGAACTTGCTGTTCATGGAGATTTCCGGCGGCTTATGGTTGACCTCGAAATATATGTTGATCGAATCGCCAGTACGCATATCCGCGATACCAACGCAATGCTCAAAGCCCAGCGTAAGGTGGTAATGGAGCGCGAAGGCTTGGATGACAATGAATTGAATATGCGCACGTTGGAACTTGCCCAGGCGGACGAGGACGATTATTTTGCCTATACGATTTTTGAGGATTTGCGGCCCATCATCCGAGACATTCGGGAGGCACACAGAGCCGACATCACTACTGCTGATGTCGATGCAGAATCACCGACAGAGAAAGCGGTCTGTCAGCTTGAAAGTGCCCTCAGTTACGAAGGAAGTACAGAAGAAAAGATAGTAAAAGTGCTCCTGTCACAGCTTGCGATTGACTATGATACGTTGACGCAGGAAGAATTTGTGACTCTGATAGGGATTTTGAACAAATCCGAGCACATGAAGAAACACATTAGCAAGCGGGGCAAGGCTTTTGCTCCGCAGAGACGCAAACGGAAAAAGCGATAAATCAGGCGGTTAAACGAAAAAAGTGGGCGGAGAATGGAAGAAATTCCATTCTCCGCCCATCTTCTGTGTCCAATCCTGTTTGACAGATGCCGTAATCGTAATTTTTTTGGATTACTGTTTTACGGACACCCATCTAACCGGCGGGGACGCTTTTGCTCACGAACGGGCCCCTGTGGAAAAAGGGGCTGGGAGGAATCTCCCTCCCAGCCCTAGGGTCCGTTCCGGGGAGCGCTCACTTTTTCAGCTGCTTCTGGAGCCAGTCCTTCCCGTCCACGAAGCGGGAGACGATGAAGCAGGTGACATAGTCTCCGGCGGCGTTGATCATCGTCGCCGGGGGGTCCACCAGGTTGCCGATGACCACCAGGATGGGGAAGGCGATCTCCATCTGGGCGGGGAAGAAGATGGAGCAGATGATGTACTCGCCGATATACCCGCCGCCGGGGACGCCGCTCATGCCCACGGAGCTGAGGACGGCCACCAGCACCACGGGGATCAGCATGCCCAGGGTCAGCTTCTGGCCGAAGACGCCCAGCACAAAGGCGATTTTCAAAACGCAGGAGAAGCAGGACCCGTCCATGTGCATGGTGGCCCCCAGGGGCAGCACCATGTCCGCCACGTCCTTGCGGATGCCGGTGCCGGCGGCCTCCTCCATGTTGGTGGGAATCGTCGCCACGGAAGAGCAGGTGCCCAGAGACACCACGGCGGGTTTCGTGATGTGCCGGAACATGACGCCGATGGCGCCCTTGCCGCCGCCGAACCAGGCGAAGAGAGGCCAGGCGGTGAAGATATAGATGAAGCACAGGGGGTAGTACACCGCCAGGGCCCGGGCGTAGTTCTCCGTAATCTGGGGCCCGTAGGTGGCCACCAGGTCGGCGAAGAAGCCGAAGAAGGCGATGGGGGCGTAGTAGGTGATGATCTTCACGAACTTCAGCATGACCGCCGCCAGGTCGTCCAGGAAGCGGCCCACGGGGGTCTCCTTGCCGCCGTTGAGGTTCACGGCGAAGCCGAAGAGCAGGGAGAAGACAATGAGAGGCAGCATGGCCCGGCGGGTCAGCAGGCCGCTGAAATCGCTGGCGGTGAAAAAGTTGACAATCATGTCCGGCAGGGTGGCGTACTCGCCCATCTCCTGGGAGGCCAGATTGGTCCACGCGGCGGGCACCGGCGGAAAGACCATCATCAGCAGATACATAATCACGGCGGCGATGGCCCCCGTAATCACGAAGGTCCCCACGGTGACGCCCATGATTTTGCCCGCCCGCTTCCGGCTCTCCATGTTGGCCACGGCGCTGGAGATGGAGGCGAACACCATAGGAACCACCAGACAGAACATCATGTTGATAAACACGGTGCCCAGGGGCTTGAGGACGGTGGCCCCGGTGCCGGAGACGATGCCGCCGCTGCCGTCGGACTCAGCGGGCCAGACCCAGCCCAGGATAGCGCCCAGAATCATGGCGCCCAGCATGATGGCCAAAAAGGCGTAGTTTTTCGCGATCGATTTCTTTTCCATAGTAACCTCCCATTTTGCAATGAATGGACAATTGTCAATTGTCCATTATCAATTCCTCATCCGTGATTTCTCCCTTGCACACCACATTGGTAGGCCCGGTGAGGTGCAGCTCCGTAATCTGGCTATAGACCCGTTCCGCGTCGGCGTACAGCGTCCCGCCGGTCATGTCCGCCCGGACCTGGTGGCCGCTGACCTTCCCCTGGAGGGTCAGCACCGCCGTGACGGACCCGGTGCCCGTGCCGCAGGCGTAGGTGAAGTCCTCCACTCCCCGCTCGAAGGTCCGCAGATAAAACCGGTCCTCCCCGATGAGCTCGTAGAAATTCACGTTGGCCCCCTTGGGGAAGACGGGGCTCCAGCGGATCTTCCTCCCCAGCTCCCGCAGCTCGTTCTCGTCGGCGTTCTGGAGATTGTGATAGGGGACCACCGCGTGGGGCAGCCCCGGATTCCCCAGCTCCACATAGGAGCAGGCGTAGCGCACCCCGTCCGCCTCCACCGGGCAGTCCAGCCGGATGACGGTGGGGTCGTTGAGCCGGACCTGGTAGAACCGCCGGTCAATCCTCCGGCCGAAGACGGTGCCGGAGGCGGTCTCCACCGCCTGGGCCTCTCCCGCCAGAGCGTTCTCGAAGCCGTAGCGGCAGATGCACCTGGCCCCGTTGCCGCACATCTCCCCGGCGCTGCCGTCGGAGTTGAAGAACAGCATCTTGAAGTCGCCCCCCTGGTCCGCCGCCTCCACCGCCATCAGCCCGTCGGCCCCGATGGACATGTGCCGCTCGCACAGCGTCCGGGCAATCCGGGGCAGGGCCTCCAGGGGGAGACGCTCCTCCAGGTTGTTCAAGATAATGAAGTCGTTTCCGGCCCCGTTCATCTTCCAGAATTTCATGGGTCCTTCCTCCTTGTCTGGTTTTTATTATAATCGCACTCTCCGCAAATGAACACCGGAGAATGTGCTGTAAACCTTGCAAAAGGTGCGGAGGGCGGCGTCCCCCGCCGTTGACACGCCGGTCGAAGTATGATATATCAGTATCAGGCAAGAGGGGAACGGCTTGACCTCCGTACATAGAGATCGGGAGGTGACAACGTGACGGTTCTGGAAACCCTGGCATTACTGAACCTGCCAGCCGTTGTGGTCTTTGGCGTGATTAACGCGGTAACAAAGAAATAACCGGCCCCCGCACATGGAACCGGCATTTCTACAGATTTTAAATCTTGTGAGGAAGAGCCGGACCTGTGCCCCCAGGCCGCCACTCCTGCTTCGATTATACCAGCCCGCCGCCGGGCTGTCAACCATAAAATCCACCGGAAGGGAGGCCCCAGGCATGCCCCGAAAGAACACCCGGAACACCAAGGGCCGCATCATCTCCGCCGCCTGGAAGCTCTTCTACGAGCAGGGCTACGAGGACACCACCATCGAGGACATCGTCTTCGAGTCCGAGACCTCCAAGGGCTCCTTCTACCACTACTTCGACGGCAAGGACGCGCTGCTTGGCACCCTCTCCAACGTCTTCGACGAGAAGTACGAGGAACTCATCCCCGCCCTCTCCCCGGACCAGGACGCCATTGAAAAGCTGGCCTTTTTGAATCACGAGCTCTTCGCCATGATCGACGGGGGCATCTCCCTGGACCTGCTGGCCCGGCTCCTCTCCACCCAGCTGCTCACCCGGGGGGAGAAGCACCTGCTGGACCGGAACCGCACCTATTTCAAGCTCCTGCGGAAAATCATCGCCGAGGGCCAGCGGGCGGGGCAGCTGCGGACGGACCGGACGGTGAACGAAATCGTGAAAGCCTACGCCCTCTGGGAGCGGGCCCTTCTGTACGACTGGTGCCTCTGCGGCGGGGAGTATTCCCTGGTGGCCTACACGGACTCCATGACCCCCACCTTCCTGGAGAGCTGGCGGGGCTGAGAACGGATTTCTTTTCGCCGGAAATCCATTCTAAAAATTGTACGGCTTAAAAGGCTTGCTATATCATAATTTTATGGAAATCTCACAGAACGAGAGTATAGACTGCATTCTATACCTCGTTCTGTCTTTCATTCTAGTGAAAAGTGTGCTATGATAGCACCCACTGAGAACAGAAAAGGAGAGAGATTTCATGTCTACCGCACAAATCTGCATCATGGGTACGATTATCGTGTACCTCTGCTTCGTCATCTTCACCGGGGTGATGATCGGCCGCCGGTCCAAGAAGAGCGCCGAGGGCTTCTACCTGGGCGGCCGGGGCATCGGCCCCCTGGTCACGGCCATGAGCGCCGAGGCCAGCGACATGAGCAGCTATCTGCTCATGGGCATTCCGGGCCTTGCGTACCTCTCCGGCGTGGCGGACGCCAGCTGGACCGCCATCGGCCTGGCTGTTGGCACCTACCTGAACTTCCTGCTGGTTGCCAAAAAGCTGCGGCGCTACAGCGTGAAGCTGGACGCCATCACCATCCCCAGCTTCATCTCCAAGCGCTACGGGGAGAAAAAGCCCGTCATCATGTGCATCTCCGCCCTGATTATCCTGATCTTCTTCGTGCCCTACGTGGCCTCCGGCCTTGCCGCCATCGGCAAGCTCTTCAACAGCTTATTTGGCTGGGACTACATGGCGGCGGTGATCATCGGGGCCATCGTCATTATCAGCTATACCTCCATCGGGGGCTTCAACGCCGTGGCCACCATGGACCTGATCCAGTCCGTCATCATGACCTGCGCCCTGGCCGTCATTGTGGTGTTCGGCGTGGTCCAGGCGGGCGGCATGGACGCGGTCATCGCCCACGCCCAGACCCTCCCCGGCTTCTTCAGCTTCACGGAGACCTATAACGCCGCCAGCGGCGCGGCGGAGCCTTACGGCTTCATCCGAATCGTCTCCATGATGGCCTGGGGCCTGGGCTACTTCGGCATGCCCCACATCCTGGTCCGCTTCATGGCCATCCGGGACGAGAACGAGCTGACCCTCTCCCGCCGCATCGCCGGGACCTGGGTGGTGATTTCCATGGGCGTGGCGGTGTTCATCGGCATCGTGGGCCACGCGGTCTCCGCCGCGGGCAAAGTGCCCTTCCTGGAGGGCAGCGCCACGGAGACCATCATCGTCAAGCTGTCGGACCTGCTGTCCGCCTACGGCATCTTCCCGGCCATCGTGGCGGGCTGCATCCTGGCGGGCATTCTGGCGGCCACCATGTCCACGGCGGATTCTCAGCTGCTGGCGGCCTCCTCCGCCTTCTCGGAGAACATCGTCCAGGAGGTCTTCGGCGTCAAGCTGACGGAGAAGCAGACCATGCTGATTGCCCGGCTCACCGTGGTGGTCATCGCCGTCATCGCCCTGTTCCTGGCCTCGGACCCCAACAGCAACGTGTTCCAGATTGTGTCCTTCGCCTGGGCGGGCTTCGGCGCGACGTTCGGCCCCGCCATCCTCTGCGCCCTGTACTGGAAGCGCAGCAACCGCCAGGGCATTATGGCGGGTCTGGTGGCCGGCGGCGTGATGATCTTCGTGTGGAAGTTCCTGGTGCGCCCCATGGGCGGCGCCCTGGACATCTATGAGCTGCTGCCCGCCTTCATCGTGGGCCTGGCGGCCATCGTCATCGTCAGCCTCCTGACCCCCGCCCCGGACACGGGCATCGAGAAGCTCTTCGACGGCGTGAAGGAGAAATAAGAGCAGGGCCCTGCCCGGTTCCTTGGAAACCCCGGCGGTTTCAGAGGAACGGGCCGCCGAAGGCGGCGGCCCCTACGATTTCCTCTATCGAAAGACCCCGTAGGGGCCGCCCCCCTGGGCGGCCCTTCCCTGTCCGAAAACCGTCCGGGCCCGTTCCCGGGCGGTTTTTTGGTCATTTCCCCCTTGACAAACCGGCCCCTTCCCCGTACAATAGGGCCTGTTGAAAGACGATGAAGGGAAAAAAGGCGGGCCCTTCCCGCCCCCAGAGAGCCGGCGGACGCTGCGAGCCGGCGGGGGAAGACCCGCGCATGACTGGTCCCGGAGTCTCCCGCCCGACAGGTAGGGCGGGGCGGTTCGCCCCCGTTACCGGGCCTTGAGGGCCCCGCCGCGCGGCGGGGCTGAACAGGGTGGTACCGCGTAGTGACGACACGCCCCTGGCCGGTTTGGCTGGGGGCGTTTTTGTTGTTTGAGAAAGGAGAGAGGCCATGAGCGCAGGGTTTGGAATGAGTGGTTTTGCCAGCATGATGTTTACGATTGTCCCGATTTTCATCACGGTGATATTCGTGCTTGTCGTGGGTGGAATAATCCTGACTGTGGTCAGGGGAATCGGAACCTGGAGCAAAAACAACGCCTCCCCCCGGCTGACGGTATCCGCCCAGGTTGTAACCAAGCGGACGCAGGTTTCCCACCACCATCACCAGGACAGCATGAGTCATACCAGCACCGCCTATTACGCCACCTTCCAGGTGGAGAGCGGGGACCGGATGGAGTTCAGCGTCAGCGGGGCCGAGTATGGCATGCTGGCAGAGGGGGATCAGGGAAGCCTGACCTTCCAGGGGACCCGGTATTTGGGGTTTGAGCGGATCTGAGGTTCTGCTGGGAGCAGGGAAGTCCCTGAGGGAATGGCCTGACCAAGGGGTCAGGCCCCATAAAGAGAGTTTCCCGGTCTACCGGAATGGTCCCATTATGGAAGTGGTCTACCGACAGAAGGGCGGGCCCCACAATGTCCTATTGGGAGAAGGGCAGTCCCGGAAGGAATGGGCCATGGGCAGCATGGAGGTTCCGGGGGAACGGGCCGCCGAGCACCCGCAAGAGGTACGCCGCCGCCGTAAGCGGCAAAGCCGCCAACGGCGGACGCAGGGCGGCGGCCCCTACAGGTCCGTTTATCGGAGCATCAGCGGCAGCGAAAAGAGGAGCTGGTCCATTCGATAACCGCCAAAACCCCCGCTCAAACTATGCCGCGGGCTGAAGACTTGCGTACCCGGAGGAAGCACCCCTTGCGCGTCCCCCGTCCTTCGTCCCCCCGCAGGGGCGATACTTCTTTTTCTCTTTTGGACCGTGCACGGCCCGTTTTCTCTTTTTCTTCTGGCAAGAAAAAGAGAAAATGGGGGGTGCAATGCACCAGCCATCGCTGGTATCCAATCCCCCCCGCCCGAAGGGCGAGCAACATCCCCCGCTTTGCAAAAGCGCCATAATAGCCATATTATCAATAAAAGGAGATCACACATGAAGTACGATTTCACCGCCATCGAAAAAAAATGGCAGGCCAAATGGCTGGAAGCCAAACCCTTCACCGCCGTCAACGGCGACAGAAGTAAGGAAAAATTCTTCGGCCTCATCGAGTTCCCTTACCCCTCCGGCCAGGGACTCCACGTGGGCCACGCCCGCCCCTTTACCGCCATGGACATCATCTGCCGGAAAAAGCGCATGCAGGGCTATAACGTCCTCTTCCCCATCGGCTACGACGCCTTTGGCCTGCCCACGGAAAACTACGCCGTGAAAAACCACATCCACCCCGCCAAAGTCACCCACGACAACGTGGAGAACTTCCGCAGGCAGCTGCGCATGCTGGGCTACTCCTTCGACTGGGACCGGGAGGTCAACACCACGGACCCGGATTACTACAAGTGGACCCAGTGGATTTTCCTCCAGATGTTCAAGAAGGGCCTGGCCTACAAGGCGTCCATGCCCGTGAACTGGTGTACCAGCTGCAAAATCGTCCTGGCCAACGAGGAAGTGGTGGAGGGCGTGTGCGAGCGCTGCGGCGGCGAGGTCATCCGCAAGGAGAAATCCCAGTGGATGCTGGCCATCACCAAGTACGCCGACCGCCTCATCGACGATTTGGAGGACGTGGACTTCATCAACCGGGTCAAGATCCAGCAGCGCAACTGGATCGGCCGGTCCGAGGGCACTGAGGTGGACTTCACCGCCACCAACGGGGACAAGCTGACGGTCTACACCACCCGGTGCGACACCCTCTTCGGCGTGACCTACATGGTCATCTCCCCGGAACACCCCTACCTGGAGCAGTGGAAGGACCAGATCAAGAACTGGGACGAGGTGGCCGCCTACCAGGCCGAGGCCGCCAGAAAATCCGACTTCGAGCGGGGCGAGCTGAACAAGGAGAAGACCGGCGTCCGCCTGGACGGCATCGAGGTGGTCAACCCCGCCACGGGAAAACACGTCCCCATGTTCGTCTCCGACTACGTTCTCATGGGCTACGGCACCGGCATCGTCATGGGCGTGCCCGGCCACGACCAGCGCGACTGGGAGTTCGCCGCCAAATTCGGCCTGCCCATCGTCGAGGTGGTCAAGGGCGGAGACATCACCAAGGAGGCTTTCGCCCTCAAGGACGACACGGGCATCATGGTAAACTCCGGCTTCCTGAACGGAATGACCGTCAAAGAGGCCATCCCCGCCATGAAGGAGCACGTCACCAAAGAGGGCTACGGCCGGCCCAAGACCAACTTCAAGCTTCGGGACTGGGTGTTCAGCCGCCAGCGCTATTGGGGCGAGCCCATTCCCCTGGTGAACTGCGAAAAGTGCGGCTGGGTCCCCCTGCCGGAGTCGGAGCTGCCCCTGCTCCTTCCCGAGGTGGAGAGCTATGAGGTGACGGACACCGGCGAAAGCCCCCTGGCGAAGATGACGGACTGGGTGAACACCACCTGCCCCAAGTGCGGCGGCCCCGCCCAGCGGGAGACGGACACCATGCCCCAGTGGGCGGGCTCTTCCTGGTACTTCCTCCGGTATATGGACCCCCACAACGACAAGGCCCTGGCCAGCAAGGAGGCCCTGGACTACTGGTCTCCGGTGGACTGGTACAACGGCGGCATGGAGCACACCACGCTCCACCTGCTGTACAGCCGCTTCTGGCACAAGTTCCTGTATGACATCGGGGTGGTCCCCACGGCGGAACCCTACGCCAAGCGGACCAGCCACGGCATGATTCTGGGCGAGGGCGGGGAGAAGATGTCCAAGTCCCGGGGGAACGTGGTGAACCCCAACGATATCGTGGCCCAGTACGGTGCGGACACCATGCGGCTGTATATCATGTTCGTGGGCGACTTCGAGCAGGCGGCCATCTGGTCCACCGAGGCGGTGAAGGGTTCCAAGCGCTTCCTGGACCGGGTCTGGAACCTGGCGGAGAGCGCCAAGGACGACCCGAACCCCACCCCGGCCAACGAGCCCATACTCCACCGGGCCATCAAAAAGGTCACCTCCGACATCGACTCCCTGAAAATGAACACGGCCATCGCGGCCATGATGACGGCGGTCAACGAGCTGACGGCCAACGGGGTCACCAAGAGGGACATGCGGACGCTGATCCAGCTGCTCTGCCCCTTCGCCCCCCACATCACCGAGGAGCTGTGGGAGCGCTTCGGCTTCGCCGCCGAGACGGGGAAGATGTGCTGCCAGAGCGACTGGCCCGTCTACGACGAGAGCAAGACCGTGGCCTCCAGCGTGTCCTTCGCCGTCCAGGTGAACGGGAAGCTGAAGGGCACTGTCACCCTGCCCACGGACAGCGGGGAGGCCGCCGTGGTGGAGGCCGCCCTGGCGGTGGACAAGGTGCAGAAGGCCACGGCGGGGATGCAGGTGGTCAAGACCATCTTTGTCAAGAACCGCCTGGTGAATCTCATTGTGAAGCCCCAGTAAAAGGCGCAGACAGGGCCCCGTCCAATGGACGGGGCCCTGTCATATCCGCGTTGCCGTCGCTCCGGCCTGGATAAATGCCAGACCATCAGAGCGGGCCGAAAGCTCTTTTTGCCTACTTTTTCTCTCGAGAAAAAGTAGGATCCTCACTCTCAAACACAGCCTTAGCCCCGGCGGCCAATCCCGCCAGGCCCTGGAGCTCGCTGGGAATGATAATCTTCGTGGCCTTGCCGTCGGCAATTTTCTGCATGGCCTCCAGGGCTTTCAGCTTCACCACCTGGTCGTTGGGCGCCGCGGCGTTCAGAAGCCGCAGGGACTCCGCCAGGGCGGTCTGCACCCTGGTGATGGCCTCGGCCTCCGCCTCGGCGGCCATGATGCGGGCCTGCTTCTCGCCCTCGGCCTGGAGAATCGCCGCCTCCTTGGCGGCCGTGGCCCGGAGGACGGCGGCCTCCTTCTCGCCCTGGGCCACCAGCACCTGGGACTCCTTCTGGCCCTGGGCCTGGAGGACGGACTCCCGGCGCTCCCGCTCGGCCTTCATCTGCTTTTCCATGGCGCTCTGGATGTCCTTGGGCGGGATGATGTTTTTCAGCTCCACCCGGTTCACCTTGATGCCCCAGGGGTCCGTGGCCTCGTCCAGGATGGCCCGCATCCGGGAGTTGATGGTGTCCCGGCTGGTGAGGGACTGCTCCAGGTCCATGTCGCCGATGATGTTCCGCAGAGTCGTGGCCGTCAGGTTTTCAATGGCGTTCATGGGGTGCTCCACCCCGTAGGTGTAGAGCTTGGGATCCGTGATCTGGAAATAGATCACCGTGTCGATCTGCATGGTGACATTGTCCTTTGTGATGACGGGCTGAGGCGGGAAGTCCGCCACCTGCTCCTTCAGGGAGACCTTCTTGACCACCCGCATGACGAAGGGGACCTTCACGTGGGGCCCCTGGTTCCAAACGGCGTGAAACTGGCCCAGCCACTCCACCACGTAGGCCCGGGACTGCTGGACGATGTGGACGTTGGAGATGATCAAAATCACCAGCAGGATGATGACGATGGAAACAGGAATCCAGAACATTATTTCGCTACCTCCATTTTCTCTGAAAATTGGACCAGGAGCTTGACGCCCTCGATCTTCTGTACCTTCACCTGGGTCCCGGCGGGGATGAGGTCGCCGTCCACGCTGCGGGCGGTCCAGGTTTTGCCGTCCACGTAGACGGCGCCGGAGGCCCGCTGGTTGTCCACGGCCTCGGTGACTTTGGCGGTCATGCCCAGAACCCGGTCCGAGTTGGTGGGAATATGGGGCCGGCTCATAAAGCGCCGCACCAGGGGCCGGGTGACGGCCAGGGCCAGGGCGGACACCACGGCGAAGACCAGCACCTGCGTGGCCTCCGGCGTCAGCCCTCCCAGGGACCAGCCGGACATGCAGGCGATCAGGGCCGCCAGGGACCCGGCGACGAACCAGATGGAGACCATGCCCTCGGTGAGCACTTCGGCCACACCGAAGAGGACGATGGCCCCCAGCCAGAGCCAGATGAATATGTTCATCAGGATACCTCCTTTCTATTCGGCCTTTGGTTTCTTATACAGTATAGCATACCCCAGGGGGAAAATGTGTTTCAATTCCGTAACAATTCACAAAGAAGAGCGGAACCGCATGGCACAAAAAAGCGCGTAGGCTCTCCTGCACGCCTCAGTGGATTTCCTGCTCAAGATTGCGGAACGCGTCCGTGTCGAAGAATTCCGTAATGCTCAGGCCAAAGTCATCCGTCAATTTTTTCAGGGTGATAATCCCGAGATTGTGGGTCTTGCGATTCAGAAAGTTGTTCACCGTGGACTGGGGGACCGCCGCCCACTCGCACATCTTATTGACTGAAACGCCTCTCTCGCGGCACAGCTCCAGAAGCCGCGCCCGCACCATGTCCGAAATCCCCATCGCCGCCGTCCTCCCCTTTTGCGCGGGCCGGAATTGTGGGAATACAGTTGACTTTTTACCCGAATACGGCTATGTTGTGGGAAAACGGGTAAGGAGAGAAACCATGAGGCAGTATAAAATTCAGCTTTCGGAGGGAACGGCGGACGGGCCGTTGTACATACGGTCCGGGGACTTCCCTGTGAAATCAGGGCTGCGGCCGACGGCGTGTCGTTTCTCAGCGGCAAGCTCCCGCTCAGCCCGCCCTACCGCTACGAAGTTTTCGATGTCATAACGGACCTCTTAATCTCTCAGGGAGGCCGGGCCAGAAAGGGCGACGGGCGAGGTGACCCTGACCGCCGAATATCAGGGGGCCCGGCGCTCCGCCGGACCTGGAGAAATGGCCTGACCTGGGGGTCAGGCCCCACAAGAAAGTTTCCCCCGCAACCTCCAGGTTAGCGGCGGCGAAAAGAGGAGAGAGTCGATTCGTCCACCACCAAAACCCCCGCCCGTCAGGGCGAGCCCCACTCCCTCCCTTTGCAGGGAGTTGCAAATCCCCCCATCCCCTGTTATACTGAGCTATCAGAATCAAAAAGGAGGGATTCCTTTTGACACTCACCGTCCCCTGCCTCCTGGGCCTGGAGGCCCTGGTCTCCGACGAGCTGAAGCGCCTGGGCCTCGCCAACGTCCGGGCGGAAAACGGCCGGGTCCACTGCGATGGCGGTTTCGCCGACATCCCCCGGCTGAACATCAACCTGCGCTGCGGCGCCCGTGTGCTGATGGAACTGGGCTCTTTCCCGGCCCCGGACTTCGAGGCGTTGTTCCAGGGCGTCCTGGCCCTGCCCTGGGAGGACTTCATCCCCCTTGACGGGGAATTCCCCGTCAAGGGCTACTCCCTGAATTCCGCCCTCCACTCCGTCCCCGCCTGTCAGGCCATCGTGAAAAAGGCCGCCGCCCGGCGGCTGGGGAACGCCTACGGCTGCGAGACCCTGCCGGAGACGGGCAGCCGGTATCAGATCCAGTTTGCCATCGTGAAGGACCGGGTCTCCCTGTACCTGGACACCTCCGGCGAGGGGCTCTACAAGCGGGGCTACCGGGCCCAGAACATGGGCGCGCCCCTGCGGGAGACCCTGGCGGCGGCCCTGGTGACCCTCTCCCGCTACCGGGGGAAGGACCCCTTCTGCGACCCCTTCTGCGGGTCCGGCACCATCCCCATTGAGGCGGCGCTCATCGCCAAAAACCGGGCCCCCGGCCTGGACCGGCGCTTTGCCGCCCAGCGGTGGGGGGCCATAGACCCGCGGCTGTGGATGGAGGCCGCCGATGAGGCGATGGACAAGGAATATCACGGCCAATACGACATCTGGGGCGGGGACATCGACCCGGCGGCGGTGGAGCTGGCCCGGCACAACGCCGCCCTGGCGGGGGTGGAGGACTGCGTGCGCTTTGAGGAGGCGGACGCGGGGAAGTTCCGCCGGGAGAGCGAGTACGGCCAGCTGGTGACCAACCCGCCCTATGGCGAGCGGCTGCTGGAGAAGGCGGAGGCGGAGGCGCTGTACCGGGCTTTCGGGAAGGCGCTGGAGGACCTGCCGCCCAAGTGGCGGGTGGTGGTGCTGAGCTCCCACACGGAGTTTGAGCGGTGCTTCGGCCGCCCGGCGGAGAGGAAGCGGAAGCTGTATAACGGCATGCTGAAGTGCGACGCGTTTTTCTACGGGGGAACCGGGAAGCGCGCGCCGCAGAAGTAAGCGTTGGGGCGGGAAATTTTCCCGCCCCTCTTGCAACGGCGGGGAAAGTGTGGCATAATAGGTAACGGCTCATGCAGCGGTATCGAAGTGGTTATAACGGCCCTGACTCGAAATCAGGTGTACCCGCAAGGGTACCGTGGGTTCGAATCCCACCCGCTGCGCCAGCTCAGAAATTCCCACCGCCGTTCCGTTTCCCGCCCGCAGGGCGGAAAACTGCACTGTGGTGGGAATTTCTTCGCTTTCACCTGCGAACCACTCTGTTGGGTTCGCAGGTGATTTTTTACGGGGGACGAAGGACGAGGGACGGAAGACGGGGGACGAAAAGCGGGGCGGGACAGAGCCCGCCCCCTACAGAGGTCTACCAGGAGAAGGGCGGACACACAGGTCCGCCCCTACAGGGTAGTCTGACGATAAAGAACGGTAGGCGCAGACAGCCCCGCAAGCGCCAGGGTAGCGGCAGCGGAAAGAGGAGCTGGTCGATTCGATGAAGAACAAACCCCCGCTGAATCCAATTACGCGTGGGAAGTCATTCCGGCTCCGCCGTTCATTCAGCCGCGCCCCCGTAACCGCGTCCCCTTGCTTTTCTCTTTTGGACCGTGCACGGCCCGTTTTCTCTTTTCATTCCGGGAATGAAAAGAGAAAATGGGGGGTGCAATGAACCAGCCATCGCTGGTCTCCAGTCCGCCCCGCCCGTCAGGGCCGGAAAAAGCCTCCCCCTTACGGGGGGAAAGCCCTCCCCGCCCGCAAGGGCGACTCCAGCCCTCCCCCTGCCAGGGGGAAAGCCCCCCCGCAGGGGCGCGAAAAGCCCGGCGGCAGTCACTCCGTCATCTCCTCAAAGCTCACAATGTAATAGTCTGCCAGACGACGCATCTCCTCCTGCTCCGGCTCTGTGGGGTCGTACACCGCCGCCGTGCGGAACCCCGCCTCGTGGGCCGTCCGCAGGGCGTGGAGCGCGTCCTCAAACACCACCGTGTCCTTCTTTGTGGACCGCAGGCGGCGCAGGGCCCGCTCGTAAATCTCCGGGCCCTCCCGCTTGGTCTGGCCCGCCTCCCGGCTGGTGATCATTCCCCGGAAATAGCCGTCGATCCCGGCGGTCTTCAGCGCCGCTTCCGCCAGGGGGCGGTCCGTGGCCGTGGCCACGTACATCCACACACCCTGCATCTTCAATATGTCCAGAAACCGCGTCAGGCCCGGCTTGGGCCGCACGTCGGTTCTGTAGAAGGTCTCAATCTGCCCCCAGATCTCCTGGACCAGCTCCTCCACCGTGCCGGAGAGGCCGCAGACCTCCTTGCAGTAGGCCGTGCCCTCCCAGAGACCCAGGGAAGCCACCCTGCGGTTCAGGTCCGGGGGCGGAACGGCCCCGTGGTTCCGGGCCAGGACGCTGCCCAAGGTCCGCCACATGCCCATGGAGTCCAGCAGCGTGCCGTCCATGTCGAAAATCGCGCTTTGCAGTCTCATGATAGAATCCTCCTCACTCCGGCAGCTTTACAAGGCCCGCCTCCAGCAGCTTCTGGAGGCTCATCAAAATCCCCAGCTTGGCGTGCTGCCAGGTGAGGCCCCCCTGGAAGTACACGGCGTAGGGCGGGCGGATGGGCCCGTCGGCGGAGAGCTCGATGGAGCTGCCCTGGACAAAGGCCCCGGCGGCCATGACCACCTCGCTGTCGTACCCCGGCATGGCCCAGGGCTCCGGCGTCACGTAGCTGTCCACCGGCGCGGCGGCCTGGATGCCAAGGCAGAAAGCCAGCATGGCCTCCCGGCTCCCCAGGGTGACGGCCTGGATGATGTCGTGGCGCTCCTCCGCGGCATTGGGCACGCAGGGAAAGCCCAGGCCCTCGTAGAGATTGGCGGCAAAAACGGCCCCCTTCAAGGCCCCCGCCGTCACCGTGGGGGCCAGGAACAGGCCCTGGTAAAAAGCGGGCATGAGCCCCAGGTTGGCCCCCACCTCCTGGCCCAGGCCGGGGGCGGAGAGGCGGTAGGCGCAGCGCTCCGCGCACTCCTTGGTCCCGCAGATGTACCCGCCGATGGGGGCCAGGCCGCCGCCGGGATTTTTAATCAGGCTGCCCACCACCATGTCGGCCCCCACGTCCGAGGGCTCTCGGGTCTCCACAAACTCGCCGTAGCAGTTGTCCACCATGACCTTTACGTCGGGCTTGACGGACTTGCAGAAGGCGATCAGCTCCCCGATCTGGGCCACGGAGAAGCTGGGCCGGGTGGCGTAGCCCTTGGAGCGCTGGATGGTGATGAGCTTGGTCCTCTCGTTGATTTTGGACCGGATGGCCTCATAGTCAAAGCCGCCGTCCGGCAGGAGGCCGGCCTGCTGGTAGGTGACGCCGTACTCCTTTAAGGAGCATTTGGAGGGCCGGATGCCGATGACCTCCTCCAGGGTGTCGTAGGGGGCCCCCACGGGGGAGAGGAGCTCGTCCCCCGGCAGGAGGTTGGCCGACAGGGCCACGGTGAGGGCGTGGGTGCCGCAGGTGATCTGGGGCCGGACCAGGGCGGCCTCCGTGTGGAAGACAGAGGCGTAGACCCGCTCCAGGTTGTCCCGGCCCGCGTCGTCGTAGCCGTAGCCGGTGGTGGCGGCGAAGTGGGTGGCGTTGACCCGGTTCTCCCGCATGGCCAGGAGGACCTTGGCCTGGTTGTACTCGGCGGCGCGGTCGATGGCGGCGAAGCGGTCCCGGAGGCGCTCCAGCGCGGCCTCGCCGTAGCGGTAAACGGCCGGGCTGACGCCCAGGGCCTGATACATGGCTTGCAGCTCCATATCCATAAGTAAGGAAGCTCCTTCTCTTGGTGTTTTGACAGAGCCTATCATAGGCGATGGGGCCGGGGCTGTCAAGGGGTTGCTTTTCAGATGGGGAACGTGTAGAATAGAACCTGATCAAATTTCCCCGAAAGGAGGCGCTTCCCATGCCCAGCGTCCTTGTCCGCGCCCCCGACGAGCCCGTCACCCTCTCCGCCCAGGCGGCCAAGCGCCTCCTGGACCGGGGGGACGGGGACGCCGCCCTGCTTTACATAGCCCTGCTGCGCCGCCATGGCGACGTGCCCCCCCGCTCCCTGGCGGGAGAGCTGCGCTGGGACCGGGCCCGCATTGAGGCGGCGGAGTCCGTCCTGCGGGACCTGGGCCTCATCGCCCCCCAGGCCCCGCCCGCCGAGCCCGCCGACGAGCCCCCCGCCTACCGCCAGGACGAGGTGGCCGAAAAGCTGGAGGAGAGCGGCGAGTTCCGCCGCCTTACCGCCGAGGTGGAGCGGAAGCTGGGCAAGCGCCTCACCACGGCGGACCTGGCCACCCTCCTGGGGCTGTACGACTATCTGGGCCTTCCCGCCGACGTGATCTACCTCCTGGTCTGCCACTGCGCCGAGCGCACCGCCGCCCGCTTCGGCCAGGGCCGGAGGCCCACCCTCCGCCAGATTGAGCGGGAGGGCTACGCCTGGGCCCGGCAGGGGGTGGACACCCAGGCCGCCGCGGCGGAGCACCTCAGCCGCCTGGCCCGGCGGCAGGGGGCCCTGCCGGAGTTCATGCGGGCGCTGCAATTGGGGGACAGGCCCCCCTCCGCCGGGGAGGAGAAGTACCTGCTCCAGTGGCTGGAGTGGGGCTTTTCGCCGGAGACGGCGGCCCTGGCCTATGACAAGACGGTGCTCAAGTGCCACGAGTTCAAGTGGAGCTACTGCAACGGTATCCTCCGCCGCTGGCACGAGGCGGGGCTCCACTCGGCGGAGGAGATCGAAGCGGGGGACAGGCGGCCCGCCCCGGCGGCGAAACCGGCCGCCCCCTCCGCCCCGGAAAAGGGAAACGCCTGGATGCGCAAGTACATTCAGCAGCGGGGAAAGGAAGGGTGAGCCATGGCCTATGAGGGAAAGATTCTCCGCCGGGCCCTCCAGCGCTTTGAGGAGGACAAGCGGCAGAGAGAGGAGCGGTTCCAGAGCCGCCGGGAGGGCGTCTTCCAGCGCCAGCCCCGGCTTCGGGAGATTGAGGGGGAACTCCGGGCCACCATGAGCCGCATCCTGTCCTCGGCCCTCCGCCGGGGGACGGACCCCAGGGCGGCGGTGGAGGCCCTGAAAAAGCAGAACCTGGGCCTCCAGGAGGAGCGGAGGCTGCTTCTGGCGGACCTGGGCCTCCCGGAGGACTGCCTGGAGGAAAAGCCCGCCTGCCCCCTGTGCGGCGACACGGGCTGGCGGGGGGACGGGGCCATGTGCCGCTGCCTCCGGGCCTACTGCGCCCGGGAACAGCAGAAGGAGCTCAGCCGGATGCTGGACTTAGGGAACCAGAGCTTTGAGACCTTCTCCCTGGAGTGGTACTCCGAAATAGAGGACCCGGCCCTGGGGGTTTCTCCCAGAGAGAATATGGACTGGATCTATCGGACCTGCCGGCGCTACGCCGCCTCCTTTTCCAGGGAGAGCGGGAATCTGCTCCTCACCGGGGAGCCGGGGCTGGGGAAGACCTTCCTCTCCGCCGCCATCGCCCGGGAGGTCAGCGCCGAGGGGTTTTCCGTGGTCTACGACACCGCCGCCCATATCTTCGAGCGCTTCGAGGCCCGGAAATTCGGCCGGGAGATGGGGGAGGCCGTGGAGGCCGACGTGGAGCGGATTCTGGACTGCGGCCTCCTGATTCTGGACGACCTGGGGACGGAGATGACCACCCCCTTTGTCCAGAGCGCCCTGTACGGCATTGTCAACGGGCGGATCACCGACCGGCGGGCCACCATTCTCAGCACGAACCTGAAGCTGGAGGAGCTGGGGCGGCGTTACACGCCGCAGATTGTCTCCCGGCTGGAGGGGGAGTATCAGGTGCTGCCCTTCTTCGGGGAGGATATCCGCCGGCTGCGGAAGGAGAGGGGATAGGGGAAGCCCTATCCAACGGCGCGCACAGACACCCAACACATTGTCAATTATCAATTGTCAATTACGTGCCCACTCCCTCCCCCACACCGCCAGCGCCGCCCCCGTCAGGGACCACCCGAAAACGCAGGACGCCCAAAACCTCCCCCCGCCCAGGTCCCACAGCGCCGCCCCCAGCACCGTGGCCGCCAGCACCCTGGGGAAGCTCCCCAGCAGCCCCCCGGCGAAATAGGCCCGGCGGGCCGTCCCCGCCGCCCCCAGCCAGAGGCTGACCAGCTCCGTGGGCAGCACCCCCGCCAGCCGCAGCAAAAACACCTGCCGGGCCGGGGCCGGGCCCCGGAGGCCGGGGAGGCGCTTCGCCAGGTCCCCCAGGTTCCCCTTTCCCGCCCGGCCCAGGAAATAGGGCCCCGCCTGGGCCGCCAGGGCGCCCCCCAGGTTGGTCCCCAGGGCCGCCGGAAAGGGCAGCAGAAGCCCCGCCGCCCCGGCCAGGGCCGTGAGGGGCAGCGCCGCCGTCAGCCCCTTGACGACGTACAGGGCCAGGAGGATCAGAACCGCCAGGCCGGTCTGCCCCGGCGTCCAGGCGGCCACGGCCTCCGCCGTCAGATACCGGCGCAGGGGCCAGACGGCCGCCGCCAGAGCCGCCCAGACCAGCAGGGGCCCCAGGTATTTTTTCATGGACCGCCCTCCTCCCATTGCTTTGATTCCGGCTTATAGCAATCTGCAAAATTACTGCCAGCGGGCCGCCGAGGGCGGCGGCCCCTACGGTTCCCCTGTAGGGGCCGGCCCCCTGGCCGGCCCGTTCTCAGGAATTTTGACGTTTGCTGTAGTATGCCCAGAAAAAACAGGCCCGCGCCTTCAAGCGCGGGCCTGTCTTTGATTTTGCCAGTCTGTGCGCTCACTCCTGAGAGGGCGGGATGACCACGAAGGCCGGGGGTTCCTCCGGCGTGGAGGGCTCGGCGGGCGCGGGGGTGCTGGGCGCCGGCTCGGGCGCGGGGGTCGGGGTAGGTGTGGAGGGCTTGGGGACCTCCGCCGGGCCCGAGGCGGGCGTGCTGGGCTCTTCCCCGGAGACGCCGGGGTTGGGCTCCAGAGGCGTGCCGGGGACGCCGGTGGCCGTGCCTCCGGCCTCCGAGGACGTTTCCTTTTCCGGGCCCACCAGCACCAGGCGGTCCCGTTTCTTATAGTCGCTGATGTCCTCCACGTCGCTGGAGACCAGGGCCCCGCTGCCGTCGAAGACGTTCCGGTAGGTCTTGACCCGATAGCCGATATAGGGCGTCACCTTCACCTGCCGCTGGCCCGGCGACAGGGTGGGGTCCAGCTGCTCCACCTCCTCAAAGGGGGTGGTGGAGATGGTGTCGTAGGTCATTTTCACAGACAGGTCGTTGTCCTTGGTGCCCCAGAGCTGGACGGTGAGATAGCCCTTGTCGTACTTGGCCACGATTTTCAGGGGGTACTTGGTGTTGTTGGTAAACTTGTAGTCCGGCCCGCCCCAGGACACGGTGGCGTCCATGCCCCGGGTGATGTAGCTGGGAACATACCGGTGGGCGTAGCGCTCGGTGATCTCCAGGTTGGCCAGGAGGCAGGCGTAGTACAGCGTCGACGAGGGCTGGCACACGCCGCCGCCGATCTCGTCCACGGTCTCCCCCTGGACATAGGCCGGGGCGGGCTTATAGCCCTTGGCCTCCGTCCGCTGGCCCACGGTGTCGTTGTACGAGAAGATGTCCCCGCTGTTGAGGATGGTCCCGTCAAAGGCGGCGGAGGCCAGCTTGACATTGCTGACCCGGGCGGCGGTGCCGGAGACGTGGGTGGTACACTCCCCCAGCAGGTCCCGGAAAAGGACCTTCTCCAGCTCCTCGGCGGTGACCTCCGGCTCCTGAATGTCGGCGGGGACGGAGACGGTCTCGCCGGGGGCGGCGGCGTTCAGGGTCCGCTGGGCGGAGGCGGTGTCGAAGGAGGCCCCGCCCTTTTCCGGCAGGATGCCCCCGGTGGCGTGGTCATAGCGGGCGTTCTCCATCTCGCCGGAGACGGCGTCGTAGATCTCCTGAATGGACAGGGGTTCCGCCTTCCGGGTGGTGCAGTCCGCCCGGACCTCCGTCTCCCCGGCGGACACGGCGCTGTCCAGCAGCAGGGCCAGGCCGTCCTCGCTGACGGAACGGCCGTTGGCCTCCTTGGTCAGAAGAATTTCGTCGTCCAGGACCTCATAGCCCCCGTTCTGGGGCTCCAAGGCCAGAGCCTCGGCCAGGTCGGCCACGCCCCGGCGGAAAATCTCCTCGTCCCGGTCCTGGGCCGTGAGGGGGTCCCCCTGGTCGCCGGTGAGGGCGGAGAGGACCTGAACGCCCCGGCTGAGGAAGGGGGTGGCGGCCTGCTGGTCAAAGCGCTTCTGGGCGATGGCGGGGCACTGCTCGGCGGTGTAGCCCAGGTCCGCCAGGGTGACGGCGACGGCGTCCTCGGTTCCGGCGGGCCAGCCCTCCTTTTCGGCCTCCTGCAAGGGGGCCACGGAGATGGTCCTCCCCGGCAGGGAGCCCGCCAGCACCTGGGCCGCCTGCTCCACGGTGAGGCCCCCGATGTCCACGCCGCCGACAATCTCCCCGGGGTAAAAATCCGTTTGGGACCCGGCCCAGGCGCACAGCCCGGCATAGCCCCCGCCCATGATGGCGGCGGTCAAAAACAGGGCGGCCACCACGGGGGCGGCCCCGCCCTTCTTCATCCGCTTTCCGGCGGCCTTTTCCCACATGACTTCATCTGTCCTCTGTGCCATGAAGCCCCTCCTTTTCAGCCCCGTAGACAAGGGGCTGTTTCTCTCTCAGGATATTCTATCACATTCCCGGAAAAAAAGTGATTACAATCCAGTAACAAGAGAAGGGGCCCTCAGGCTGTCAAAAAACCGTAAGACCCATTCGACGGGAAGAAAGAGAGCTGCGAGAGGAACCCGGGAGGGGTTCCTTTCGTTTTCAATAAGCCCCGCCGCAGCGGACCCTTCATGGCCGCCGGGGGATACGGATGGTCATGACGATCTCCTCGTCAGTGTCCTCCCGGAGGCACTTGGCCTCCACCCCCGCCTCCCGGACGATGCGCAGCCCCCGGTCCACGCTGTTCAGGAACAGCCGCACGTCCTTCAGAATGTAGGTCCGCCGCCCGGCGGGGGCCGCCGCCTGAAGCTCCTGGAGCCGCCGCTCCACGTACTGTTCCGTCTGGGCCACGTTCCAGCCCCTCTCCGCCGCCCGGCGGGCCGCCGTCAATCGCTCCTCCTCGTCCTCCAGGCGGAGGAGGCAGCGGGCGTGGCGCTCGGTGAGGCCCTTCTCCAGCAGCAGGGCCTGGCAGGCCGGGGACAGCCGGAGGAGCCGCAGCTTGTTGGCCACCGCCGAGGCGGACCGCCCCAGTTCCGCCGCCGCCTCCTCCTGAGTGGCCCCCGTCTGGCGGAGGTAGGCGGAGATGGCCGCCGCCTCCTCGAAGTAGTGGAGGTCCCGGCGCTGGAGGTTCTCCACCAGGGCCAGCAGGGCGGACTCCCGCTCGTCCACCTCCGCCTCCACACAGGGCACCGCCTCCAGCCCCGCCAGGCGCGCCGCCCGGAGACGCCGCTCCCCCGCCACCAGCTCCCAGCCGTCGCTCCTCCGCCGGACCACCAGGGGCTGCACCACGCCGTGGCGGCGGATGGACGCCGCCAGCTCCCGCAGGGCCCCCTCGTCAAACAGCCGCCGGGGCTGGCGGGGGTTGGGGCGGATGGTCTCAACCCCCAGCCGCAGCACCCGTTTCTCCTCACCCATGGGACCGCCTCCTTCCAATTTGTCCCATTTTACAAGAGCGGGGCTGAAAAAACATGGGGAATCTGTCGGCGGCGGAAATAGGGCTTGCGCTGAGTCCGAAAAGCTCTGCTGTATGACCTCCGGCTGCTGTTCAGCGGCGGGGAGAAGGAGAGCTGCACAAAACAGGAACTCCTGGATATCCTGGATCAGATTGCGTTGGGTAAATCACCGCGCGTCGTGCTTTCACTTCTGAAATAGGAACAGTCGAAGGACCCGGCGGGATAAACCCGCCGGGTCCTTCTAAACGCTTCTTTTCATCCGGGGCGGAAAACCGCCGGGGTGTTGTTACCGCGCCTTGCTCTGCTGCTTGTGGGGGTGCATGATGGTGCCGATGCCCTCGATGGCCAGGATGACCGCCAGGACCACCAGCAGGATGCCCAGAATGGCCTGGACATAGGGGCCCCAGTCCGCGCCGCCGGCGGAGATCAGGGCGATCTGGTTCTTGGTGTTGACCAGCAGGGAGCAGATGGTGACGATGATCATGAAGCCCATGGGAAGCAGGAACATCTTGTTGTTCTTGCCGATGTTGCCCAGCCAGGTGGCCACCGCCAGCAGGCCCAGGCCCGCCAGCAGCTGGTTGGCGGAGCCAAACAGCGCCCAGATCTTCTCATAGCCGTTCAGGCCCAGCAGCACGCCCAGCACCACGGTGATGGCGGTGGAGACATACATGTTGGAGAGGACCTTCTTGTAGCCGGTGACGTTCTCCGGGGTCTCGCCCTTGCTGGAGTCCAGCCAGAACTCCTGGAACATGAACCGGGCCAGACGGGTGGCGGTGTCCAGGGAGGTCAGGCAGAAGGCGGAGTAGGTCAGCACCAGCAGGGTGTACAGGATGTCATAGCTTCCGTGGATGGTGTCGTCGATCATGTGGGCCAGGCCGCCGCCGAAGATGGCCGTCGCGCCCGCCAGCTTGGCGTCGGGGTTGGCCGCGTTCCAGCTGTAGGCATAGGCCACGGCGCACAGGGTCAGGATGGCCAGGACGCACTCAAGGAGCATGCCGCCGTAGGCGATGGGCTTCGCGTCGGTCTCTTTATCCAGCTGTTTGGAGGTGGTGCCGGAGGAAACCAGGGAGTGGAAGCCCGAAATTGCGCCGCAGGCGATGGTGGTGAACAGGACCGGGAAGATGGGGTTGCCCGCGCCGGTGTCCGGGTTGGTGACCACAAAGGTGTTCACCGTGGCCATGCTGCCCATGTCGGGCCGGGCCAGGACGACCGCCACCACAGCCAGCGCCAGCATGGCGTACAGCAGGAAGCTGGACAGGTAGTCGCGGGGCTGGAGCAGAATCCAGACCGGGGTGACGGAGGCGATGGCGATGTAAATGCCGCAGATCCACATCCAGGCGTCCTTGCTCAGGTAGATGGGGTGGAAGTTCATTCCGATGGCGATGATCGCCACGATGGCGACGACTCCGATGACGCTGGCCACGCCCATGGGGGCGTTCCGGCGGTACACCAGGAAGCCGAAGACAATGGCGATGGCGATGAACAGCAGAGACACCATGGCCACCCGGGCGTTGGCCTCGGAAGCGGCCAGGTCCACGGCGCCGTTCTCGGCGAAGGTGGCGCCGAAGGTGCCGGCCACGATGGAGGCGAAGGCCGCCACCACCAGGATCAGGGTCAGGTAGGCGAAGATCAGGAACAGCATCTTGGCCCGCTTGCTCATATTGACGGAAATGATTTCGCCGATGGATTTACCGTCGTGGCGGACGGAGGCGAACAGGGCGCCGAAGTCATGGACGCCGCCGAAGAAAATGCCTCCGACGAGAATCCACAGCGTGCAGGCCAGCCAGCCGAAGCCAGCCGCGCCGATGGGGCCGGTGATGGGGCCCGCGCCGGCGATGGACGAGAAGTGGTGGCCCATCAGGACCGGGGCCTTGGCGGGGACGTAGTCGATGCCGTCCTCCAGGGCGTGGGCCGGGGTGGGCTTGTCAAGCTCGCCGACGCCCCACTGCTTGCACAGCCAGCGGCCATAGAAGATGTAGCCGCAGACCAGCACAGCGACGCTGATGATCAGAAGTACCAATCCGTTCATGAAAACACTCTCCCTCTTTCATGAGTCTCGTTTGCGGGGGAAAATCCCCCAGGTTCATTTGGAGGCGAAGTTGGCCTCCAGGGTCTTCCGGGCCCCTCTCCCGGCTGGATTGGAGAGGAAGGTCCGGGTGGAACATTCCATTGCTGCTATATGATACTCCATCCAGCCATGGAGCGACAGCCGGTAGTTTTTGTGGAAGCGGGTCTTTTTCAAGACCTTTTTCGCCTCCGGGTCTATGGTCTCCGCCAGGACCACCAGGGTGACGAAGGAGCTCATATGCTCCTTGTGGGGGTGGATGGCGGCCAGGCCCGCTTTTAAGGTCCGCTCCGTCAGGGCCCTGGCCCCGGCGGCGTCCAAGTGGTCCGCCACGTAGAAATAGGTGTAGTCGTGCTGTTCCGTGGCGTAGAACTGCTTATCCCGCCGGACCAGATAGTGCTCGTCCCGGAGGAAGTAGTGGGCCATGGCGGGGAAGGAGCCGCCCTCCTCCGTCACCACGTCCCTGGTCAGATCGTAGTTGTGGGAATAGGCGTTCATCAGCTTCTCAAAGCATTCCTGGGGGGTTCTCTCCATATCGTCCTCCGCCTTGTCGGTTCCGTCCCGCCCTTCCATTCCATGGAAGCGGCGGCGAAGGGGCGTCCCCTTCACGGGGCTTTTTTAGAGACCCCTGGCTTGCGAAAGGATTATACACCTTCTCCGTCAATTTGTTAAGAGGGTTTGAACAAATTTGTGTACAATTTGTGAATAAGCCCAGGGGAATTGGTGCTTTCGCTCAGACAAATCGGCGGAGTTTGCGGAAGCTGACGTTAAAATAGATAAAAACAGCCGTCGATTTTTGTTCGAATCGACAGCTGCTTTAGTGAACCTGTCCAGCGTCAGTCCAGGAGCGTGTTGATGAGATGCTTCATGTGGATGCTCATGGCGCAGCGGGCCCCCTCCTCGTCCCGCTTGAGGAGGAAGTCCAGGATGGTCCGGTTGTCCCCCAGGGCGATGTCCTGCATCTGCTGGCGGCTGGGGGAGATCTGCATGATTTCGTCCACGGCGCTGTTGATGATGGGGTACAGCCGCCGCATATACTCGTTGTGGGACGCCTTGATGATGGCCCAGTGGAACTCCTGGTCCGCCAGGGGCCAGTTGCCCCCCTCGGCGGCGATGCGCTCCACCCGCTGGGCCTTCCTGCGAATCTGCTCCAGCTCCTCGTCGCTGGCCCGCAGGCAGGCCAGGGCCACGGTGGCGGGCTCGAAGATCAATCGCATCTCAAACAGGTCCTTGGCCCGCACCCGGGACCGGACCCCCGCCAGGGCCGTCAGGTCCATGCCGGGGTTGGGCAGGGCGTCGGCCACGAAGGTGCCCTTCCCCCGCCGGATGTCCAGCACCCCCTGGGCCACCAGGAAGGAGATGGCCTCCCGCAAAGTGGTGCGGCTGACCCCCATGGAACCGCTGAGCTCGTTCTCGTTGGGCAGCTTGCTGCCGGGCGGATAGCGGCGCTCCTCCACAATCCACTCGTAGAGCCGGTCCGCCGTCTGCTCGGACAGCTTGGCGCGTTTGCCTTCCATAGACGTTCCTCCATCCTCCGGCGGGCCCGCCGGGCTTTTCCATAAGAACACTATACAGCCTTTCTCCGGAAAAAACAAGAAGGCTCTTGACAGCCTACAAAATTTAGTATAAAATGACATCATACAACGTATTCGTAAACCAGACAACTTGTTTACTGGTTTCTGGAAGGAGTGGTTCCCTTGACCGCCGTGGAGCGCTTCCCCCACCGCCTGACCCTGGTCGCCGGCCACTATGGCACGGGAAAGACCGAGTTCTCCGTGAATCTGGCCCTGGCCCTGGCGGGGGAGGGGGAGCGGACGGCCCTGGCGGACCTGGACATCGTGAACCCCTATTTCCGCAGCCGGGAACAGCGGGAGCTGCTGGAGGCGGCGGGGGTCCGGGTGGTGGCCACGTCCCAGGCCCTGGCGGACGCGGACGTGCCCGCCCTGCCGGCGGAGCTCCACGCCCTGCTGGAGGACCGGACGGTCCGGGCCGTGCTGGACACCGGCGGGGACCCCTCCGGGGCCCGGGTGCTGAGGCGCTACCGGCCCAGGATTTTAAAGGAGGACTACCAGCTCCTCTACGTGGTCAACGCCGCCCGGCCCGAGGTCCGCACGGCGGAACGCAGTGCGGAGGTCCTCCGGGCCATCGAGGCGGTGACGGGCCTTGCCTGCACAGGGCTGGTGAACAACACCCACCTCTGCGGCGAGACGGAGGCGGAGGATATCCGGGAGGGCGCGGCCCTGGCGGCGGAGGTCTCCCGGCTCACGGGGATTCCCGTGGTCTGCCACACGGCGGAGGCCCGCCTGGCGGACCGGCTGGGGGACCTGAACCCCTTCCCCCTGGAGCTTCGCATGAGGAAGCCCTGGGAATGAGATTGGCAATTTGGCAATTTTAACATATAGAGGAAAGGAGTTTTTGCGACATGGCAATCCACCTCACCTTTCGCCAGGACCGCTGCAAGGGCTGCGGGCTGTGCGTCGGCGTCTGCCCCAAGCATATCCTGTCCCTGGACGGCGGAACCAACGTGAAGGGCTACCACCCCGTGACCTGCACGGACGAAGCCGCCTGCATCGGCTGCGCCAGCTGCGCGAAAATGTGCCCCGATTCCATCATCACCATTGAGAAAGACTGAAAGGAGCCGGTCCCTATGAAACGAGAAATCTGGAAGGGCAGCGAGGCCATCGCTGAGGCCGCCATCCGGGCGGGCTGCCGCTGCTTCTTCGGCTATCCCATCACCCCCCAGAACGAGATTCCGGAGTACATGTCCCTCCACATGCCTCAGAGCGGCGGCGTCTTCGTCCAGGCGGAGTCCGAGCTGGCCGCCGTCAACATGGTCTACGGCGCGGCGGCCTCCGGCGTCCGGGCCATGACCTCCTCCTCCTCCCCCGGCGTCAGTTTGAAGCAGGAGGGCATCAGCTACATGGCCGCCTGCCAGCTGCCCGCCGTGGTGGTGAACGTCATGCGGGGCGGCCCCGGCCTGGGGTCCATCCAGCCCGCCCAGGGGGACTACTTCCAGGCCACCCGGGGCGGCGGCAACGGGGACTATCGCACCGTGGTCCTGGCCCCCGCCAACATCCAGGAGGCCGTGGACCTGACCCAGGAGGCGTTCGACATCGCCGACCAGTACCGGAACCCGGTGGTGGTGCTGGCGGACGGCCTCATCGGCCAGATGATGGAGCCCATCGTCTGGAAGGAGCGCACCCCCAGAGAGCTGCCGGAAAAGACCTGGGCCGCGTGCGGCCGGGGAGACCGGGACCACAACAACTTCATCACCTCCCTGCTCATCGACGCCCCCGCCTGTGAGGCTCACAACCTGGAGCTCCACAAGAAGGTCCTGGAGATGGAGAAGAACGAGTGCCGCTGGGAGGAGATCCTGCTGGACGACGCCGAGCTGGTGCTGGTGGCCTACGGCACGCCCTCCCGGGTGGCCCAGACGGCGGCGGAGAATCTGCGCAAGCAGGGCGTCAAGGCCGGCGTGTTCCGCCCCATTACCGTGTGGCCGTACCCCTACGCCCGGCTGCGGGAGATTGCCGGGCTGGACCGGGTGAGGACCTTCCTCACCGTGGAGATGAGTCTGGGGCAGATGCTGGACGACGTGAACCTGGCCGTGGGCGAGCGGAAGCCCGTGCGGTTCTACGGCCGCTGCGGCGGCGCCATCCCCCACGTGTCCGAGGTGGAAGGGGCCGCCCTGGAAGCCTGGAAGGAGGTCAAGTGACATGACAAGCGTTTATCAAAAGACCAAGGGCTTGCAGGACACGGAGCTTCACTACTGTCCCGGCTGCGCCCACGGCATCGTACATAAGCTCATCGGCGAGGTCCTGGAGGAGATGGACGCCCTGGGCGCGGCCATCGGCATCTGCCCGGTCGGCTGCGCCGTCTTCGCCGGAAACTATTTCTCCTTCGACACCATCGAGGCGGCCCACGGCCGGGCCCCGGCCGTCGCCACGGCGGTGAAGCGCACCCATCCGACCCAGCCGGTGTTCACCTACCAGGGGGACGGCGACCTGGCCTCCATCGGCGCGGCGGAGATTGTCCACGCGGCCATGCGGGGGGAGAAATTCACCACCATCTTCATCAACAACGCCATCTACGGCATGACGGGCGGCCAAATGGCCCCCACCACCCTCATCGGCCAGAAGGCCACCACCGCCCCCCTGGGCCGCACCAAGGAACAGGCGGGCATGCCCATCCGGGTGGCGGAGATGCTGGCCACCCTGGAGGGCTGCGTCTACGCCGAGCGGGTCTGCGTCACGGACATCCCCCATCTGAACAAGACCAAGAAGGCCCTGAAAAAGGCGTTCCAGCGTCAGATGGCCGGGGACGGCTTCACCTTCGTGGAGGTGCTGGCGGCCTGCCCGACCAACTGGGGCATGGAGATTGACGAGGCCAACAAATGGCTGATGGAGAACATGGCGGCGTACTACCCCCTGGGCGTCATCAAGGATACGGAGGCGACGTGATATGAAAAAGGAAGTGATTCTGTCCGGCTTCGGCGGCCAGGGCGTCATGTCCATCGGGAAGAACCTGGTGGAGGCCGCCGTGGCGGAGGACCTGGAAGCGTCCTGGGTGCCCTCCTACGGCCCGGAGATGCGGGGCGGCACGGCCAACTGCACGGTGATTATCAGCGACGAGCGGATTGGCGCGCCTTTGGTGGAAAGCCCCAGCGAGGTCATCGCCATGAACCGGGCGGCCCTGGCAAAGTTTGAGAGCCGGGTCGCCCCCGGGGGCACGGTGTTTGTCAACAGCAGCATCATCCCGGACAAGGTCTCCCGGACCGACGTGACGGCGGTCTATGTTCCCTGCGACGAGATGGCGGCGGAATTGGGGAACTCCAAGGTGGCCAACATGGTGATGCTGGGGGCCTACGTGGCGGCCACGGGGGCCTTGAAGCAGGAGACCATCGAGACCATGATCGCCGAGATGTTCACCGGGAAGAAGGCCAAGCTGGTCCCGCTGAACCTGGAGGCCCTTCACAAGGGGATGGAGTGCGGGAAACCCGCTTGACGTAAGAAGGGGAGGGGATGGCCCCTCCCCTTTTTCTATCTCTCCCCCTCCCCGGCGGGGGCGGAGAAAAACCATTGACTTTGCCCCCCGGCAAGCATATAATCGTTTAAAGCAGGAAACCGGGCCCCGCCCGGCAGGGGATCTTCCCCAATACACAAAACAGGAGAGTGTTCGCAATGCTGGATATCAAGATCACCAAAACCGCCGCCCCTAAGGCCAAGCCCGCCGACGAGAGCAAGCTGGGCTTCGGCAAAATCTTCTCCGACCATATGTTCATCATGGACTATGACGAGGGCCAGGGCTGGCACGACCCCCGCATTGTGCCCTACGGCCCCCTGTCCCTGGACCCCTCCGCCGTGGTCTTCCACTACGCCCAGGAGTGCTTCGAGGGTATGAAGGCCTACCGCACCGCTGAAAACAAGATTCAGCTCTTCCGCCCGGAGTGCAACGCCCGCCGCATGAACAACACCCACGAGCGCCTCTGCATCCCCCAGATCCCCGTGGAGGACTTCGTCCAGGCCGTGAAAGCCATCGTGGAGGTGGAAAAGGACTGGGTGCCCCACTCCGAGGGCGCTTCCCTCTACATCCGCCCCTACACCATCGCCACCATGCCCCAGCTGGGCGTCCACGCCTCCACCTCTTACCAGTTCATCATCATCTGCTCCCCCTCCGGCGCTTACTACGCTGCGGGTCTGGCCCCCATCGACATCTACGTGGAGGACACCTACGTCCGCGCCTGCCCCGGCGGCACCGGCTTCACCAAGTGCGGCGGAAACTACGCCGTCTCTCTCCTGGCGGGCCAGAAGGCCGAGGAGAAGGGCTACAGCCAGGTGCTGTGGCTGGACAGCCAGGAGCGCAAGTACGTGGAAGAAGTGGGCGCCATGAACATCTTCTTCAAAATCGACGGGAAGCTCTACACCGCCGCCGCCCTGGACAAGGACGGAACCGTCCTCCCCGGCGTCACCCGCCGCTCCATCATCGAGCTGCTGCGGGACTGGGGCTATGAGGTCATCGAGGGCAAGCTGGCCATCGACGACATCATGAAGGCCGCCGGGGAAGGCAAGCTGGAGGAGGTCTTCGGCTCCGGCACCGCCGCCGTCGTCTCCCCGGTGAAGAAGCTGGACTACGAGGATCAGTCCGCTTTCATCAACAACGGGGAAATCGGCCCCCTGACCCAGAAGCTCTACGACACCATGACCGGCATGCAGTGGGGCAAGCTCCCCGACACCAAGGGCTGGATCGTCCCCGTGTGCCAGGCTTGAGCGGACATTTCATAATGTGTAAAAACGCGCCCCGGCGGAAGGACCTTCCGCCGGGGCGTCTGCCGGGAAAAGAAAAATGAATAAAGTGGAAGAAAGGGCTTGACAAACAAGGGGACTTCGTGTATCTTATATATGTTCGCTTCGGACGATTAGCTCAGCTGGCTAGAGCACCTGCTTGACGTGCAGGGGGTCACAGGTTCAAGTCCTGTATCGTCCACCAGAGAGAAACCCTGAAACCGAAATGGTTTCAGGGTTTCTTTTTTCAAGGAGGCAGGCTTATGAGAAAATCCGCCCTGATCACCGGGGCCTCCCGGGGCATTGGCCGGGCCATTGCCATCGCCCTGGCCCGGGAGGGCTGGCCCGTCTGCGTCAACTTCCTGGAGCGCCGGGACGCCGCCGAGAGTCTGGTCTCGGAACTGCGCGCCCAGGGCCGGGCGGCCATGGCCTTCCAGGCCGACGTGGCGGACCGGGGGGCCGTGGAGGCCATGGTCCGGGCCGCAGCGGAGGAGCTGGGGCCCGTAGAGCTGCTGGTGAACAACGCGGGCATCTCCCATCAGGGCCTGTTCCAGGACCTGGGGGACGCGGACTGGGCCCGGCTTCTGGCGGTGAACCTCACCGGGCCCCGGAACGCGGTGCTGGCGGCGCTGCCCCACATGCTCAGCGAGAAGCGGGGGAGCATCGTCAATATCTCCTCCATCTGGGGTCTCCGGGGGGGAAGCTGCGAGGCGGCCTACGCCGCAACCAAGGCGGGGGTCATCGGCCTGACCCGGTCCCTGGCCCTGGAGCTGGCCCCCTCGGGCATCCGGGTGAACTGCGTGGCGCCGGGGTGCGTGGAGACGGACATGGTGCGGGTTCTGGGGGAGGAGACCCGGGCAATGCTGGTGGAGGAGACCCCCCTGGGCCGCCTGGGGAGGCCGGAGGACATCGCGGAGGCGGTGGCGTTTCTGGCCTCGGAAAAGGCGGCGTTCATCACCGGGCAGGTGCTGACCGCCGACGGCGGCTTTATCGTATAACGCGAAAAAGGGGGAGGCTTCGGCCTCCCCCTCTTCTTCACTGATAGCGGTACTGCTTACCGGTATACTGCTCGATGCAGCTGAAAAACATGTCCCGGTTCCGGAACTCCAGCAGCTTGCTGTCCTCCTCCTCGTGGAAGGACACGATCCGGCGGCGGGTGTCGACCCAGACGCGCCACAGGGTTTCTACAGTGTTGGTTTGCTCCATAGGGGGAGGCTCCTTTCTCGTTGGCACTTGTTGTCTATTATATAAGACGATTTAGAGGGCGGTTTTGTTTCACCATTTCCAAAATTTTTTTGAAAAATTTTTCCGCCCCCCAATCGCGCCCCTCCCGGAACAAGGGTCAATACGCCTCGTCAAAGGGGACGTAGGCGTCCTGGGTGGGGACATAGGCCTCCTCGGGATAGACCGTGCCAAAGCTGTCTTTGTAATAGACGCCGCTGTAGGGGTCGTCGTAGTAGGTGGGCGTACCCTTTTCCAGGTTGTCCAGGGCGATGCGCTGGGCGTAGGTCAGCAGCCTCCGGTTCTCGTTCACGATGCCCAGATCCTCCAGGGCCTTCAGCGTCTCCGTGCAGAAGACGGAGGGGGTCAGGAAGACGGTCTGGGTGCGGGGGGGTCTCTGGCTGCCGTCCAGGTAGGTGACGGAGTAGTCAAGGGTCAGGTCCGCGCTGTAGGCGGCCTTCTCATAGCCGTCCTCCCCGTCCACCATGAACAGCGTCCGCCCCAAGTGTCCCGCCTGGATGTCCCGCCGGACGGCGGCCTCCAGGACCTTGGCCTGCTCCGCCGTCAGCTCCGTCTGTTCCACGTCCTTCGTCTCGGTGTTGTAGAGCCCGGTGAGATAGCCGCCGGTGAGGCGGGCGTCCCTGTCCTCCCCGTAGATGTCGCCGAAGACGTTGGCCTCCTGGATGAGGGGGTCCGAGGCCAGGGCCGCCAGCTTCCGCAGGGCCTCCGACTGCTCCAGCAGGGCCTGATTGCAGAGGAGGTCGTAATTGCGGTTGACCCGCCCGTCGTAGTCTTCCGGTTCCTCATAGTAATCCACGTCCAGGTAAGCGTAGTGATCCTCGAAACGGTCCCGGTCCCGGTCCCGGTCCAGGATGTCCCGCTCCTTCACAATGGCCTGGTGGACCTCCAGGACCTCCCGGATGGCGGCGGGGTCCTCCAGATAGGCGGAGATGCCGTTGCCACCCCAGCCGCGGACCCAGATACGGACCGCCTGGGCCTCCCCCTCCTGGGGGACCCAGGTCTCCATGCCCAGGGGGTCCGCCGCCACGGCGAGGCACAGGGCCACAGCCGCCAGCAATGTAGCCAGAGCCCCCTTCCAGGTGCCCCGGAAGACCCGGAGGGATTTCGCCAGGAGCATGGAGGCGATGTAGTAGCCCACGAGCCCGGCGAGGGCCATGCACACGGCCATGGGGACCGGGTTGGCGCGGGAGATGTCGAAGAACAGGCCGTAGAGGGCCATGCCCCCGGCCAGGGCGGCGCAGAGGGCCACGCCGTAGCGGAAGACGGGCTTCATCCAGCCCACGGCCACCACGTCCCCGGCGCTCTCGCTCCTCCTCCGGCGGTACAGGGCCCAGGCGAAAGCCAGCAGGGCCACGCCCGCCAGGGCGTAGACGGCGATCATCCAGCCGTTGACCAGGGTGACGGAGGTCAGGACGGATTCGTCCCAGCCCCCGGCATTGGTGATCTGCGCGTACTCCGTGTCCACGTTCAGGCTTCGGGTCAGGTACATGACGGGGCTCAAAAACTCCACCACGCCCTGATAGGACCGCTCCACGCCGAAGTAGAAGATGGTCATGAGCATGGTCACCAGCCACTCCAGTCCGGCGGCGATGAAGTGGAAGATGAAATAAAAGGCGGCGAAGGCGAAGGGGTTGCCGGTGACGAACACCACCGCCATGGCGGAGGCGAAGAAGAAAAAGCTCATTCCCAGCACGCTGAGGATGGTCACGCCCAGGCCCACGGGCTCCACGCCGCCCACTGTCGCGGAGACCAGGATGGCCAGGCCCCCGGTGACGGCGTAGGGAATCAGCATCATGGCCATGCCGGAGAGGAAGTCCGTGACGAAAATCCCCTTCCGGGTGACGGGCAGGGAGTGGTAGAGCCCCACGCTCCTGGGATTGTACAGCCAGCCCCAGGCCGCCAGGGCGCACAGCGCCGCGTACAGCAGGGAGAGGGTGGGAATGATCCAGGCCACGATCTGGTAATAGCCCGCGGTGATGCTCAGGGGGTCGCTCATGAGCTCCCCGAAGAGGGCGTGATTCTGGATCAGGATGGTGAGGAAGGCCAGGGGGAACAGGGCCCCCACGAGGGACGCGCCGCCCCACATGGGCCAGAACCTGGCCAGGTTCTTTTTGAACAGCGCGGGATTAAAGTACGATGTCTTTGACCGCATAGTCGGCGCCTCCTAACTCATAGATGAAGATTTCCTCCAGGGTCAGCGGCACGGCGTCCACCAGCATGGGCTCGTAAACCGCCAGGCGGTTTTTGGCGTCCTCGGCGCTCATGCGCATAATCAGCGTGTGGATGCGTCCCACGTGGGACGCGTGGAGGACCTCCAGGTCCTCCGGCACGCCGCCGCCGTCCTTGAACACCACCTGGAGCTTGACCATGTTGTCCTGCAACTGGGCCAGGGACCGCTCCAGCAGGACCTTCCCGTGGTCCAGAATGCCCACGTGGTCGCACACGTCCTCCAGCTCCCGCAGGTTGTGGGAGGAGACCAGGACGGTGGTTCCCCGCTGGGCCACGTCCCCCAGCACCAGGGACCAGACCTGCCGCCGCATGACGGGGTCCAGGCCGTCCACCGGCTCGTCGAGAACCAGATAGTCCGGCATGGCGCTGAGGGCCAGCCAGAAGGCGGCCTGCTTCTGCATGCCCTTGCTGAACCGGCGGAGGGTCCGCCGCTCGTCGATCTCGAAGACCTCTTTCAGCTTCTCATAGCGCTCCATGGAGAAGTTGGGGTAGAACCCCCGGTAAAACCGGCACATGTCCCGGACGCTGGCCTGGGGAAAATAGTACCAGTCGTCGGGAATGGCGGCCACCCGGCCCTTCAGGGCCTCGTTCTCCCAGACGGGAGAGCCGTCGATGGTCAGCTCCCCCTCGTCCTGGCGGTAAATGCCCGTCAGGCAGCGGATGAGGGTGGACTTCCCCGCGCCGTTGGGGCCCACCAGGCCGTACACGCTGCCCGCCGGGACGCTGAGGCTCACCCCGTCCAGGGCGGCGAAGCCGTCGAAGCGCTTCACGGCGTCCGCAATCTTGATCATACTGTTCCCTCCTTGTCTCTCCCGGCGGGGGCCCCGCCGGGGGTCTCTTCTTCCAGAAGAGACCGAAGCACCTCCTGGCTGACGCCCAGATACCTGAGTTCCGCCAGAAGCTCCCTGGCCTTCTCCCAGAGCTCCTCCCGGCGGGAGGCGTCGGCGTCCGGGTCCCCGGTGGCGAAGCTGCCCTTGCCGGGGACGGAATAGATGTACCCCTCTCCCTCCAGCTCGTTATAGGCCCGCTGGATGGTGTTGGGGTTGATGGACAGCTGTGTCGCCAGGGACCGGACCGAGGGGAGCTTCTCGTCCGTCCCGATGGCCCCGGTGACAATCAGCTTCCTGAGCCCGTCCTTGATCTGCTCGTAGATGGGCCGGGAATCCCGGTAGTTCAGGCTGATCACCGCATACCTTCCCTTCCGCGGCGGGAGAGGCCCCGCCGCTGCTGTGTTGGTGAACTGTACTAACTGTATTAAGAAAATTAACACAGTTGGGGCGGTTTGTCAAGAGGGGATTGCAAAAAAAGGCGGGCTGTGGTAAAGTGAGGGCATCTTTAATTTAATAGGAGGGCGGGAATATGGAAAAAATCATTCTGCTCCGGGGCAGCAGCCTGGACGAGGCAAACGCTTATCTGGAACAGGGCTGGCGGGTCAAGATGCTGAAAACCGTGAACGACGCCACCACCAGCCGCTTTTACGCCTACGCCGTTTTGGAACGGCTACCCACTGGTACAGCTTCTGAAAAAGAATTGGCCCCTTTTTAAAAAAACCCTTTACAACGTCAAAGCCTTGTGGTACAGTAGTTAAGTCCGTCGACCGGACGGAACCCAACGCCCCGGAGCTTTGCTTTGAGGAGCTTCACCGGCCCGAGGCACAGCCCCGCGGGGAATACTTTATGAAAGGTGGAAACCACGCTATGCTTCGCAAGGAAGAAAAGACCGCGATTATCAACGCCAACCGCACCCACGAAACCGACACCGGGTCCCCCGAGGTCCAGATCGCCATCCTGACCGAGCGCATCAACGTGCTGACCGAGCACATGCGCGCCAACCCCCAGGACAAGCACTCCAACCGGGGCCTCCTGAAGATGGTCGGTAAGCGCCGCAGCCTCCTGGACTACCTCCAGAAGAAGGATGTGGAGCGTTACCGCGCCCTCATCGCCAAGCTGGGCATCCGTAAGTAAGACGCGAAAAGGGCGGCGGGTATTCGCCGCCCTTTTTTCCGTACCCTGTCCCTATCCACCCAAGCGGGGGCCGTTGCTTTTTGTGTTTGAACGTTTGCCCAGGGTCCCTGGACGAAGGTTCAAATACGAAAAGGACCGCTCCCGGACAACAAAAGAAAAGGAGCGTATCTATGTCTACCATCATTACCCAACGGCAGTTCCCCCATTACCGCAAGTACGAGATGACCCTGGCGGGCCGTCCCCTGACCCTGGAGGTGGGGAAGCTGGCCGAGCTGGCCAACGCCGCCGTCATGGTGGGCTACGGCGACACCAGGGTTCTGGTCTGCGCCACGGCCTCCGCCCGGCCCCGGGACGGCATTGACTTCTTCCCCCTCAGCGTGGACTTTGAGGAAAAGCTCTACTCCGTGGGCCGCATCCCCGGCAGCTTCAACCGCCGGGAGGGCCGCCCCGGCGAGAAGGGCGTCCTCACCAGCCGGGTCATCGACCGGCCCATCCGGCCCCTGTTCCCCCACGACTTCCGCAACGACGTGTCCATCATGGCCACGGTCATGAGCGTGGACCACGACTGCTCCCCGGAAATCTGCGGCCTCATCGGCGCCTCCGCCGCCCTGGCCATCTCCGACATCCCCTGGCACGGGCCCGTGGGCGCGGTGAAAGTGGGTCTCGTGGACGGCAGGCTCATCTTCAACCCCACCAGCGAGGAGCGGAAGGTTTCCGACCTGGACGTGACCGTGGTCTCCACGGGAAGCAAAGTCGTCATGATTGAGGCCGGGGCCAACGAGGTGGACAACGACACCATGTTCCGGGCCATTCAAATGGCCCACGAGGAGAACCAGAAGCAGGTGGCCCTCATCAACCAGATGGTGGCCGAAATCGGCAAGGAGAAGTTCGACTATCCCCACGCCGGCTTTGACGAGGAGCTGTTCGAGAAAATCGTCTCCGCCACCATGGAGGACGCCAAGGCCGCCATGGACACGGACGACAAAAACGTCCGGGAGACCCGCTGGAACGCCCTCATTGAGAAGTGGCACGAGCTGTTCCTGGACGAGTACCCGGAGATGGACAAGTACCTGGACGAGATCACCTACAAGTTCCAGAAGAAGATTGTCAAAGCCTGGCTGCTGGAGGGACACCGGGTGGACGGACGGCAGAAGAACGAGATTCGCCCCCTGGCCTCCGAGGTCGGCGTGCTGCCCAGGGCCCACGGCTCCGGCCTCTTCACCCGGGGACAGACTCAGGTGCTGTCTGTTGTTACCCTGGACACCCTCTCCGCCAACCAGAAGCTGGACACCATCTGGGAGGAGACGGAGAAGCGCTATATGCACCACTACAACTTCCCCGGCTACTCCGTGGGCGAGGCCAAGCCCGCCCGCTCTCCGGGGCGGCGTGAAATCGGCCACGGCGCTTTGGCCGAGCGGGCCCTGCTGCCCGTCATCCCCGACGTGGAGAAGTTCCCCTACACCATCCGCGTCGTCTCCGAGGTGGTGAGCTCCAACGGCTCCACCTCCCAGGGCAGTGTCTGCGGCTCCACCCTGGCGCTGATGGACGCGGGCGTGCCCATCTCCGCCCCCGTGGCGGGCATCTCCTGCGGACTGATTCAGGACGACGACGGCGGGTTCACCACCTTCATCGACATCCAGGGCGTGGAGGACTTCCACGGCGAAATGGACTTCAAAGTTGCGGGCACGAAAAAGGGCATCACGGCCATCCAGATGGACCTGAAAAACGACGGGCTCACCATGGAGATCATCAAAAACGCCCTGGAGATCACCTACGACGGGCGCTGCCAGATTCTGGACCAGATTATGCTGCCCGCCATCGCCGAGCCCCGGAAGGACGTGAGCCGGTACGCCCCCAAGATGCTGACCATGCACATCGACCCCTCCAAGATTCGGGAGGTAATCGGGTCCGGCGGCAAGGTCATCCAGAAAATCGTGGCGGACACGGGTGCGAAAATCGACATCAACGACGACGGAACCATCTTCATCGCGGGAGTGGACGCGGACTCCTGCGACGCGGCGAAAAAGTGCATTGACGACATTGTGTTCGTGCCCGAGATTGGGGCGCTGTACTATGGCCGGGTGGTGCGGCTGATGACCTTCGGCGCGTTTGTGGAGCTGGCCCCCGGCAAGGACGGGCTGGTGCACATCTCCAAGCTGGCGGACCACCGGATTGAGAAGGTGGAGGACGCCTGCAAAATCGGAGACATGATGTGGGTCAAGGTGACGGACATCGACGAAAAGGGCCGGGTGAACCTGAGCCACAAGGACGCCGTCCGGGAAATCAAGGCCAAGGAGGCCAGGGGCGAGCGCATTAAATAAGGTGACGCCGGGGGGGGGCGGGCCGGAAGGTCCGCCCTTTTTCTTCTCATTTTATGGTTGCGGTCCGGGGAAGTTTGTGCTATGCTGTAGGGGTAAAAATGGCGCGTGGAGCGTTTGGGATTAGGAGGAGCGGAATATGAGGCGCTGGATTTGGAGGATTCTGCTGACGGCGGCGGTGATGGCCGCGCTGACCGTGGGGGTTTCGGCGGCGGACACGATTGTGACGGAGGATGGAATCCGGTATAATTTGACCACGGGCACCGTGCTGGGACCGGTCAACAAAGACAATGTCGTGTCCATTACCATTCGAGCATCGGTAAACGGAAGCACAATCAATTCAATTGCCCCGGACGCATTTAACGGATGTGGAAAATTGACCACCGTCAATATGGAAAGCGGGATTAAAACTGTTGGCGCAAGCGCGTTCAACAGTTGTACGCTTCTCCAGTCCATATTGCTGCCCGATAGCATTGATCAAATAGGAGACTATGCCTTCGCAAACTGCGGGAGGCTGAACAACGTTGTCCTGCCGACAATCTTGAAGGACATTAAAACCGGAACCTTCGCGAATTGCAGCTCTTTGAAAGCAATCTATATTGCGACGGTAGATCATATTTACCCCAGTGCCTTTGCCGGTTCCGGGGTCGAGTTCCTGCACCGCGACACTGCGGCTGGCCTTAAACAGGATGATACCCCCGAACTGCCCATTCACATTACCACGCGGGTCCCCGGCTTAAAAACGGAACCCACTTGTATATTGGAGGGAAGACAAGCGTACAGCTACAACTGCACGGAAGGCTGCGGCGCAAAGTTTAATTTCTCCCAAAGCCGGCCCATCCCTCCCCTGGGTCATACGCCGGATACAAAGAAAGAGCCCGCTATTGACTCCACCTGCGTCACCCCCGGACGGACTGAGGGATACCTCTGCACCGTCTGCGGTCAGGTAGCCAGCGGCATGGAGGAGACTCCCCTGGACCCGACAAACCATGAGAAGCCCGAAACCATGGAGGACGTGCCCCCCACCTGCACCGAAGCTGGCTCCACGGGCGGAGAAATTTGCAGGGCTTGCGGCGTGGAGATAACAGCTCCCACGCCGGTCGATGCCCTGGAACACGAATACACCGACAAGCTCACGGACCCCATTTCCGTCAAGGACCCCACCTGTACGGAAACAGGGTTGAGCGTACAGTATAAAATCTGTGACCGCTGCGGGGAAACCGAGGTCTGTGAGCAGTGCGAAGAGCTCAAGGCGGACCCGGAGAAGGAAACGGAGTATTTAGCCCACATAAAGGATAAGCACACCTTCACGGAGCCCGCCGCCAAGGGCCACACCCCCGGCGGGGACCAGTATGTGGTTACGCTGGAGCCCACATGTACCACCGAGGGCAAAGAGAAGTGGGTGGTCGTCTGCACCGTCTGCGGAAAGCCGACCGGAGATGTCGGCGTGTCCACGCCGCCGAACAATGAATACGAGAGAGTCATTCCCGCCACGGGCCACACGCCAGAAAAAAATGAAATCGACAAGGACAGGAGCAAAGCCGCCACCTGCACGGAGGACGGCCTCACGGTATACAAGCCCACCAAATGCAGAGTGTGCAATGCGGATATCGACGAGCGGCAGGAAAAAATCGACGCCCTGGGCCACGACCTGACGGCCCCGGTGGACGTGCCCAAGGGGGACGCCACCTGCCTGGTGGAGGGCATCGTCTGGAAGAACTTCCGGGAGTGCCGCCGGGAGGGCTGCGACTACGAGGAATACGAGGAAGTCAGGAGCAAGGGTCCCCACACCTGGACCAACCCCCAGCCAGACCCGGCCCTGTCCGATCAGGACGTGGACCCCAAATGCGGCGAACCCGGCGTGAAGCACGTCATCGTCACCTGCTCCGTCTGCGGAAAGACGGAAAAGCAGACCATCGAAATCCCCGCCACGGGGACCCACGAATACGGCGAGTGGACCACCACCAAGGAGCCCACCGCCACCGAGGAGGGCGAGGAGTCCCGGACCTGCACCATCTGCGGCAAGGTGGACACCCGGCCCATCTCCCCCACCGGGTCCCCCGAGGACCCGGACGACCCCGACAAGCCCACCACCCCGCCGGAGGACGCCGACTTTTCCATCACCCTGATTCCCCCCGCCAACGGCACCGCCTCCGTCAGCAAAACCACGGCGAAAAAGGGAGAGACCATCACCGTCACCTACACGGCCAACTCCGGCTATGTGCTGGACATGATCCGGGTCATCGGCGGGTCGGAGCTGGTGTCCTACACGGACCTGGGGAACGGGCAGATTCGCTTCACCATGCCCGCGGCCAATGTGGAGGTCCGGGTGACCTTTGACCGCCAGGACGCCAACTACGGCGAGAGCTGGGGGAACGGCTTCGGTAGCGAAGGCGGAAACCGCAGCGACCCCCGGCGGACCACCGACGTGGTCCCCGTTCAGAAGGAGGGCTACAGCGTTCCCAAGGCCGACGCCCATGAGCAGGTCTTCCAGGACGTTTCCACCGGCCACTGGGCGGCGGGAGAGATCAACTGGGCCTATGAGATGGGCTACATGAGCGGGACCAACGGCCGCTTCAACCCCAACGGGGCCATCAGCCACCAGCAGATGTGGATGGTGCTGGCCCGGCTCACCGGGGGCAACCCCGCCAGCATGGCGGAGGCCCGGAGCTGGGCCGTTCGGGGCGGCTACGCCGACGGCTCCGCCCCCACTGCGGCGGTGAAGCGCCACCAGCTGGTGACGGCCCTGTACCGCTGCGCCCGCCTCACCGGGGCGGTAAGCAAAAACAACACCAGCCTGGCGGGCTACACCGACAGCACCGCCGTGCCCGTCCGGGCCAGGGAGGCGTTCTCCTGGGCCCTGACCTCCGGGGTGATTACCGGCGATGCCGACGGGCGGCTGAACCCCGCTAAGAATCTGACGCGGGCGGAGTTTGCGGTCTTTCTGTATTGTTACAGCCAGAGGCATTAAGTTGCTTTTCTGTTACTTTTCTCGAGAGATAAGCAGCCAAAAGAGCTTTAATCTCGCTTTGGGAGTCTGGCAATAGACCTAGCCGAAGCGGCGGCAACTTAGAACATCACACTGGGGCGGGCGTTAAAGCCCGCCCCGCTTCATGAGAGGAGACGACTATGGACACCATCGCCGCCATCGCCGCCGGGGGGCCCTCCGCCATCGGCGTCATCCGGGTTTCCGGGCCGGACTGCTTCGCCCTCTGCGGCCGGGTGTTCCGGGGCAAGCGGCCCTTCGGGGACCTGGAGCCCCGGCGCATGGCCCTGGGGGAGTTCCTGGACGCCCAGGGCCGGGTCGTGGACCGGGGCCTCGCGGTTCGCTTTCCGGGGCCCGGCAGCTACACCGGGGAGGACTCCGCCGAGCTCCACTGCCACGGGTCCCCGGTGGTCCTCCGGGAGGTCCTGGGGGCCCTCTTCGCCGCAGGGGCCCGGCAGGCGGGGCCGGGGGAGTTCACCAAGCGGGCCTTTCTGGGTGGGCGAATGGACCTTACCCAGGCGGAGGCCGTGGTGGACCTCATCGACGCCGAGACCGCCGCCGCCGCCCGGAACGCCGCCGCCCAGCTGGACGGGGGCCTCCGCCGCCGTCTGGAGCCCGTGCAGGAGGCCCTGCTGGACGTGACCAGCCGGTTCTACGCCGTGGTGGACTACCCCGACGAGGACATCCAGGACGCCGGGCCGGAGGAGATCGCCGCCGCCCTGGAGAGGGCGGAGGGGGCCCTGACGGCCCTGCTGGCCACCTGCAAGCGGGGCCGGGTGCTGAAACGGGGCGTCCGCACCGCCATTGTGGGCCTGCCCAACGCGGGGAAGTCCTCCCTGCTGAACGCCCTGGCGGGATACGACCGGGCCATCGTCACCGATATCCCCGGCACCACACGGGACACGGTGGAGGAGTCCGTCCTCTGCGGCGGGACGCCCCTGCGGCTCATCGACACGGCGGGTCTCCGGGAGACGGAGGACCAGGTGGAGAAGCTGGGCGTGGAGCGGTCCCGCCGGGCCATGGAGGAGGCGGAGCTGATTCTGCTGGTGAAGGACGGGGCCGTGGAAGTCTGCCCGGAGAACCGGGCCTATCTGGAGGCGGAGGCCCGCCTTCTGAACCAGGTGGCGGAGACCGGGAAGCCCTGGCTCTGTATCGAATCCAAATGCGACCTCACGGGGCCCCGCGCCTTTTCTCTGGGGCTCATCCGGCAGGACGCCAACAACCCCGCCGCCTGTCTCTGCGTCTCCTCCGTCACCGGTCAGGGTCTGGACCGGCTGGAGGAGGCCGTGGCGGCCCTGTTTCCGCCGGGAAGCTCGGAGGAGGCGGGGAGTCTTCTCACGGACCAGCGGCAGGAGGAGGCCGCGTCCCGCGCCCTGGCCGCCGTCCGCCGGGCGCGGGAGGCCCTGGAGGGCGGGCTGACCCCCGACGCCGTCCTCACCGACGCGGAGGAGGCCCTGGACGCCGTGGGCGAGCTGACGGGCCGGACGGCCAGGGAGGAGATCGTCCAGCGCATCTTCTCCCGGTTCTGCGTGGGAAAATAGCAAATGTTTCCGCCCCCGTCCCCGTATTCTTGTGCAATCCGCCTATTGAATAAATATTCATGCGGGCTGTATAATTTATGCATCATATAAAATTTTGGAGGCAGTGTTATGAAAAAAGAGAATATTAAGAAAATCGTCCTGGCTTATTCCGGCGGACTGGACACGTCCATCATCATCCCCTGGCTGAAAGAGAACTACAACAACCCGGAGATCATCGCCGTGGCCGGAGACGTGGGCCAGAACGACGAGCTGGACGGCCTGGAGGAAAAGGCCCTGAAGACCGGGGCCAGCAAGCTGTACATCGCGGACCTGACGGACGAGATGGTGGACGAGGTGATCATCCCCTCCATGAAGATGGGGGCCAGCTATGAGCAGTACCTGCTGGGCACGGCTTTCGCCCGGCCCATCATCGCCCGGAAGCTGGTGGAGATCGCCAAGAAGGAAGGGGCGGACGCCATCGCCCACGGCTGCACGGGAAAGGGCAACGACCAGGTCCGCTTTGAGCTGGCCATCAAGCGCTTCGCCCCGGAGATGACCATCATCGCCCCCTGGCGGGAGTGGGACATCAAGGGCCGGGACGAGGAGATCGACTACGCCGAGGCCCACAACGTCCCCCTGAAGATCAGCCGGGAGACCAACTACTCCAAGGACAAGAACCTCTGGCACCTGAGCCACGAGGGCCTGGACCTGGAGGACCCCGCCAACGAGCCCCAGTATGAGAAGCCGGGCTTCCTGGAGATGAGCGTCAGCCCCATCGCCGCCCCGGACAAGGCCGCTTACGTGACATTGGACTTTGTCAAGGGCGTCCCCACGGCCATCGACGGGGAGAAAATGAAGGCCAGCGACATCATCCGCAAACTGAACAAACTGGGCGGGGAGAACGGCATCGGCCTGCTGGACATCGTGGAGAACCGCCTGGTGGGCATGAAGGACCGGGGCGTCTACGAGACTCCGGGCGGAACCATCCTGTATAAGGCCCACCAGTGCCTGGAAATGATAACGGTGGACAAGGACACGGCCCACATGAAGAGCAAGCTGGCGGTGGACTTCGCGGACCTGATCTACAACGGAAAGTGGTTCACTCCCCTGCGGGAGGCCCTCAGCGCCTTTGCCGACGCCACCCAGGAGCACGTGACCGGCTCGGTCAAGCTGAAACTGTATAAAGGCAACATCATCACGGCCTCCATCACCTCCCCCGAGAGCCTGTACTCCGAGGAGCTGGTGACCTTCAACGAAAGCGCCTACGACCAGACCAACGCCACGGGCTTCATCAACCTGTGGGGCCTGCCGGATACCGTCCTCGCTCTGCGGGAACAAGGCAAACTGTAAGAGGCGCAATTGACAATTAGCAATTAGCAATTGACAATGGATAATGGACAATGAGGGAAGCGGCGGAAGGCCGTCCTTCCGAAACGGACCTCATTGTCCATTGTCAATTATCCATTATTCATTCATTTTCACTTCTCTTTGTCTGGGAGGAAACGACATGAAACTTTGGGGCGGACGGTTCAGCAAGGAGACGGATGAGCTGGTGAACGAGCTCAACGCCTCCATCTCCTTTGACCAGCGGCTCTATCGGGAGGATATTCAAGGAAGCATTGTTCACGCCGAAATGCTGGGGGCCCAGGGCATCATCTCCCAGGAGGACGTGCGGGCCATTACGGAGGGGCTGGAGGGCATCCTGGCCGACGTGGAGGCGGGGAAGATTGAATTTACCCCGGACAACGAGGACATCCACATGAATGTGGAGGCCCTGCTCACCGCCCGGATCGGCGACGCCGGGAAGCGGCTTCACACCGCCCGGTCCCGGAACGACCAGGTGGCCCTGGACTTCCGGCTGTATGTGCGGCGGGAGATCGGCACCGTCATTGGTCAGATTCTGGAGCTGGAGGCCGTGCTGTGCCGCCGGGCCAGGGAGTGCCGGTCCGCCGTCATGCCGGGATACACCCACTTGCAGCGGGCGCAGCCCATCTCCTTCGCCCAGCACCTGCTGGCCTACGGGGCCATGTTCCGAAGGGACGTGACCCGGCTGGAGGACTGCCGCAGGCGGCTGAACGAGTGCCCCTTGGGCAGCGGGGCCCTGGCGGGGACCACCTATCCCATCGACCGCTTCCGCACGGCGGCGGGCCTGGGCTTTGACGGCCCCATGGGGAACTCCCTGGACGGCGTGGCCGACCGGGACTACGCCCTGGAGCTTCTGAGCGCCCTGTCCATTCTCATGACCCATCTCAGCCGCTTTGCCGAGGAGGTCATCCTCTGGTGCAGCTGGGAGTTCAAGTTTGTGGAGCTGGACGACGCCTACGCCACGGGCAGCAGCATCATGCCCCAGAAGAAGAACCCGGACGTGGCCGAGCTGGTCCGGGGCAAGACGGGGCGGGTCTACGGGGACCTCATGGGCCTGCTGACGGTGATGAAGGGTCTGCCCCTGGCCTACAACAAGGACATGCAGGAGGACAAGGAGCCGGTGTTTGACGCCCTGGACACGGCGGAGATGTGCCTGCCGGTGTTCGCGGGGATGATCGACACCATGACCATATTGCCGGAGAACATGCGCAAGGCGGCGGGCCGGGGCTTCATCAACGCCACGGACTGCGCCGACTACCTGACCAAAAAGGGCATGCCCTTCCGGGACGCCTACACCGCCACCGGGAAGCTGGTGGCCGCCTGTGCCGCCCAGGGGAAGACGCTGGAGGAGCTGAGCCTGGAGGAGCTGCGGGCCGTGTCGGACCTCTTCAACCAGGACGTGTACGAGGCGCTGAACCTGGAGAACTGCATGGCCCTCCGGGGAAGCTACGGCGGCCCGGCGGAGGCGGAGACCACCCGGCAGATTGAGGAGATTGAGGCGTTTATTAAGGCGCGAAGCCAGTAAGAGGGGGAAGGTCTTATGAGCAAACCGAAAGTATACATCGACGGCAAGGAGGGCACCACGGGCCTCCAGATTTACGACCGTCTGGCCCGGCGGCAGGACATCGACCTCCTTCTCATCGACGGGGCCAAGCGGAAGGACCCGGACGAGCGGAAGAGATTCCTCAACGCCGCCGACCTGGTGTTCCTCTGCCTGCCGGACGCCGCCGCCGTGGAGGCGGTGGGCCTGATTGACAACGACCGCACCCGGGTCATCGACTGCTCCACCGCCCACCGGACGGCGGAGGGCTGGGTTTACGGCTTCCCCGAGCTCCACGGCCAGCGGGAGGCCATTCAAACAGCGGCCCGGGTGGCAAACCCAGGGTGCTATGCCACGGGTTTTCTCTCCCTGGTCCGGCCGCTGGTGGAAAAGGGGGCGCTGTCCCCCGGGGCCCGGCTGGCCTGCCACGCCCTGTCGGGCTACACGGGCGCGGGGAAAAAGGCCATTGCCCAGTATACCGGCCCGGACCGGGCAGAGGAGCTGGAGAGCCCGCGGCATTACGCTGTGACTCTGTCCCACAAGCATCTGCCCGAGATGGCGGCGGTGGCGGGCCTGGACCGTCCGCCCCTGTTTACGCCCATGATCTGCGATTATCCCCAAGGGATGGTGGTTACTGTCCCGCTGTGGGCGGAGGACCTGGAGGGCGCGCAGTCCGTCGAGAGTCTGCGGACGCTGTATGAGAACTATTACGGCGGCAGCCCCGTGGTGACCCTCCGTCCCGCCGGCGCGCCCTCCTGCGGCTTTATCGGCTCCAATAATCTGGCCGGGACGGACAGCTTGCAGATTTTCGTCAACGGAAACCAGGAGCAGCTGATGCTTTCCGCCCGCCTGGACAACCTGGGCAAGGGGGCCAGCGGCGCGGCGGTGCAGAACATGAACCTGATGCTGGGCTTTGAGGAAACCGCGGGCCTGGCGCTTTGAGAAAGGTCGAGGAACGGATATGCTGAACTTTATCAACGGCGGCGTCTGCGCCGCCCAGGGCTTCCGGGCGGCGGGCGTCCACGCGGGAGTCAAGACCCACGCCGCGTGGAAAAAAGACGTGGCCCTCATCGTCTCCGACGTGGACTGCGCGGCGGCGGCGGTGTTTACCAAAAACGTGGTCAAGGCCGCCCCCATCCATGTGGACCTCCAGCACCTGAAAAACGGGCGGGCACGGGCCGTCATCGCCAACAGCGGAAACGCCAACGCCTGCGCCCCCCAGGGGGAGGAAAACGCGGAACGGATGTGCGCCGCCGTGGCCGGGGCCATTGGCTGCGCGGCGGAGGACGTGCTGGTGAGCTCCACCGGGGTCATCGGCCAACGGATCAACGTGGAGGCCATCGAGGCCGCCGTCCCGGCCCTCTGCGCCGCCCTGGAGCGGTCCGAGGCCGCCAGCGACGCCGCGGGACACGCCATCATGACCACCGACACCGTGAAAAAGGAAGTGGCGGTGGAGACCGTCGTGGGCGGAAAAACCGTCCGCCTGGGGGGCGTGGCCAAGGGCAGCGGCATGATTCACCCCAACATGGGGACCATGCTCTGCTTCCTCACCACCGACTGCGCCATCTCCCCGGAGATGATCAAGGCCGCCCTGCTGGAGACGGCGGCGGTCAGCTTCAACCGGATCAGCGTGGACGGGGACACCTCCACCAACGACACCTGCTGCGTCCTGGCCAACGGCCTGGCGGGGAACGCCCTCATTGAGGCCAAGGGCCCGGACTACGACGCCTTCCTGGAGGCCCTGAAGGCCCTGTGTACCGAGCTGGCCAAGAAAATGGCCTCCGACGGCGAGGGGGCCCGGCACCTGATTACCTGCACCGTGGCCGGGGCCAAGTCCGAGAAGAGCGCCGAGACCGTCTGCAAGTCCGTGGTGTCCTCCACCCTGACCAAGGCGGCCATCTTCGGGGCGGACGCCAACTGGGGCCGGGTACTCTGCGCCATGGGCTACTCCGGGGAGGACTTCGACCCGGACAAGGTGGACGTGCGCTTTGCCAGCGCCGCCGGGGACATCCAGGTCTGCGCCCAGGGCCGGGGCCTGGACTTCGACGAGAATCTGGCCAAGAAAATCCTGACGGAACACGACGTGGAAATCAACATCTCCATGGGGGAGGGCACGGCCTCCTGCACCTGCTGGGGCTGCGACATCACCTATGACTATATCAAAATCAACGGAGACTACCGGACCTGAGAGGAGGCCCCCGCGGCAATTACGGTCATCATGCTGCTGGCCCTCGCCTCCATGCCGGCCATCGTCTTCTATCGGGCGGCGGAGTGGTGTCTGCGAAGGCGGCTGCGGGTGCCGGCGTACCTGGTTCTGGCCGTCCTGGCCGTTGGAACCGCCTGCGGCCTCCTGCGCCTGACCGGGGTCATCATCTTCCCCAGCGACCATACCTGGTCCGTGGACTTTTTCAACGCCTCCTGGCGGGACGAGGGCGTGGGCTTCCTCATGATTTTCGGCGCGCCCTTTTCCGGCGTCCTTGCCGCCCTGCTTTCCAGGCGGAAACAGGACGGCGGTTCCTCCGGCGCTCAAATTGAAGAAAAGACGTGATTCATAATGTCATCCCATGAACAGCAGGCCCAGACCCTGATTGAGGCCCTGCCCTACATACAGAAATTCACCGGCAAAACCGTCGTGGTGAAATACGGCGGCAACGCCATGGTCTCCGACGCCCTGCGCCGGGCGGTCATGAGCGACATCATCCTTTTGAACCTGGTGGGCATCCGGGTGGTCGCCGTCCACGGCGGCGGGCCGGAGATTTCCGCCATGCTGAAAATGATCGGCCACGAGTCCAAATTCGTGGACGGCCTCCGGTACACCGACGTGACCACCATGGACATTGTCCAGGCGGTGCTGTGCGGCAAGGTGAACAAGGACCTGGTGGCCCAGCTGAACCGCCTGGGGGGCCGGGCCATCGGCCTCTGCGGCATGGACGGCCAGCTCTTCCAGGCGGAGCAGCTGGACGAGAAATACGGGCTGGTTGGCCGGATCACCGGCGTGAACCCCGAGCCGGTGAAAAGCGCCCTGGAGAACGGGTACATTCCCATCGTCTCCACCGTGGCCCAGGGGACCGACGGGGAAACCGCCTACAACATCAACGCGGACACCGCCGCCGCCAAGCTGGCGGAGGCCCTGGGGGCGGAGAAGCTGATTCTCCTCACCGACGTGCGGGGCCTCCTCCGGGACCCCAAGGACGAGGAAACCCTCATCCACGTGGTCCGCACCCAGGAGGTCCCGGCCCTCATTGAGGAGGGGGTCATCTCCGGGGGCATGATACCCAAGATGCAGTGCTGCGTGGACGCCATCCACGGCGGCGTGGAGCGGGTCCACATTCTGGACGGCCGCATCCCCCACTCGATTTTGATTGAGCTGCTGTCCGACCAGGGCATCGGCACCATGATGAAAAAGGAGGAGACCCTATGACTTCCGAGGCCATCAAGAGCCTGACCGGGCAGTATATCATGAACACCTATGGCCGCTTCCCCGTGGCCTTAGACCACGGCCGGGGTGCCACCCTCTACGACCCCGAGGGCCGGGAGTATATCGACTTCACCAGCGGCATCGGCGTGGCCGCCCTGGGCTACGGGAACCAGCCCTGGGCGGAGGCCGTGACGGCCCAGGCGAAAAAGCTGGGCCACACCTCCAACCTCTTTTACACCGAGCCCCCGGCCCGCCTGGCGGAGATTCTCTGCAAGCGCACGGGGGAGAGCGCCGTCTTCTTCGCCAACGGCGGGGGGGAGGCCAACGAGGGCATGATCAAGCTGGCGAGAAAATACAGCTTCGACAAATACGGCCAGGGCCGCAGCACCATCGTCACCCTGAAAAACTCCTTCCACGGCCGGACCATTACCACCTTAAAGGCCACGGGCCAGGACGTGTTCCACAACTACTTCTTCCCCTTCACCGAGGGCTTCCGCTACGCCGGGGCCAACAATCTGGAGGACCTCAAGGCCCAGGACCAGGGGGACGTGTGCGCCGTCATGATGGAGCTGGTCCAGGGCGAGGGCGGCGTGCTGCCCTTGGACAAGGATTACGTCAAGGCCGTGGAGGCCCTGTGCGCCGAGAAGGACTGGCTCCTCCTGGCGGACGAGGTCCAGACCGGCGTGGGCCGGACGGGCACCCTCTTCGCCTTCCAGCAGTATGACATCCTCCCGGACGTGGCCAGCTTTGCCAAGGGCATCGCCGGGGGCCTGCCCATGAGCGGCATTCTGGCGGGCGAGAAATGCAAGGACGTACTGGGCCCCGGCATGCACGCCACCACCTTCGGCGCGAACCCCGTCTGCGCCGCCGCCGGACTGGTGGTCCAGGAGACCCTCAGCGACGCGTTCCTGAAAGAGGTTCAGGACAAGGGCGCGTACCTCCGCCGGGAGATTGAGACGCTGAACCTGCCCTGCTTCGGCAAGACCCGGGGCCTGGGGCTCATGATCGGCATTGAGGTCAAAGAGGGCTGGACCAACAAGGAAATTGCCAACAAGCTGATTGAGAACGGCCTGCTGATTCTCACCGCCGGGCCGGGCATGCGGCTGCTGCCGCCTCTGGTCATCACCAAGGAGGAGATGGACAAGGGCCTGGACATCATGAAGAAGGTCCTGGCCTGAGAAGGAAACGTAGGGGCCGCCCCCAGGGCGGCCCGTTTTCCCCGAGATAACGTCATAGGGGCGGACACGCAGGTCCGCCCCTGCATAACATTTGGAGGATGGTATTGATGAAGCACTTTTTAAAGCTCCTGGACTTCACCCCCGCGGAGATCGCGCAGCTCCTGGACACGGCGGCGGACCTGAAAGCCAAGAAGAAGGCCGGGGTCCCCCACCGGTATCTGGAGGGGAAGAACGTGGCCCTGATTTTTGAGAAGACCTCCACCCGGACCCGGTGCGCCTTTGAGGTGGCGGCTCAGGACTTAGGGATGGGCAGCACCTACCTGGGCCCCACCGGGTCCCAGATCGGCGTGAAGGAGTCCATCGCCGACACCGCCCGGGTGCTGGGCCGCATGTATGACGGCATCGAGTACCGGGGCTTTGGGCAGTCTATCGTGGAGGAGCTGGCGGCCTACGCCGGGGTGCCCGTGTTCAACGGGCTCACCAACGAGTTCCATCCCACCCAGATTCTGGCGGACTTCCTCACCGTCCGGGAGCACTTCGGAAAGCTGGAGGGCGTGAAGCTGGTCTACCTGGGAGACGCCCGGTTCAACATGGGGAACTCCCTCATGGTGGGCTGCGCCAAGATGGGGATGCGTTTCGTGGCCTGCGCCCCCAAAGCCTATATGCCCGACCCGGCCCTGGTGGAGACCTGCCAGGCCATCGCCAGGGAGACCGGCGCGGTCCTGGAGTTCATCGAGGACCCCATGGAGGCGGTGAAGGGCGCGGACGTGCTGTACACCGACGTGTGGGTCTCCATGGGCGAGCCCGTGGAGGTCTGGGAGGAGCGCATCGCCGCCCTGGGGCCCTATCAGGTGACAAAGAAGCTGATGGACGCTGCGGGCCCCCAGTGCCGCTTCATGCACTGTCTCCCCGCCTATCACGACCACAAGACCCAGGTGGGCAGGGAGATGGGCGAGCGCTTCGGCCGGGAGGCCATGGAGGTGACGGACGAGGTATTCGAGTCCCCCCAGTCCATCGTCTTCGACGAGGCGGAGAACCGGATGCACACCATCAAGGCCGTCATGTATGAGCTGATGAAATGAGAAGAGAGGAGGGGCGGATTTTAATGAGGTTCCGTAACGATGGTTTCAAAAAATGTAGTAAAGACAGTCGATACGATGTATTGCAGAAAATCTGAACAAACGGAGGAATCTGCAATGAAGTCATTATTTGAAGAACTGGGCGGCACCTATCATCAGGAAGGCAATTATTTCCTGCCCGATTTGTCTCTACCTGAAACCGCTCCCGTTGGTATCTGGGGGCAACGGCGGAGACACTACCTGACAACACAACACAGGCCACTCTACAATGCCCTGCTTCTCGGCGGCAAGTTGAATGACCATTTGATTGCGGTTGATACCCAGGCAGAAGCTATGTTTTTTCAGCTGGTTAAACAACTGGCAGAACAGGAGGGTATCACAGAACAGTTTAAAGCCGAAAATCAGATGGAGTGGGTTGGTAGGATGAATAATATCCGAAATCAGGTAGAGGGAATTATTTACAATGGGTTTATTTACACCTCACCGTAAAAAGCCTGGGAGCATGATTTTAACCATGCTCCCAGGCTTCTTATATAGGAAAGGTAGGCTGCTGCTGTCACTTTTCTTCAAATAACTCAGAATATTTATTGTAAAATGAAGTTGAAAACCAATTTCTATTCAATTCCTTCAAGCTGAGCGGGAGTTTCTGCCTGATTTTGAACATTCAAAGATACGTTGATTAGCCCTTGGATTACTTTAATAGCCCTATTTGATGCCAAGATATTAGTTACAGTACTTTCCAATTCGTTTTTTGTTTGTATTTCAAAAATATAATTCGCATCTTCCTGCTTAAATATCTCATCTGCAAGTCCTTGTTCCAGAACAATTTTCACCGGATAACCACCTAACCCATATTCAAAAAACATTACCCTGAATTTATAGTTAGGAAGTTTAGATGATGCAAGGTAGAACTCAAATTTGAACAACTCATAGCCAATTTCCCCAAGGTCATTCTGAATGTTGTACTTTTGCGATGTTCCAAGGGCTGCAACTATAGATGCCATTCCACTTAAAGTATTATATGACTCTATTGGCCCATCGTACTCATTTACAACTCCTTTTACAAGCCCATTTGTAACATCCTCAAGTTGAGTTCCAATCTCGGCAATAGCTTTGTCAGGACATATTAATTCGGTCGCATCAAATCTAAGTTTATCGCCTATATCCAATTTCTCACTCATGATTAGCCCTCCTGTATTTCAAAGACTATTGGTAGATGATCGCTATATTCTTTGTTTGGTTGCCCTTTTTCATTTAATAATGTTCTTTCACCAACTTTTACTATAATTTCCAGGCTATCTTTTATAAATTCACTTTTCAAACAGGAACGAATCATTACTTGATCAAAGATATGCCAATATGAGCATTTGGGGTCGCTTCCAGCATAGTAATAAGTTCCAGGTGGTGAATTGAAATCGCCAAACAAGCTCCACATGGGATTATAAAACATTTCAAACTGCTTGCCTTCTATTGTTCTATAATTCCTTAGAGTATCATTCAAACAAGGTAACCCATGAAAGTTTGTTGCGGATAAGCAGCCATCTTCATAAGGATCTTCATTAAAATCTCCGAGTATAATACTGCGCTTTGTTCCCAGCTTTTCTTCAACATCTTGAATATCTTTTAAAATTGTCCGAATAACTATATTCCTTCTTTCCTGATGTCCACTACTCATTTGGCTCGGAAGGTGTATGGCACATAAAATATACTTATTCTCAATAATTTGAATGGAATACCGAATTCCTTGTATCCCAGGTTCAACGCCTTTTTTTCTGCCTATTATTTTAATTCGGTCACAACCAAGAGTAACATAAGGCTGCATATTTAGGGCACCAATTAAATTCTGAATATCATCTTGATACTCAGCTAAAACAATAATATCAACATCTTTTTCTCTTGCAATTTCACATATTACCTGATTTATCGACGTGTTTTTGTATGTATTCCAAAACATTATTTTCATTATGAAGTACACGCTTCCCTTTTGAACGTTATCTCTAAAATCATCGTGCTTAGTCTCTTATTCTACTAACGCCTGGTACATCCTCATCAACTCCGCCACACAGCTTGTCTCTGTGGTAGTCGCCACGTCAAACCCATACGCCTGCATGACGGCCCGGTCATTTTGCTGGTGGGCCTTCCGCAGCTCCGGGGGCATGGCAATCTCATCGTAGAGGTCGGCAAGGGAGCAGTCCGGGTAGAGGGCCCGGGCGTCCAGGATGGCCTGGGCGGTCTGCTCGATTTTGGCTTTTTGGGCATCGGTAGGGGTAGGCCAGGGAAAACAATTATAGACAATTTCTTTAGAATACCTATAATCGCTTTTAAGCCGTCCACAGGTTAGGCGCATCCAAGCGTTATGGACATTGGACATTAAAACACCAAAATGGAAAATTGTTGCATCAGGAATAATAAAAACGGCATTACTGGAAATAACATCCGGGCCAACAAAGCCTAATGGGATATATCTGCGAGAAGCTGAACTATGAGCCGGGACAATAATATATGATTTTTCTTCGGGTTGTGTAATTTGGGCAAATAGCATCGGCGTTTCAGCAAATCTCCGTATTGCGGCAGCAACGCTATTGTTTCTCGTTTCTTTACATTTTGCAACTCTTTGCATAACTAATGGCATACTTTTTAGCTCTTTTGGGGAAACCCCTTTGAGCCAAAGACAATATCTACTCTCATTATGCAAGAATTCTACTGCCCCAACGTATTTGCGAATATATTTCACTGAATTTGGTTCCCTTGCTATGAAATCTTCATAATCGACCTTTTCAATAATTAGGTTTCCTCCATCTGCGGGTTTGTTCCCATAAACCATAGTCGGCACATTACCAAACGGCTTTCTCTGAGCGTATACAATGATATTGTCACTATCAAGCAGATAAGGATTTATATTTTTGGCTACACGCCGCTGGCTCCCATCGAAGATTATTTTTGAACTTCTATCAAATATGGCAAAACCAATAACCACACAATGAACAGCCGCCTTTGCTTTTGCTTCACTTGACCACACAAATGTTCGGTGTGCAAAATTGATGGTAATACCTTCTGCTAATAACTTTGTCCATAAAACGGGAACAATTTCACCTTGGCAAATTGAATTTGTTGAAACAAAAGAGCATTCAATGTTTGTCTCCTTAATGAATTTAATTGCTTTCATATACCAGCAAGCAACATAATCCACATTTTTCGTTCCAGGGAAAATAAGTGCAACATCTTCTTTTTGCTCTGCTTGCATCAAAGAGAAGCCCACAAACGGCGGATTCCCCATGATATAGTTCAGCTCTTGCTTGGGCACCACGCTCTCCCAATCCAGATGCAGGGCATTTCCCTCAGTGATATTGGCATAAGATTTCAGCGGGAGGAAGTCCAGGGACATATGCACCACGTCCTCGGTCTCCTTCATCATCTGACTCTCTGCGATCCACAGCGCAGTCTTAGCTACCGTTGCGGCGAAGTCGTTGATCTCAATGCCGTAGAACTGGCCGATGGACACCTGGATGATGCCCTCCATATCCATACTGATCTGGTCGGTGGAACACCGCAACACCTCGTTTTCCAGCTTCCGTAGGGACAGGTAGGTCTCCGTCAGGAAGTTCCCCGAGCCGCAGGCCGGGTCAAGAAAAGTCAGCCCTGCCAATTTTGCCTGAAAGGCGCTCAGTCTGACCTTGCGGGTCTTGTCTACGGCGATTTCCTTGATCTCCTCCAGCTCGGAGCGCAGGCCGTCCAGGAACAGCGGGTCAATGACCTTGTGGATGTTCTCAATGCTGGTGTAGTGCATCCCGCCGGAGCGCCGGGTGTCCGGGTTCAGGGTGCTTTCAAACACCGCCCCGAAAATGGTGGGGCTGATGGCCGACCAGTCAAAGTCCCCGCTGGCCTTTTCCAGCAGGAGGGCTTTCAATTCCTCGGTAAAGGGCGGAATTTCAATGTTTTCGTCGCTGAACAAGCCGCCGTTGACGTAGGGGAACGCCGCCAGCGCCGGGTTGTCATCTGCCAGATACTTGTCCCGCTGCTCTGGCTTTTGATCCAGGGTTCGGAACAGCTCCACTAATGCTTTGCGGACGCCGCTGGCGGGAATATCCCGGAGATAGTCGTGGAACATACTCTTGCTGCCGAAGATACCGGCGTCCTCGGCGTACAGGCAGAACACCAGCCGGACGCACAGGGCGTTCAGGCTTTTCAGCGTGTCTTCGGCCTCCGGGTCTTTGTACTGCTTCAGCAGGGCGTCGTAGAGGACGCCCACGATCTCGCCCGCTTGCAGGGAGACCTCCATCTCTTTTTTGATGTTGGTGTCCCCGGTGTCCACCAGGAATTGCAGGCGGTAGTATTCTTTTTCCAGGTCGCACAGCTTGATGACCTCCGGGTCGCCAGTGGGACGCTCCATGTCATAGACATAGAACTCGGCAAAGTTGCAGGTGACGATCCACCGGGGCCGCTGGGAGTAGGGCAGCTCGGCGGCGTAGCGCTTGGCCTGCTGGAACGGAGACAGCAGGGAACCGTCGGACTGCTTGATGGGCTTGTTCAGCTCTTTCCCAAGGCTTTTCTGTTCGATCAGGACGTGGGTGGACGGAATAAAACCGTCGATGAAGCTGGTGTGATCCAGCATGATCTGATCTTCAAAGGTGATGAATTTGTCCGGCTCCTCCACCCCGTAGACCTTTTGGAGCAGAGAAAGCCAAAAGGTCTGACTGTGGCCCTTCTCGTAGCCTTTACCCTGCCAATCGGCGGCAAACTGTTTCGCGGCGGCGCGGCG